>DATMEB010000071.1:0-81910 GCA_035557095.1 Nocardioidaceae bacterium | reverse complement strand
ACCAGCACCCCGCCGATCGCGGGGTTGACCGAGTTGAGCAACAGCGCCAGCGCCAGGTCGTCGTGACCGACGACAGCGGAAAAGGGATACGGCGTCATGCCGGCCTCCGGGTTTCCTCGCCCGTCATGGTCGGGCGGATGACCGGAGTTCCTGGCTCACGACACCGGTCGTCCGAGGCTGGCTCGACCGGCGAACGCTCACAGTGGCGGGACCGTCCCGGACTCTCACCGGGTTCCTCCGCTGCGTCATCCGCAGTGGGCCTCACCCTAGACCACCGGTGCCTTCGTGGGCGGGCTGCCGGTGACACACTGCTGGCATGACACAGGTGACCGACATCCTCGGCGAGCCGTACGAGGCCGAGGTCATCGACCTCGCCGACGACTACGAGGGCCCGGTGGTCGCGACCCTGGTGCGGCGCCGTGCGCCACGCACCTCACGCGGCGCCGTGCTGCACCTGCACGGGTTCTGCGACTACTTCTTCCAGACCGAGATGGCCGACTACTACGTCGACCTCGGGTTCGACTTCTACGCGCTCGACCTGCGTCGCTACGGCCGCAGCCTGCTGCCGCACCAGACGCCGAACTTCTGCAAGGACCTGTCGGAGTACCGCCCGGAGCTCGACGCCGCCCTGCAGCGGATCCGGCAGCGCGACGGCCACACCACGGTCGTCGTCAGCGCGCACTCGACCGGCGGACTCGTCGCCGCACTGTGGCTCGACACCCTGCGTTCGGAGGGTCGCGTCGGCGCCGACGCGGTCGTGCTCAACAGCCCGTGGCTGGACCTGCAGGGCTCGGTGCTGCTGCGCACCGCGGGCACCCGCGCGATCGACCAGATCGGGCTACGCCGCCCCTACCAGGTCGTGCCGCGCACGGTGAGCACGCTGTACGCCGAGAGCCTGCACAGCGACTTCCGCGGCGAGTTCGAGTTCAACCTGGAGTGGAAGCCGCGGGAGAGCTTCCCGGTCCGCGCAGGCTGGCTGCGCGCGATCCGTCGCGGTCACCGTCGGCTGCACCGCGGTCTCGACGTGGACACGCCCGTGCTCGTCCTGTGCTCGAGCCGGAGCAGCACGCCGCAGGAGTGGTGCGACGACGTGACCTGCACCGACGTCGTGCTCGACGTACGCCAGATCACGCGCTGGTCGCCCGCGCTCGGGCCGCACGTCACGATCGTGCGGGTGGACGGGGCGGTCCACGACGTACTCGCCTCACCGGCGCTGGTGCGCAAGGAGGCGTACGCCGAGACCACCCGGTGGCTGTCGGCCTACGTGCCCGACTGAGCCCCGCCCGCCCGGGTCTCGAACCACGGGTGATGCAGGTCGAGGTAGCTCTCCTCGCCGGAGAACATCTCGCCCATCATCTCGCGCAGCTCGGCCGGCATCTCCTTGGTCTCGCCCGAGCGCGCCGCCTCCTCGTCGGTGAACGCCACCGTCTCGATGAACGTGCCGTCGGGCTCGAGCGCGATCGTCGCGCCGATGATCTCGGGCCGCTGGCGGTGCAGGATCGCGCTGACCTCGTCCATCGTCGACCGCAGCTTCTCGGGGTCGCGCACCCTCCCGCGGATCACCTGGACGAACCCCGCGTCGTCGGACCCTCCGTCCAGCATCAGCAGGACGTCGTCACAGTCGTGGAACTCCACCGGCCCGTCGAACAACGGCGCGACGCTCTCCCACCACTCCCCCTGTGCCGGCCGCGCTGAGTTCGCCAGTGCCGCCTCACGGGTCTCGAACCTGACGACGGCGCAGAACATGCCGTCGTCGGTGAAGCCGTACGTCCCGCCGAGCCAACCCGGAGCTCCCGGCTCGACGTCGGCCCGCCAGCGCTCCAACGCCGCCTTCAGCTCCTCAGGCTTCGTGCACCTGCCCTGGATGATCTGGATGAACACGTCGATACCTCCCGTTGTCATGGGCCCCACCCGCCGTCCGGCCCGGGGACCGGGCCGGACGATGTGCTCACCGCAGAAGTTAGGCCTGTGTCCCACCGCCGTCCAGGAAAGCCTCGCGAGCAGAGTGGTTCAAAGCCCGCGAGCGCGGTCGAGCGCCCGAGGTTGCGCCAGGGCTGCTGCGTTGTGCACAGGGCCAGAACTCGTCCGTTCGCCGGCAGGCATCGAGCCTAGAATCGTATGTATGTTCGATTCAGGTGCCGCATCAGCTCTGCTGGAGCGGGCGGCCGCGTGTGAGCGCCGCAAGGCGCAATGCGACGCCGCCCGGTTCAGCGCGTTGGCCGACTACGCCGAACTGCACACCAGCCTCGATCCCGAGGTCGCCTCCGCGCCCGGTGCCGCTCGACTGGTGCAGGTCGGCGGGGACGGCACACCAGGCGTCGACGAGTTCTGCCTCTGCGAGCTCGCCGCGTCTGCGCACCTGCAGGAGGACACCGCCCGCCGCCAGCTCGCTGTCGCGCTCGACCTGCGCTACCGCCTCCCCCGCGTCCTCGCGGCGCTCGCCGACGGCCGGATCCCGGGATGGCGGGCCAAGCTGGTCGCCGACGCCACGCGCGCGCTGAGCCTGGAGCAGGTGCGGCTGGCCGAAGCCCGCCTACTGCCGATCCTGGCTGGGCTCGGGGCGCGTCGGCTGGGCGAGATCGTCACCCAGGTGGTCATCGACACCGATCCCGACGCCGCCGACCGACAGGCTGAAGCCGCTCGAGATCGCCGACACGTCACCCTCGACCCCCCACATGTGCAAGAGCACGGGCTGGTCGCCGGGGCGTTCACCGTCGACGCCGCTGACGCGCTGCGCCTCCACACCGCGCTGAACAAGATGGCCGGCTGGCTGGCCGACCTCGGCGACACCGACCCGGTGCACGTACGCCGCGCCAAGGCGTTGGGCCACCTGACCAACCCCTACCAGGCAATCGCCCTGATGCAACGCGCTACTGCGGGACCTGACGGAAGCACCCACCCGTCCCCTGTCGAGCACCGCCAGCCATGGCCCGAAGCCACCCTGTACGTCCATTTCACGCGCGACCAGTGGAACCGGGAACGAGCAGGCGCGGCCACCCTGGACGGCGTCGGCCCGATCACACTCGCCCAGGCCCGGCACCTCCTCGGCCACGCGCACATCACCGTGAAGCCGGTGATCGACCTCGATCACAGCGACACCTCCGACGCCCGCTTCGCCCGCGGGCGACTGCGCGAAGCCGTCGTCCTCAAGACCCCACATTGCCCGTTCCCCTATTGCACCCGCCCTGCCCGGCACAACCAGATCGACCACACCACCCCGGTGCCCCACGGCAGGACCGTCATCGACAACCTGTCCCCACCCTGCGTCAAACACCACCGCGCCAAGACGCACGCCGGCTGGCGGCTGCGACAACCCTTTAATGGCATCTACCTGTGGACTTCCCCACTCGGCCGCCTGTACCTCGTCGACAACCGCGGCAACACCCACGACCTCGGCACCCCGGTCAGCGACTGGTCCCCGAACGCGCCATCGGGACGTGCGGGATGCCATCGTCTAGGAACTCCGGTCCGGTGAGGGTGAACCCCCACTGCGCGTACCAGTCGGACAGGTAGGACTGCGCGTCGAGCACGCAACGTCGGGCGCCGATCTCGTCCAGCGCCCGCCGCATCAGTGCGGCGGCGAGCCCGCCGCCGCGTGCCTGCTCAGACACGCAGACCCGGCCGATCCGGCGGCTGTCGTCGGGCTCGGCCAGCACGCGCAGGTACCCCACGGGCTCACCGTTCCGCTCCGCCCACACGTGCAGCGTCGACGGCTCGAGGTCGCGCCCGTCGAGCTCGCGGTAGGCGCACTCCTGCTCGACCACGAACACGTCGGTGCGCAGCTGCCACAGCAGGTATGCGATGCGCGGATCCAGGTCGCCGAAGGCGGCCACGTGCACCGGCCACCCGGCCGCCCGGTCGGCCTCAGCCATCCTCAAGTGTCCCTTCGAGCTCCAGGAACGTCTCGCGCAACCCCTTCAGCGTCTCCTGCGTCGGGTTGGCCCACATTCCCCGGTCATGCGCCTCGAGAAGTCGTTCGGTGATGCCCCGCAGCGCCCACGGGTTGGACTGGTCGAAGAACTTGCGGTTGTCGTCGTCGAAGACGTACGACTGCGCCAGCGACTCGTACATCCAGTCGTCGACCACCCCGGCGGTCGCGTCGTACCCGAACAGGTAGTCCACGCTCGCCGCCATCTCGAACGCCCCCTTGTAACCGTGCCGGCGCATAGCGGCCATCCACCGCGGGTTGACCACCCGGGCACGGAAGACCCGCCGCGTCTCCTCGCCCAGGGTGCGCGTGCGCACCGCCGACGGCACGGCCGAGTCCCCGACGTACGCGGCCGGGTCGCTGCCCGTGAGATGACGCACCATCGCGACCATCCCCCCGTGGTACTGGAAGTAGTCGTCGGAGTCCACGAGGTCGTGCTCGCGGTTGTCGACGTTCTTGGCCGCGACCTGCATCCGCCGGTACGCCGACTCCATGTCGACGCGCGCCTCGCGCCCGTCCAGACCACGGCCGTACGCGAAGCCGCCCCACACGGCGTAGACCTCAGCCAGGTCCTCGTCGCTGCGCCAGTTGCGCGCGTCGATCAGCGGGAGCAGCCCAGCGCCGTACGTGCCGGGCTTGGACCCGAAGATCCGGCTGGTGGCGCGCCGCTCGTCGCCGTGCACCGCCAGGTCCTCCAGCACGTGCGCGCGCACGTAGTTGTCGTCGGCGCTCTCGTCGAGCCCCGCCACGGCAGTGACCGCGTCGTCGAGCAGCGCCACCACGTGTGGGAACGCGTCGCGGAAGAACCCGGAGATCCGCACGGTCACGTCGATGCGCGGTCGTCCCAGCTCGGACAGCTCCACCACCTCGAACCCGGTGACCCGGCGAGAGGCGTCGTCCCACGTCGGCCGGCAGCCGAGCAGCCACAGGATCTCGGCCAGGTCGTCGCCCTGCGTGCGCATCGCCGACGTACCCCACACTGTCAGGCCAACCGAGCGCGGCCACGCGCCGGTGTCTTCGCGGTGCCGGAGCAGCAGCGACTCCGCCAGCGCGACACCGACGTCGAAGGAGTTGCGCGACGGGATCGCCTTGGGGTCGACCGAGTAGAAGTTGCGGCCGGTCGGCAGCACGTTGACCAGGCCCCGGGTGGGCGACCCGGAGGGGCCGGCGGGCACGAAGCCGCCCTCCAGCGCGTGCAACAGCGTGCCGATCTCGTCCCGGGTGCGCTCCAGCCGCGGAACCAGCTCCTCGGCGGCGAACCGCAGCGCCCTCACCACGTCGGGCACCGCCTCGCCCAGGACCTCCGCGCAGACGGCGTCGATCGCATGCGAGTCCCAGCCCAGCGTCTCGTTGCCGAGCACGAGCCGGCGCGCGACGGCCTCGACCAGGTCGACCACGTCCGCGGCCGTGCGACCGGGTCCGTCGACCACGTCGCCGAGCGGCCCGGGGTCGGCGGGCGCGCCGGGCGCGGCCAGCAGCCGCTGCTCGTCCAGGCCCGCCCAGGCGGCGATCGCGGCACGCAGTCCCGGTACGGCGTCGCGGGTGCCGCCCCAGACCTGGCTGGCCCGCAGTACGGCGAGCACCAGGTTGGTCCGGGCCTCGTCGGCCGGCGGGTCGCCGAGGATGTGCAGCCCGTCGCGGATCTGCACGTCCTTGATCTCGCAGAGGTAGCCGTCGACGTGCAGCAGGAAGTCGTCGAAGTCCTCGTCCGTGGGCTGTTCGTCGACGTGCAGGTCGTGGTGCAGCTCGGCGCTCTTGATCATCGTCCAGATCTGCGCGCGCACTGTGGGCAGCTTGTCGGGGTCGAGGTCCTGCAGGGTGGCGTACTCGTCCAGCAGCTGCTCGAGCTTGGCCAGGTCACCGTAGGTGTCGGCTCGTGCCATCGGCGGCACGAGATGGTCGACCACCACGGCATGCGCGCGACGCTTGGCCTGCGTACCCTCGCCGGGGTCGTTGACGATGAACGGGTAGAAGAACGGCACGTCGGTGAGCACCTGGTCGGGGGCGCACTCCGCGGACAGGCCCAGCCCCTTGCCGGGCAGCCACTCGAGGGTGCCGTGCTTGCCCAGATGCACGATCGCGTCAGCGCCGAAGACCTCGTCGAGGTAGCGGTACGCCGCGAGGTAGTGGTGGCTCGGCGCCAGCGCCGGGTCGTGGTAGATCGCGACCGGGTTCTCTCCGAAGCCGCGCGGCGGCTGGATCGCGAGTACGACGTTGCCGAACCGCAGCGCCGCCAGCACGATGTGCCCGTCGTCGACGTACAGCTCACCCGGCGGCGGGCCCCACGCGTCCACGACCTCGGAACGCAGCTGCTCCGGCAGCCGGTCGAACCACGCCCGGTAGCCGTCGGCGGGGACCCGCGCCCACGCCTGACGCAGCTGGTCCTCGGTGAGCCACTCCAGGTCGTGCCCACCGGCCTCGATCAGCCGGTGCACCAGCGTGTCGCCGTCGAGGGTGTCGACGTCGAGCCCACCGAGGTCGTAGCCCGCGTCACGCAGCGCGCGCAGGAGCCGCACCGCGCTGGCCGGCGTGTCCAGGCCCACTGCGTTGCCCACCCGCGCGTGCTTCGTGGGGTACGACGACAGCACCAGCGCGACCCGCTTCTCGGCGTTGTGCACATGCCGCAGGCGAGCGAGTCGGACGGCTGTACCCGCGGCCCGGTGGGCGCGTTCGGGGTCGCCGGCGTATACGGGGACTCCGTCGTCGCCCACCTGCTTGAACGACACCGGGACCGTGATGACCCGGCCGTCGAACTCCGGGATGGCCACCTGCATCGCGGCGTCCATCGGCGTGAGTGCGCCGTCGGACTCCGCCCAGGCCTCGCGGGTCGAGGTCAGGCACATCGCCTGGACGACGGGCACGTCGAGGTTCGCGATCTCGCCGATGTCCCAGGCCTCGTCGTCCCCGCCCGCACCGGCGGAGGCCGCGGCGGTACCGCCCGCGGCCAGCACCGTGACCATCACGGCGTCGCAGTCGGCGAGCAGCGCGAGCAGCCGGTCGTCCGGGTCACGCAGGCTGGAGCAGAACACGGGCCGGGCGACCGCGCCGTGCTGCTCCACGGCCGCACAGACGGTGTCGACGAACGCGGTGTTGCCGCTGATCTCGTGCGCCCGGTAGAAGACCACGCCGACCGTCGGCCCGGCGCCGGACGCCTCGTCACCCTCGCCGGCGCGCTCGTGCACGCCGTACTCCGGCATCGCCAGCGGCGGCTCGAAAGCCTCACCGGTGAGGAACAGCGAGTCGCAGAGGAACCCGGCAAGCGCCGCGAGGTTGTCGCGCCCGCCCTCACGCAGGTAGTCGAGGGTCTGACCGGCGACCCCGGCGGGCACCGTCGAGCGGGCCATCATCTCCGCGTCGGGCGCGGCCTCACCGCCGAGCGCGACCAGCGGGACCTCGCCGGACTGCAGCAGCGACAGGCCCTCCGGCCAGGTCTGCGCTCCGCCGAGCAGACGCAGCACGACCGCGTCCGCTTCGCCGACCAGGTCGGCCAAGGTGGACTCGTCGAGACGGGCGGGGTTGGCGACGCGCCATCGGGGGTCTGCGTGCCGGGCGGCCAGCAGCTCGGTGTCGGCGGTCGAGAGCAGCAGCAGTCGGTGACGCATCCCTCGCGTCCTTCCCCGGAGTGTCCACGCTCCGCGTCGAAGGGTCCGACGAGGAGAGTTCCTGACTCACGCCCGCGAGGGCGCTCACAGTGGCGGGACCGTCCCGGGATCGCACCGGGTTCCTCTGCCGTCGTCGAAGGTCTGCGTCACCCTATCCCCGTGCGCCCACCTGGTCGGTCACAGGTGCAGGCTGGCCGGTGACCGCGTCGAGCTCTCGATATCGCGCGCCGCGGTGGTGAGGAGCTGGTGCGCGAGGTCAGACAGCGCCCTCGCGGTCGCGAGCTCCTCCCCGATCATCGGCACCGAGGGGTCGTCGGGGTTGCGCCTGCTGGTGCCGTGGCCGCGGATCTCGTTCTTGCCCTGTGTCTCGAGCACGGCGTCGGCGGTGGTGGTGTCTTCGTCTTCCCCCAGGAGGATCTGCACGGTCCACGTCCTCGTCGTCATCACGACCTCCTTCGTCGACGGGGTTATGTCACAGTCTGGTCGTGCCGACCCCCGGGGCGCCAGGGGCGACGAAGCGAAGATCCGCCGGTGCGCCGTGCTCGACCAGCGCCAGCAGCGCCTCGGTGTCCGCGTACTCCTCCAGGGCGTCGGCCAGCAGATCGAGCCGGGCCGTGCGCAGCGCCGCGAAGGACGTGTCCGACCGGGGCTCGAAGCCTTCGACTCCCGCCTGGGCGGCCACTTCCGACAACCACGCGCGCCGGAACCCGTCGTTCTCCAGCGCACCGTGCCACAGGGTGCCCCACACTGCACCGACGCGGCAGCCCGACAGGAACGGCTCACCCTCGTCGACGGTCACCGCGCCGTGGTGGATCTCGTAGCCGACCACCTCCGTGCCCCGCCAGGTGCCCGTCGGCCGGCGAAGCGTCTTGTCCGCGCCGAACCTGGTGTACGCCGGCAGCAGGCCGAGCCCTTCGGCCTTCGGCGTTCCCCGGGACTCGACCGCGTCCGGGTCGTCGATGCGCTCACCGAGGAGCTGGAAGCCGCCGCAGATGCCGAGCACCGGCCGCCCGGTGGCGGCGCGGTGCCGTAAGGCGTCGTCGAGTCCGCGTTCGCGCAGCCAGCCGAGGTCGGCGATGGTGGCCCGTGTGCCCGGCAGCACGACGAGGTCGGCCTCGCGTACTGCGGCGGACGAGTCCACGAACCGCACGTCGACGTTCGGCTCCACACCCAGCGCGTCGACGTCGGTGAAGTTGCTGATCCGCGGCAGCCGCACCACGGCGACCTCCAGCACCGGCTCGTCCTCGCACGTGGCCGAGCGTGCCGCCACGTCGAGCGCGTCCTCGGAGTCGAGCCACACGTCGGACAGCCACGGCAGCACGCCGAGCACCGGGCGGCCGGTCACCGAGTGCAGCATGCTCAGCCCGGGCGCGAGCAGCCCCGGGTCGCCGCGGAACTTGTTCAGCAGGTAGCCGCACACGAGCGCCTGGTCCTCGGCGCACAGCAGCGCAGTGGTGCCGAAGAGCGCCGCGAACACACCCCCGCGGTCGATGTCGCCCACGACCACGGTCGGGATGTCCCCGTGCCGGGCGAGCCCCATGTTCACGTAGTCGTTGGCCCGCAGGTTGATCTCCGCGGGGCTGCCGGCGCCCTCGCAGACCACCACGTCGTAGCGCGCCGCAAGGTCGTCGTAGGCCGCGTAGGCCGCCTCGGCCAGCGCACGCCGCTCCCCCGCGAACGACGACGCCTCGAGCTCGCCGAACGGCCGGCCCATCACCACGACGTGGCTGGTGCGGTCGCTGCCGGGCTTGAGCAGCACCGGGTTCATCGCCGCCTCGGGCTCGGCGCCGGCAGCGACCGCCTGCACCCACTGCGCCCGTCCGATCTCCGCGCCGTCGACTGTGACCATGGAGTTGTTCGCCATGTTCTGCGCCTTGAACGGCGCCACCCGGACACCTCGCCGCGCCAGCACCCGGCACAGGGCCGTCGTCAGCGCGCTCTTGCCGGCGTCCGACGTGGTGCCGGCGAACATCAACGAGCCCTTCATCGCGCCCTCCCCTGCCACCGGGAGACGACTGCGGCCGCGGAGGCGACGCCCATGGCCAGCCCGAGCCCCAGCACTCCCACCGCGCCGCACAACGTGGCCGCACGGCGCACGTCGTCGGTGCCGGGATGCGGGCCGTCGCCCAGGCTCGGCCGGACCTCGCGCCCGGCCGAGTAGACGTTCTCGCCGCCGAGTCGCACTCCGAGCGCGCCGGCGGCCGCGGCCTCGCACTGGCCGGAGTTGGGGCTCGGATGCCGGCGACCGTCGCGGCGCCAGACCGCCCAGGCCGCCGCGGGTGACCCGCCGACCAGCGGCGCGGCCGCACATGTCAGCAGGGCGGTCGCCCGCGCCGGCAGCAGGTTCGCCAGGTCGTCGGCGCGCGCCGCGACGCGACCGAACCGGCGGTAGCGGGCCGAGCGGTGCCCGACCATCGCGTCGAGCGTGTTCACCACGCGGTAGCCGACCAGGCCGGGCGCGCCCAGGACCGCGCCCCACAGCAGCGGTGCGACGACGGCGTCGGAGGTGTTCTCCGCCAGCGACTCGACCCCCGCGCGCGCCAGGCCGTCGCGGTCCAGCGCCGACGGGTCGCGACCGCACAGCGCGGGCAGCCGCGAGCGTGCGGCGGTGAGGTCGGAGCGTTCCAGCGCGTCGGCGAGCGCGTTTCCCTCCGTGACCAGGCTGCGTTGCCCGAGGACGACCCAGGTCAGCAGCGCGGTGGTGAGCGTGCTGCCGCGGGCGCGCGGGGCGAGCGCGGCCGCCGCGACCGGGACGACCACGCACACCGTCCAGTGCGCGCCGCCGCGGGCCACGCTGTCGGCGTACACCCGCCGCTCGAACGCCAGCGCGACTTGTCCGAGCAGTGCCACGGGGTGGTGGCGCCGAGGGTCACCGAGCACCGCGTCGAGGGCGTAGCCCAGCCCCAGCCCGCGCACCGACCCCGGCAACTCCCACCTCCCGACGTGAGCGCACAGAGTAGCCGGGACGACAATGGCGGCCATGATCGGACGTCTGGAGACCTCACCCGCACGCGACCGGACAGACCTGCTGGCGACCCCGGTGGCGGAGGCGCTCGCCGCCGGCGCCCTGCCGGGCGCGGAGGTGGTCGAGATCGACCCGGAGTACGCCGACACCGCAGCGCTCAGCGAGGCCTACGACGTCCCGATGGAGGTGTCGGCCAACTGCGTCATCGTCACCGGCCGGCGCGGCCAGCAGCAGCGGCACGCCGCCTGCGTGGTGCTCGCGCACACCCGGGTCGACGTCAACAACGTCGTACGCAAGCACCTCGAGGCACGCAAGGCGTCGTTCGCGTCCACCGACTTCGCGACCGAGGCGACCGGGATGGAGTACGGCGGGATCACGCCGGTCGGGGTGCCCGCTGACTGGCCCGTGCTGGTCGACACCCGTGTCGTGGAGTCGCCGTACGTCGTCATCGGCAGCGGCGTACGCGGGTCCAAGCTCGTGATCGCCGGCAAAGCGCTCGCCGACCTCCCCGGCGCCGAGGTGCTCGACGGGCTGGCCGGACCCGCCTGAGCCTCTCCGGCGCTACCCGGTCCTGCTCGGCTAGTCGTGCTCGGGCGGCGGCACGTCGCGCTGCTCCGCCTCCGCCTGCTCGGCCTCGGCCTTGGTCTCGTGCACCGTGTCCGGGGCGTGGTCCGGTGGGCTGTACAGCGTGTAGAGCCGGGCCCGGTCGGCACCGGTGTTGGTGAAGTTGTGCTGGGTACCGGCCGGCACCACCACGACGTCACCGGGTCCGACGTCGGACGACTTCCCGGCGACCTCCGCGCGCACCCGGCCTTCCACGAAGGTGAGGATCTGGTCGTTGTGCTCGTGGACCTCGGCGCCGATGTCCTCCCCCGGCTGCAGGGTCATCACCACGAGCTGGGCGTGTCCGGTCGTGTGCAGCACCCGACGGAACGCCTGGTTGGAACGCGCTGCCTCGGCGATGTTCACCTGGTACATGTTCCCTGCCTACCACGTGCGCGACGTCGCGGCAGCGCCTTGACGACGTCAGCGGCCCGCCAGCAGCTCCTCGAACGGCGTCGGCTCGTCGAACGGGTCGACCGGCCCCGCTCCGCGCCTGCCCGCGCCCGTCCCGGCGACCAGGGAGGCGAGCTCGCGCGCGGCCCGGTCGATGCGGTCGCTCAGCGCCCGACCGCCCCCGGCGGCGCCCCAGTCCTCCGAGGCGGCGTAGACCGAGGTGGGCGCCACGGTCGCATGCAGGTAGGTGAACATCGGACGTACGGCGTGCTCGAGCGCCAGCGAGTGCCGCGCCGTACCACCGGTCGCGGCGATCAGCACCGGCGTCCCCGCCAGCGCGTCCTTGTCGAGCACGTCGAAGAAGGTCTTGAACAGCCCGCTGTAGGACCCGGTGAAGATCGGTGTCACCGCGACCAGCGCGTCGGCGGTGACGACGGAACCGACGACCTCGCCCAGGCGGGTGCTCGGGAACCCCGTGAGCAGGTTGTCGGCGAGGTCGTGCGCGTACTCCCGGAGCTCGACGACCTCGACCTCCGCCTCGACACCCTCCGCACGCAACGCACGGGTGGTGGACGCGGCGAGCTGGTCGGCGAGCATGCGGGTCGACGACGGCTGGGACAGCCCGGCGGTGACGACCGCGATACGGCGGCTCATCGGCCCACCTCCTCCTGGGTCTGCTCCTGGGTCTGCTCCTGCGCCTGCCCGGCCTGCTCACGCAGGCTCGCGTGCGTGGGCGCCTCGGGTACGTGCGCGGGGCGGCCCACCGCGAACTCCTTGCGCAGCACCGGCACGACCTCCTCGCCGAGCAGGTCGAGCTGCTCGAGCACGGTCTTCAGCGGCAGGCCCGCGTGGTCCATCAGGAACAGCTGGCGCTGGTAGTCGCCGACGTACTCGCGGAACCCCAGAGTCCGCTCGATGACCTGCTGCGGGCTGCCCACGGTCAGGGGCGTCTGCGCGGTGAAGTCCTCGAGCGACGGGCCGTGGCCGTAGACCGGGGCGACGTCGAAGTACGGACGGAACTCGTCGATCGCGTCCTGGCTGTTGCGGCGCATGAACACCTGCCCGCCGAGACCCACGATCGCCTGGTCGGCGCTGCCGTGGCCGTAGTGCTCGAACCGCCGGCGGTACAGCCCGACCATCCGCTCGGTGTGCTCCTTGGGCCAGAAGATGTGGTTGGCGAAGAAGCCGTCGCCGTAGTAGGCCGCCTGCTCGGCGATCTCGGGGCTGCGGATCGAGCCGTGCCACACGAACGGCGGCACGCCGTCGAGCGGCCGCGGCGTCGAGGTGAACCCCTGCAGGGGCGTGCGGAACTCGCCCTCCCAGTCGACCACGTTCTCCCGCCACAGCCGGTGCAGCAGGTGGTAGTTCTCGATCGCGAGCGGGATGCCCTGGCGGATGTCCTTGCCGAACCACGGGTAGACCGGTCCGGTGTTGCCGCGCCCCATCATCAGGTCGACACGGCCGTCGGTGAGGTGCTGCAGCTTGACGTAGTTCTCCGCGATCAGGACCGGGTCGGTCGTGGTGATCAGCGTCGTCGCCGTGGACAGGACGATCCGCTGCGTCTGCGCACCGATGTAGGCCAGCGTCGTCGTGGGGGCCGAGGCGATGAACGGCGGGTTGTGGTGCTCGCCGGTCGCGAACACGTCCAGCCCGACCTCCTCGGCCTTCTTGGCGATGGCGACGACGGCCTTGATGCGCTCGTGCTCGGTCGGCGTCCTCCCCGTCGTCGGGTCCGGGGTGACGTCGCCGACACTGAAGATTCCGAACTGCATACCGTTCCCTCGCGATGCTGGTCCTCGACCAGGACCAGTAGTACGAATTTCAACTACCGGTGCAACGGTACCGCCCCGCCGGGTATTCCGCCTGGCCCGACCTGGGTCACTGCTCGGGCGGCGGCTCCTCGCCGGTGTCGCCGGTGTTTCCGGTGTTTCCGGTGTTTCCGGAGTCGCCGGTCTTGCCCCCGGCGCCCGGGGTGGCCCGCGGCGGGCCGCCGCGGCCGCGCGCGGCGGCGTCCGCGGACGCGATGGCCTCGGCGACCGCGTCGTGCGCCGACGACAGCGAGCCGCTGGCCTCCGCAGTCAGCGCGTCGGGTTCCTCGCCGAGGCTGACGCGCTTGCGCGGGCCCTCGGTCTGCTGCGGGATGCCCTGCGCGGTGCCGATCGCCGAGCCAAGACCCTCCAGCGCCCGGCCGATCTCGCTGGGGACGACCCACACCTTGTTGGCGTCGCCCTCGGCGATCTTCGGCAACATCTGGAGGTACTGGTAGGCCAGCAGCGACTGGTCGGGCTGACCGTCGTGGATGGCCTGGAACACTGTCTGGATCGCCTGTCCCTCACCCTGCGCCCGCAGGATCTGCGACTCCCGGTCGGCCTGCGCCCGCAGGATCAGGGCCTCGCGGTCGCCCTCGGCACTGAGGATGGCCGCCTGCTTGTTGCCCTCGGCGGTCAGAATCGCGGACTGCCGGGAGCCTTCGGCCGTGAGGATCGCCGCCCGCTTGTCCCGGTCGGCGCGCATCTGCTTCTCCATCGAGTCCTTGATCGACGGCGGCGGGTCGATGCCCTTGAGCTCCACGCGGTTGACCCGGATACCCCACTTGCCGGTGGCCTCGTCGAGCACGCCGCGCAGCGCGTTGTTGATCTCGTCCCGGCTGGTCAGCGCCTGCTCGAGGTCCATGCCACCGGTGATGTTGCGCAACGTGGTCATCGTCAGCTGCTCGATGGCCTGGATGTAGTTGGCGATCTCATACGTCGCGTCCACCGGGTTGGTGACCTGGAAGTAGATCACCGTGTCGATCGACACCACCAGGTTGTCCTCGGTGATCACCGGCTGCGGAGGGAACGACACCACCTGCTCGCGCAGGTCGATCATGTAGCGGACCCGGTCGACGTAGGGCGTCACGACGTTCAGCCCGGCCGGCAGCGTGGCGCGGTACTTCCCGAACCGCTCGACCACACCGGCCCGCGCCTGCGGCACGATGCGCACGGCCTTCATCAGGGTCACGATCACCAGCAGACCCACCAGGACCAGCGGTATCAGGACGGCCAAGCTCTCCACGGCCCACTCCGTTCTCGTCACGGCACCGGTGCAGTGCCTACAGCTCAGGTGTCTCCACGGGGTAGACCACGGCGGTCGCGCCCTTGATCTCGAACACGTCGACGGTCGAGCCCTCGGGGATCACCATCGAGTCGTCGAAGGGCCGCGCGGTCCAGGTCTCGCCCGCCAGCTTGACCAGCCCGCCATGCGCGGTGATCTCGGCGGTGACGATGGCCGAGCGGCCTACCAGCGCGGCGTGCCCGGTGGTGAGCTCCGGCCCGTGGTGCAGGCGGCGTACGACCGAGGGACGGACGAAGACCAGCGTGCCCATGGCCACGATCACCGCTACCAGGATCTGCAGGGCCAGCGGTGCGCCCAGCAGGTCGGCCACGCCTCCTCCCGCAAGACCCAGCGCCAGCATCAGCAGCACGAAGTCCATGCTCAGCAGCTCGGTGACGGCCAGCAGCGCGGCAGCCCCGAACCAGCCGGCCCATGCGTTGTCCCCGAGCCAGTCCCACATGCTGTGACCCTATCCGAGACCCGAAGCGCGGTACCGTCACAGCACCCGATGTGCGGGAACGCGTCGGCGGGCGTGCCAGCGGCCGTCGGACTCCTTCAGCTGAAGGTGCATCGCGAAGGCCTCCGACAGCGTGGCCTCGGTCAGGGTCGACTCCAGTGGCCCGGCGGCGACCACGCGTCCACGGCGTAGCAGCAGCACGTGGGTGAACCCCGGCGGGATCTCCTCGACGTGGTGCGACACCAGCACGGTCGAGGGTGAGCTCGGCTCGTACGCGAGCACCGAGAGGGTGTCGACGAGGTCCTCGCGGCCTCCGAGGTCCAGGCCTGCGGCCGGCTCGTCCAGCAGCAGCAGCTCCGGGTCGGCCATCAGTGCCCGGGCGATCTGCACCCGCTTGCGCTCGCCCTCGCTGAGTGTGCCGAAGGTGCGCTGGGCCAGGTGGGCGATCCCCGTCTCCTCGAGCAGCTGGCGGGCCCGTTCATGGTCGAGGTCGTCGTAATGCTCGCGCCAGCGCCCGATGACGGCGTACGACGCCGACACGACGACGTCGCGCACCTGTTCCGAGCGTGGGATGCGTTCGGCGATCGCCGCACTGGTGAACCCGATCCGTGGCCGCAGGTCGAACACGTCGGTCGCGCCCAGCACCTCGTCGAGGATGCCGGCCACCCCCGAGGTCGGATGCATGTGCGCGCCGACGATCTGCAACAGCGTCGTCTTGCCTGCGCCGTTAGGACCGAGCACGACCCAGCGGTCGCCCTCCTCGACGGTCCAGCTGACCTCGTCGAGCAGCGTATGCCCGGCACGAACCACAGAGACGCCAGCGAGCTCGATAACGCCGGTCATCAACTAACTCCCCGAGTGAACACGTGCTTGTGCTGCGGACAACCTACGGCACTGGCGACGGTTCCCGGCACGTGGTCGACGCTACCCGGACACTTAAGGTGACGGGGTGCCACGCAAGCTTTCCCCCGCTGCACGGTTCGCCTGCTGGTTCGCGGCGTACGCCGGCGGAAGGACCAGCCTCGACGAGGCGCTGGACGCGATCGTCGGCGACGACGCGGCTCATCACCTCGTCGGGCTGGAGGCCGATTCCGCGGAGGCGAGCCCGCTCGCGCTGGGCCTCGGCCGGCTGCGGGCGCTCGGCGTCGACTACGTCATGCTCGCGCTCCCCGCCGCCGGTGACCCGGCCGGGCTGGCCGGACCGGCCGACTTCAACGCCGAGGCGGTCGACACCGGCGAGGCCGTGATCCTCGACGGGGCGGGAGTCGGGCTGGTACCCGTCCAGGTCGGCTCCGGCGTGTTCTGGCAGGTCCGCCCGGCGGCCGCGCCACCGCCACCCGACCTCGGCGAGGCCGACCGCGGGTTGCGTGGCGTACTCCGCGAAGTCGCCGACACCCTGGCTGAGCTCGACGTCGCCCGCTGGCACCCGGAGGTGGCCGACGCCCTGCTCAACCTGCGCCGCGCCGGCTCGCCCGACCTGCCGCCCGGGATGGACCCGCGGGCGGTCGCACTGGCCACCACCGCAGCACGCTGCCGGGTCATCGTCGACCTGGCCTGGGACACCGCCGGAGCCGGGGTGACCGCCCTCGAGGCCGACGCCCGCGCCGAGAGCCTGCGTCCACTGGACCGCGCGGCGCGGCGCGGGCTGGCCGCCGCGTGTTCGGGCCCGCCGTCTCGGTAGCGTGACATCCGTGCCAGACGCGCTTCCCACCCTGCTGGTGACCCTGGTCGGCAAGGACCGCCCCGGGGTGACGTCCGCGGTTTTCACCGCACTGTCGGCGTACGGCGTCGAGGTGCTCGACATCGAGCAGGTCGTGCTGCGGCGGCGGCTCGTGCTCGGAGTCCTGGTGACGATGCCACGAGACGAGCAAGGCCTGCGCGCGTCGCTGGAGCGCACGGCCGCCGACCTGGGGATGGACGTCGACCTCGAGCGCGGCACCGGCGACAACCGCTCCCGCCGCGAGGGCCGCAGCCACGTCACCGTCCTCGGCCGTCCGCTGCGGCCGTCTGCGGTGTCCGCGATCGCCGGCCGGATCGCCGACACCGGCGCCAACATCGACCGCATCGTGCGGATGGCGCGCTACCCCGTCACCGCCGTCGAGCTCGACGTCTCGGGCGCGCAGCCCGAGCTGCTGCGCACGCTGCTGTCGACCGAGGCCGCGAACCAGGGCGTCGACATCGCGGTGCAGGCGGCCGGGCTGCTCCGGCACGGTCGCAAGCTGGTCGTGATGGACGTCGACTCGACCCTCGTGCAGGGCGAGGTGATCGAGATGCTGGCGCAGCACGCCGGCTCGGCCGGCGAGGTCGCCGAGATCACCGAGCAGGCGATGAGCGGCGAGCTCGACTTCGCCGACTCACTGCGTAGGCGGGTCGAGACGCTCGCCGGGCTCGACGCCGCTGCGCTCGACGCGGTCTACGACGCGCTCGAGCTCGCGCCCGGCGCCCGGACCCTGGTCCGCACGCTGAAGCGGCTGGGCTACCGGTTCGCGATCGTGAGCGGCGGCTTCTCCCAGATCACCGACCGGATCGCGACCGACCTCGGCATCGACTACGCCCAGGCCAACGAGCTCGAGGTCGTCGACGGCCGGCTCACTGGCCGAATCGCCGGTGCGGTACTCGACCGCGCCGGAAAGGCCGCGGCGCTGCGGAGGTTCGCCGCCGACTCGGGCATCAAGCTCAGCCACACGGTGGCGATCGGGGACGGCGCCAACGACCTGGACATGCTCGCGGCCGCCGGGCTCGGTGTCGCGTTCAACGCCAAGCCGGTCGTGCGCCAGGCTGCCGACACCTCGGTCAACGTGCCCTACCTCGACACGATCTGCTACCTGCTCGGCATCACCCGCGAGGAGATCGAAGCGGCCGACGCCGACGCCGGCTTCGCCACCCCGGCCCCGCCCCTGTGACTCATCCCCGCGGGACCTCCACGTGCGTCAGCCGCAGCACGTGCGCGTTCAGGTCGACCCAGTCCACCGGTACGTCGAAGAAGGCGAGCCCCGCGGTCGACATCCCCTCCGACACCGCCTCCTCCAGAGCCGGTTCGGCCTGGCCGTCGCTGAGCGCGGAGGCCACGACCGAGATCGTCGGGTTGTGCCCGATCACCAGCACCGACGGCACCGTGGAGTCGACGGCGCACAGCAGCTCGACGACGGCCGGCGGACCGGAGTCGTAGAGCGAGCGGTCGAACCA
Organism: Nocardioidaceae bacterium; assembly: GCA_035557095.1. Lineage (GTDB taxonomy): Bacteria > Actinomycetota > Actinomycetes > Propionibacteriales > Nocardioidaceae > JALZDI01. The sequence continues at coordinate 63,683 of DATMEB010000071.1, read as the reverse complement.
GGCCTCCGACGCCTGCGACCCCGCTGACGCGCTGAGAATTCCGTCACGCACGGCGTCCCAGGTGTCGCGGGTGCGCTGCGCGGTGGAGACCAGCACCAGGGCCGGCACGTCGCCGTGCTCGGCGAGCAACACCCCGGCGGCCCGCGCGTCGCGCCGCCCGCGCGGCGAGAGACGCCGGTTCTCGTCCGGCGACGACTCGTGCTCGGCCTTGGCGTGCCTCATCAGCACGAGCCGGCGGTGCCCGTCCTCGTCGGGTGCGGTCATGAAGGGTCCTCCGTCAGGTCAGCGGTACCGGTCGCGCGCCCAGGACATCGTCGCCGTTGGTCTGCACCAGCCAGGCGGTGGGTGCGAAGCCCGGATCCACCCGGGTCGCCCCGCGCGGGGAGCGGAAGGCCACACGCACGTCCCCGGCCTCCTCGGCCTCGAACGTCGCGGCCAGCGGGTACGGCGTACGCGGGACTCTGCGCGCGAACTGCTGCAGCCCTTCCTCGGAGGTCCACTCGCACACCGGCCGGCAGCCCAGGTGCCGCCACCCCTGCGGCGTGGTCACCATGACGGCGTACGAGCCGGCCGCGATCGACTCACCGGCCTGCCACGACACGTCCACCGCCATCACGGCACTGGACTGCGCCCGCTGCTGCCACTGCTGCGGGAGCTGCGGGTCGTCGGCGGGAACCACGGCGACCTCGGAGCTGGTGACGGCAAAGTCCACAGCGTGCGCCGACCCCTGGAACGAGAGATAGGCGACGAACGCGATCACGGCCGCCGTGATCACCGCAGCAGGGAGCATGCCGTCGCGCATGTGCTCGTTCCACCTCGACTGCCTGGAGACTCTGTGTCCAGTCTGCCCTACCCGGCGAACGACGCGAGCCCCTCCACGACCGCGGCCCGGGGCAGACCGACCGCCAGGCCCGCCGAGACCGCCGCCAGCACGTTCTCCACGTCGTACGCCGAACCGGGCGGGGACGTCAGCGGCACGTCGGCCAGCCGCACCAGCGGATCGGGGTCGCGACCCGACTCCAGCACGCTGACCCAGCCGTCGATCACGGTCGTGGCCCGCCCCGCGTCCTCGAGCAGGTCGTGCACCGCGGGCGAGTCGGGGTCGCGCGAGAACGTCCACGTCCGAGCGGGCGACAGCACGCGCATCGACCACACCCGCGGGTCGTCGCCGTTGAGCACGCACCACCCGTCCGAACGCGTGATGCGGGTGACCACCGACTTCAGCTCGGCGAGCTCGTCCACCGTTCCGATGTGCACGCCGTCCGGGTCGACCGCGTCGACGACGTTGGTGACCACGGAGACGTCGTTGTGCGTCACGCCGATGCCGCCGGCCAGGATGCTGCCGTGTCCGGTCTCGGTGACTGCGAGGTCCACCTCCGGGCGGGCGAGCAGCCGGCCTGCACCCCCGGGACCGGAGTAGTCACCCGCCTCGACCAGGACGCCGTCGACGTGGATCCCGTCGGCGCTGGACCATCCCACGCGCCGGCCGGCGCAGGAGCCCAGATGCGCGATCAGACGGCAGGTCGTGGTCTTGCCCAGGCTGCCGGTGACCGCCACCACCGGGATCCGCGGGTGCAGCGCCCGTGGCGCGGGCCCGAGGTCGGCGTCGCGCACCGACCCCGCCACCCGTTCGACCAGACCCTCGAAGTCCGCGACCGGCACCGCATCGAGCACCTCGGCCACCGCCCGCCCGAGCGCCTCGGCCCGCGAACGGTGCCGCCAGGGGTAGGCCACCACGACCCGGTGCACGTCACGCTCCGGGCGCACCCGCACCGCGAGCCGCTGCGTTCCGGCCTCGGCCGCCACCTGGCGCACCAGCCGGGCGGTGAGCCTCGCGGCGAACCGCTGCCGGAACCCGGTGCCGGCCGGCCCCGGACGCGCGGCGCGCAGGCCCATGCGAGCGGCGAGCTCTGAGGCCTCGTGCTCGCTCAGCTCGACCAGCCTGGTCAGGTCGAGGGTGAGGCGGACCGCCGCGTGCGGGAAGTACAGGTTAGGTCCGTCGAGGATGCGCAGCTCGGTCAGCGAGGTCGCCACACCCGAACGCTAGCGCCGCAGGTGCTCGGAGGCAGCGAATCGCCAGGCGCGTCAGCGCACCAGGTCGGCGGCCTGCCGCAACAGCTCGGCCGCGCCCGCGAGCTCCGCGACGACCTCCGCGGCCGGCCGGCGCCGCTCGTCGAGCAGGCCGACGCCCTGACCGGCGTACAGCGACATCCTGCTCAGGTCCAGCTCCCCGCGGGCGGCCTGGAACTGCTCCATGGCCCCCCGGTTGCCGGCGAGCTCGGTCTCGCGGCCCTGCCAGCTCTCGAAGAACGCGTTGCGCACGGCCCGGCCGCCGAACTCCGGCGGCCAGGCCAGCCCGGAGGCGATGTCGAACACCGTGCCGTACTCCGTGCCGGTCTCGTCGACCTCGGCCAGCCGCGCGGCCACGACGTCGGCGGTGAGCGACTCGCGACAGGTCAGGAACGCCGTACCGACCCACGCGCCTGCCGCCCCGGCGGCCAGCACGGCAGCCAGCCCGCGTGCAGTGCCGACGCCGCCGGCGGCCAGCACCGGCATCTCCACCCGCGACAGCACCGCCTGCAGCAGCGGCAGCGTCGCCACCACGTTGCGGCCGTGGCCGCCACCCTCCCCGCCGCGTGCCACCAGCACGTCGACTCCGGCCTGCTCGGCCGCGAGCGCGTCGGCGACGGTGCCGACCTGGGTCGCCACCGCCACCCCGGCGTCCTTGATCACCGGGACGTACGGCGCGTAGTCACCGAAGCTCACCGACACCACGGCCGGCGCCCGACCGTCGGCGCCCTCGAGCAGCGTGTCGAGGACACCGGGCTGGTCTGGCAACGACCATGCCAGCAGCCCGCCGCCGTAGGGCCTCCCGGACGCAGCCGCCAGCGCGACCTGCTCACGGACCCAGCCCGGATCCGCGCCCGGGCCGATGCCGATCATGCCGAGGCCACCGGCGGCCGAGACCGCACCAGCCAGTGCGCCGCCGGTCGCGCCGGCCATCGGGGCGCCGACGACCGGGACCTCGACGCCGAACCGCTCGGTGAACCGGGTCTGCACCCGGGGCATGGCCCTAGGCGCCCATCGCGTGGTAGCCGCCGTCGGCGTGCACGATCTCGCCCGTGGTCGCGGGGAAGAAGTCGCTGAGCAGCGCCACCACGGAGCGGGCGGCGGGCATGTTGTCCTGCTCGTCCCAGCCCAGCGGCGACCTGTCGCTCCACATCGACTCCAGGTCCTCGAACCCGGGGATCGCCTTCGCGGCGAGCGTCTTCAGCGGACCCGCCGACACCAGGTTGACCCGCACACCCTGCGGGCCGAGGTCACGGGCGAGGTAGCGCGCGCACGACTCGAGCCCGGCCTTCGCGACACCCATCCAGTCGTACGCCGGCCAGGCGACGGTGGCGTCGAAGGTCATACCGACGATCGAGCCGCCCTTCTCCATCAGGGGCATGCACGCCGACGACAGCGACATCAGCGAGTACGCCGACACCTGCACCGCCTGCGACACATCCGACCAGGGCGCGGTCATGAACTTGCCGCCCAGCATGGTCTCGGGGTTGCCGAAGGCGATCGAGTGCACGACCCCGTCGAGCCCGTCGACGTGCTCGCCGAGACGGTCGGGCAAGGCCGCGAGGTGCTCCTCGTCGGTGACGTCGAGCTCGACCACCGGGGTCTCCTTGGGCAGCCGGCCGGCGATGCGGCGGGTGATGCCCAGCGCGCGACCGAAGTTGGAGATCACCACGGTGGCGCCCTCCTCCTGGGCCACACGGGCCACCGCGTAGCCGATGGAGCTGTCCATCGTGACGCCGGCGACCAGGATGCGCTTGCCGTCCAGGATTCCCATGCTGCTCCTCTCAGTGACCCATGCCGAGTCCGCCGTCCACCGGGATGACCGCACCGGTGATGTACCCCGCGTCGTCTCCGGCCAGCCAGCGCACGACCGCGGCGATCTCCTCGCTGCTGGCGTACCGCTGCAACGGGATCGTCTGGAGGTACTCGGCGCGCTTCTCCTCCGGCAGCTCGGCGGTCATGTCGGTCTCCACGAAGCCCGGTGCCACGACGTTGGCGGTGATGCCGCGGCTGCCGAGCTCACGGGCTATGGAGCGCGCCATCCCGACCAGGCCGGCCTTGCTGGCGGCGTAGTTGACCTGCCCGGCCGAGCCGAGCAGACCCACCACCGACGAGATGAACACGACGCGGCCCCGCTTGAGCCGCAGCATGCCCTTAGCGGCCCGCTTGGCCACGCGGAACGAGCCGGTGAGGTTGGTCTGCAGCACGCTCTCCCAGTCGTCCTCGGACATCCGCAGCAGCAGCGTGTCGCGGGTGATCCCCGCGTTGGCGACGAGAACCTCGACCGGCCCCTGCTGCTCCTCGATCTCCTTGAACGCCGCCTCGACCGACTCCGGGTCGGTCACGTCGCAGCGGACCGCGCAGAAGCCATCGGGCGGGTCACCGCTGCGATAGGTGACGGCGACCGAGTCGCCGGCGTCGGCGAAGCCCTGCGCGATGGCTCGCCCGATCCCACGGTTGCCTCCGGTGACGAGCACCGATCTGCCCACGATGAACCTCCAGGCATCGCTCGCGGCGTGTGCGCTTGGGACGCTACCGGCTACCCGGTGGTACGCCGAAACGGCGACGGCCGCCTGGACCCCGGGCGCCCCTCACGTCACTCGTCGTCCTCCAGCCGGAAGCCCAGCTTCATCGTGACCTGGAAGTGCTCGACAGCACCATCGACGACATGTCCGCGCATCTGGCTCACCTCGAACCAGTCGACGTGCCGCAGGGTCTTCGCGGCGCGGTCGACGCCGTTCCTGATCGCCTGGTCGATGCCCTCCGGCGACGTGCCGACGATCTCGGTGACGCGGTAGGTGCGACTGGACATCTGTTCCTCCTCCGTAGGGCGGGGCTGCTGAAGACTCCTGCTCCCCACGCCATCATGCCGCCTCGCGCGGCGTACCGTTGGGGGTGGAGGAGGCAGCATGCACCGCACCAGCAGGGAGTCGTCGTCGGGCGACGAGTCGGTGCGCATCACCTCCGCGCAGACCAGCCACTCCGAGCGCGTGCGTGGCCGGCAGACCCGCTACCTGATCTCGATGGGCATCCGCACGCTCTGCTTCGTGCTCGCCGTGGTGACCGACGGAGCACTGCGTTGGGCGTTCATCGCCGGCGCCGTCCTGCTGCCGTACGTCGCCGTGATCGCGGCCAACGCGAGCGGAGAGGTAGACCGCGACGTGCCCGAGCCGTTCGTCGACGACAGCCGTCCGATGCTCGAAGCCGGGCCCGCCGACCGCTCGGAGAACGGCGCTCCAGGACGCGAACCGGGCACGTCGGAACACTATGGGCAATGACGACACGTGATGCTAGCCTGACTCTGCGTGCACAAACCCCGGGGTCATTTCCACCCTCACGTGCGATCTCGGGCCACCTGGTACTCCACGTCCCCCCGAGGAGTGCCTTGGGAAGTGGAGCCGGACGGCTGTTCCCCCCGCAGCTGTCCGGCTTCCTCATGCCGGCCCCCACAGTTTCGGCCACATTCGGCCACACAGCGCGCAGGAGGTCGAGCCGCGCATGAACGACACCGAACACGTCTGCTCGGCCAAGGGCTGCCGCACACCCGCCGCGTGGGCACTGCTCTGGAACAACCCGAAGATCCACAGCGCCGAGCGCCGCAAGACCTGGCTCGCCTGCGACGAGCACCGCGAGCACCTCGACGGGTTCCTGTCCGCGCGCGGGTTCCTTCGCGAGACCGAGCCGTTCGACCCCTCGCAGGGTTCCGCCTAGCCTCCGATGGCCGACATCGACCGGGTCGGCTGCACGAACGCCGGGTCGTCGATGCCGTGGCCCGCGCGCTTGCCCGCGACCGCGAGCCGCCAGCGGTTGGCCAGCTCTTCGTCGTCGGCACCGTCGCGCAGCGGCGTACGCAGGTCGGACTCCTCCCGGGCGAACAGGCAGTTACGGACCTGGCCGTCGGCGGTCAGCCGCACCCGGTCGCAGTCGCCGCAGAACGGGCGCGTGACCGAAGCGATCACGCCGACCGTGGCCGGTCCGCCGTCGACGAGGAAACGCTCCGCCGGTGCGCTGCCACGCTCCTCGGAGTCGGGGGTCAGCGTGAACTGCTCGGCCAGCCGGTCGAAGATCTCGTCCGCGGTGATCATCGTGTCGCGTCGCCAGCCGTGCTGCGCATCCAGCGGCATCTGCTCGATGAAGCGCAGCTCGTAGCCGTGGTCGATCGCCCACCGCAGCAGCTCGGGAGCCTGGTCGTCGTTGACGTCGCGCAACAGGACCGCGTTGATCTTCACCGGCGCCAGACCCTGCTCGGCGGCGGCGGAGAGACCGGAGAGCACGTCCTGCAGCCGGTCGCGACGGGTGATCTGCGCGAACGTGTCGGGGCGGATCGTGTCGAGGCTCACGTTGACGCGGTCGAGGCCGGCGTCGGCCAACGCCCGGGCCGTGCGTTGCAGGCCGAGGGCGTTGGTGGTGAGCGCGGTTCGCGGCCGCGGCCGGAGTGCTGTCGTCGCGCCGACGATGTCGACCAGGCCGCGACGGACGAGCGGCTCGCCGCCGGTGAAGCGCACCTCGTCGACACCCAGCCGGGTGACCGCGACGTTGACCAGCCGCACCACTTCGGTGTCGGTCAGCACGTCGTCGGAGGGCAGCCAGTCGAGGCCCTCGGCGGGCATGCAGTACTCGCAGCGCAGGTTGCACCGATCGGTCAGCGACACCCGGAGGTCGGTCGCCTGGCGGCCGTAGCGGTCCACCAGCCCCTCGGGGTGCGCGTGTGTCATTGAGGCCATCACCCCAATCCTAGGGGGTGGCCCACGCCGGGCTAACGTCGCTGGCGTGTTCCGGTTCCTGCTCAGCCGCCGCTGGGTGCTGTTCGGGCTGTTCGTGGTCCTCCTCGGCGCCCTGTGCTGGCGGCTCGGCGTGTGGCAGTTCGACCGTCTCGAGGAGCGCCGCACCGAGAACGCGATCATCTCGCGCAACCTGGACGCACCCGCGGTACCCGCGACGCAGGTGATGGCCGCCGACCGTCCGCTTCCCGAACAGCGGCAGTGGCGGCGGGTCAGCGTGACCGGCGCCTACGACCTGGCCGACGAGACGCTGGTGCGCTACCAGACCCGCGACGGCCAGCCCGGAGTCGTCGTGCTGACCCCGCTGCGCTCGGCCCAGGGCGAGAGCGTCCTCGTCGACCGCGGCTGGATGGCCGTCACCAACGACCCGACGGCACCGGTCCATCCGCCCCCGCCGCCCTCCGGCGAGGTGACGGTGACCGGATGGGCCGTGCCGGACCAGGGCGGCGAGCCGGACGAGTTCACGCCGTTCGACGGCGAGGTGCGGCTGATCTCGAGCCGGGGGTTCACACGGATCACCCCCGACCCGTTGCTGCAGGGCTACGTCAGCGCCCAGCAGGAGCGTCCGGCACCAGAGCGTCCGCTGGCGCGGGAGGGCCCGCCGGAGCTCAACTCCGGGCCACACTTCTTCTACGGGCTGCAGTGGTGGTTCTTCGCCGCGCTGGCGGTCGGCGGGTTCGTCTACTTCGCCTACGCCGAGTCGCGCGACCGTCGTCGGAGGGGATAGGCACAGGACATGGCGCTGATCGAGGACTACGCGATCATCGGCGACACCCAGACGGTGGCGCTGGTCAGCAAGCAGGGCTCGATCGACTGGCTGTGCCTGCCGCGGTTCGACTCCCCCGCCTGCTTCGCCGCGCTGCTCGGCGACGAGGAGAACGGCGCGTGGCGCCTCGCGCCGGCGAGCGCCGACCGGTGCACGTCGCGCCGGTACGCGGGCGAGTCGCTGGTACTGGAGTCCACGTGGGACCTGCAGAGCGGCTCGGTGAGGGTGACCGACTACATGCCCCCGCGTGACCGGGCGCCGGACATCGTGCGGGTGGTCGAGGGGCTGTCCGGCCGGGTCGAGATGTCCAGCGAGCTGCGCCTGCGGTTCGACTACGGCCACGTCATCCCGTGGGTGCGCCGCGTCGACGGCCAGTTGGTCGGGATCGCGGGACCGGACGCGGTCTACCTGCGCAGCGACGTCCATCACGTCGGCCGCAACTTCGCCTCGGTGGCGGAGTTCGCCGTCGAGGAGGGCGACCGGGTGTCGTTCGTGCTCACCTGGCACCCGTCGTACGGGCCTCCCCCGACGCCGGTCGACATGGAGCGCTCGCTGTCCTCCACACACGAGTTCTGGGCCCAGTGGGGAGGCCGGTGCACCACCACGGGCGAGTTCAGCGACGCCATCATCCGGTCGCTGCTGACGCTGAAGGCACTGACGTACAGCCCGACCGGCGGCATCGTTGCGGCCGCCACCACCTCCCTGCCGGAGGACCTGGGCGGCGTGCGCAACTGGGACTACCGCTACTGCTGGCTGCGCGACGCCACGCTCACGCTGGAGTCGATGATGCACTCCGGCTACACCGACGAGGCGGTCTCGTGGGCCGACTGGCTGCTGCGCGCCGTCGCCGGCTCGCCGCGCGACCTGCAGATCATGTACGGCGTGGCGGGCGAGCGCCGGCTGAACGAGTACGTCGCCGACTGGCTGCCCGGCTACGAGGGCTCGGCGCCGGTGCGCATCGGCAACGCCGCCGCCGACCAACTGCAGCTCGACGTGTGGGGCGAGGTGATGGGTGCGCTCGCGCTCGCCCGGCGGATGGACATCGCCGACCCCCGGCACGCATGGCCGGTGCAGCGGGCGCTCACGGACCACCTGGCCTCGATCTGGCAGGAGCCGGACGAGGGGCTGTGGGAGGTACGCGGGCCACGCCGGCACTTCACCCATTCCAAGGTGATGTGCTGGGTCGCGTTCGACCGCGCGGCCGCGGCCGTTGAGCGCCTCGGGCTGCCCGGTGCGGGCAAGCGGTGGCGCGCGATCGCCGACGAGATCCACCGTGAGGTGTGCGAGCGCGGGTACGACGAGGACCGCGGCGCGTTCGTGCAGTCGTTCGGCAGCAAGGCGCTCGACGCCGCCGTGCTCGTGATGCCGCGGGTGGGGTTCCTCGGCGGCGACGACCCGCGCTTCGTCAGCACGGTGCACCGGATCCGCGAGGAGCTCAGCCACGACGGTTTCGTCCGTCGCTACCAGACCGACGAGGCCGGAGCAGGCGAGAACGTCGACGGGCTGCCCGGCCAGGAGGGCGCGTTCCTGGCCTGCTCGTTCTGGATGGCCGACGCCGAGTACTACATCGGCGAGCACGAGCGGGCGCGCAAGCGCTTCGAGCAGCTTCTCGACCTGCGCAACGACGTGGGGCTGCTGGCCGAGGAGTACGACCCGCGCACCGGCCGGCAGGTCGGCAACTTCCCGCAGGCGTTCAGCCATCTCGGGCTGGTCAACACCGCCTACCTGATCAAGGGCAGTCCGACCCTCAGCCGGCAGCGCTGACCAGGCTGGGCAGCACCTCGTCGATCCGGTCGCGGAACACCGCGTGCGCGTCCCGGTCGTACGGGGTCGGCTCGGCGTTGACCACCACCAGCTGGGCGCCCGCCCCCTGCGCGAGGTCGACCAGGCCCGCGACGGGATAGACCTGCAGCGAGGTGCCCACCGCGAGGAACACGTCACAGTCGCGGGCGGCGTCGATCGCGGCGTCCATCACCTGCTCGTCGAGCGCCTGGCCGAACATGATCGTCGCGGTCTTGAGGATTCCGCCGCAGCTCAGGCACGCCGGGTCCGCCTCGCCCGCGTCCACCCTCTTCAGCACCTCCGGCGTGGGCGTGCGGTCGTCGCAGGACGTGCACACCACCGTCCACTGCGACCCGTGGACCTCCAGCACGGAGTCCGGTGCGTTCCCGGCGGCCTGGTGCAGGCCGTCGATGTTCTGCGTGACGAGCGCCCGGAGCCGACCCGACCGTTCCAGGTCGACCAGGGCACGGTGGCCGGCAGTCGGCTGCGCGGTCCAGCCCGCGTTGTCGCGCCGGTCCCCCCAGGCCCGCTCACGCACCTCCGCGTCGGCCATGTAGTTCTGCAGCGTGAACAGCTGCTGCGCGCTGGGGTCCTTCGTCCACACGCCCTGCGGGCCGCGGAAGTCTGGGATGCCGGAGCTGGTGGAGATCCCGGCGCCGGTGAGAACGGTCACCCGCTCGGCCTCGTTCAGCCATCCCTGCGCCTGCTCGGTTGCGGTAGCCATGGGCCCCACTGTCGCATTGTTCATCCGACCGCCCTCGCCCGGTCATGACGCCGGCGGAGGCTCAGCTCAACGCGGCCGGGGCGAACTGGGTGCGGTAGAGGTCGGCGTAGAGGCCGCCCGCGACCAGCAGCTCGTCGTGGGTGCCGCGCTCGACGATCCGGCCCTGGTCGACGACCAGGATCTGGTCGGCGTTGCGGACGGTGGAGAGCCGGTGGGCGATCACCAGTGAGGTGCGGCCCTCGAGCGCGGAGTCGAGCGCCTGGTGGACAGCGACCTCGGACTCGGAGTCGAGGTGCGCGGTCGCCTCGTCGAGGACGACGATGTGCGGCGCCTTCAGCAGCAGCCGTGCGATCGCGAGCCGCTGGCGCTCGCCGCCGGACAGGCGGTAGCCGCGGTCGCCGACGACGGTGTCGAGGCCGTCGGGCAGAGTCTGCACCAGCCGCCAGATCTGCGCTGCCTGCAGCGCGGCCACGATCTCCGCGTCGGCGGCGCCCGGCTTGGCGTAACGCAGGTTGCTGCGGATCGTGTCGTGGAAAAGGTGGGCGTCCTGGGTGACGTATCCGACCGCGGCGTGCAACGACTCCAGGGTCACGTCGCGCACGTCGTGGCCGTCGACGCGGACGGTGCCCGACCCCACGTCGTACAGCCGGGTCACCAGGTTGGTGATCGTGGTCTTGCCGGCACCCGACGGCCCTACCAGCGCCACCAGCTGACCGGGCTCGGCGCGGAAGGACACGTCGGTGAGCACGTCGCCGGCGCCGAGTCCGTTGTCGAGCCGAGCCACGGACTCCAGGCTCGCCAGCGACACCTGCTCGGCGGTGGGGTAGGCGAACGACACCCGGTCGAACTCGAGCGCGGCGGCCTGCCGCGAGACGTCGACGGCGTCGGGACGCTCTCGGATCATCGGCTCTAGGTCGAGCACCTCGAAGACGCGCTCGAAGCTGACCAGCGCGGTCATCACGTCGATGTGCACGTTGGACAGCGCGGTCAGCGGGCCATACAGCCGGCCCATCAGCGCCGCGAGCGCGACCAGCGTGCCGACCGACACCGTGCCCGCGATGGCCAGGTGGCCCCCCACGCCGTAGACGAGCGCGGTCGCCAGCGCCGCGACCAGGGTCAGGGCGCTGAAGAAGATGCGGCTGCTCATCGCGATCCTGATGCCGAGGACCCGGACCTCGTCGGCCTTGTCGGTGAACTCCCGGTCCTCGTCGTCGGCGCGACCGAAGAGCTTGACCAGCATCGCGCCGCCCACGTTGAACCGCTCGGTCATCGAGGTGGACAGCTCGGCGTTGACCTGCATCTGCTCGCGGGTGAGGCCTGCCAGCCGGCGGCCCGCCCAGCGGGCCGGGAACAGGAACAGCGGGACCATGAGGAACGCCAGCAGGGTGATCTGCCAGGACAGCACCAGCATCGCCACCGTGACCATCACCACGCTGATCAGGTTGGACACGACCCCGGAAAGCGTCGACGTGAACGCCCGCTGCGCACCCATCACGTCGCTGTTGAGCCGCTGCACCAGGGCCCCGGTCTGCGTGCGGGTGAAGAACGCCAGCGGCATCCGCTGCACGTGGCTGAACACCCGCGAGCGCAGGTCGTAGATCAGTCCCTCGCCGATACGCGCGGAGAAGTAGCGCTGCGCGAGCGTCAGCCCCGCCTCGGCGAACGCGATCAGCGCCACCAGCAGCGCCAGCCAGGTCACCAGCGCGGAGTCGCCCTTGCTGACGCCGTCGTCGATGATCGTCTTGAACAGCAGCGGGCTGGCCACGACCAGCAGCGCGTCCACGACGACGACCACGAGGAAGAACACGATGATGCCGGTGTAGGGCCGGGCGAACGCGGCCACCCGCCGCAGCGTGCCCCGGGTCAGCCCGTGCGAGGTCAGGTCCTCATCACGGAAGGACCGGAGCACGCGCCACTGGGCGCCCGGGGACGGGTTCATCACGCAATGACAACAGGCGGCACCGACGTTTTGTTCCTGGTCAGGGGGCGCTCAAGGGGCGCTCAGGAGGTCGTCAGGCCCTCGGCGAGCTCGCGCAGACGGGCGACCTGCTCGGCACGCTCGGCCGCCCGCTGGGCGTCGTACCCGCGGTCGGCGGCGCCCTGCAGGAGTCGCTTGGTGCCGGTCACGGCGCCGTGCGGCGGGGCGGCCAGGGCGTCGGTGAGATCGGCGACCGCCCCGGCGAGGTCGGCGTTGGGCACGACGATGGTGGCGAGCCCGAGCTCGGCCGCCTCGGCGGCGTCGACGCGGCGGCCGGTCGCGCAGATCTCCAGCGCGCGGGCGTACCCGACGAGCTCCACCAGCGGCTTGGTGCCGCCCAGGTCGGGGACCAGCCCCAGGCTGGGCTCCAGCATCGCCAGCTGGGCGTCCTCGGCGAGCACCCGCAGGTCGCAGGCCAGGGCCAGCTGGAACCCGGCGCCGACGGCGTGCCCCTGCACCGCCGCGACCGTGACGACGTCCGGTCGGCGCCACCAGGTGAACGCCCGCTGGTACTCCTCGATCTGCGCCGCCAGCGCCTCGTCGTCGAGCCGGGTCAGGTCGAACAGCGAGCCCTCCCCCGGTATCCCCTCGGGGGTGAACATCCGCCGGTCGAGGCCGGCGGAGAACGACGGTCCCTCACCGCGCAGGATCACCACCCGCACGGCCGGGTCGAGGCTCTCGCCGATCCCGGCGAGTGCGTCCCACATCGACGGGGTCTGGGCGTTGCGCTTGTCCGGACGGTCGAGGACCACCGTGGCGACGGCGCCGTCGACCTCCAGGCGCACGCCGGCGTCGGTGAGCTGGTCGGTCTGCTCCATAGCCCGCGAGCCTACGGTCGCGTGCGTCAGGCCAGCGCGACCAGGTCGAGGTAGCCGGCGTTCCAGAGGTCCTCGTCGCCGTCGGGAAGCAGCAGCACCCGGTCGGGCTCGAGCGCCTCGACCGCGCCCTCGTCGTGGGTGACCAGCACGATCGCCCCCTGGTACGTGCGGATCGCGCCCAGCACCTCCTCGCGGGAGGCGGGGTCGAGGTTGTTGGTGGGCTCGTCGAGCAGCAGTACGTTCGCCGCCGACACCACCAGCGTCGCCAGGGCCAGCCGTGTCTTCTCCCCACCGGAGAGCACCGAGGCGGGCTTGTGCCCGTCGTCGCCGGTGAACAGGAACGACCCGAGGACGCTGCGGGCCTGGGTGTCGGTCAGCTCCGGCGCCGCGCTCTGCATGTTCTCCAGCACGGTGCGGTCCACGTCGAGCGTCTCGTGCTCCTGCGCGTAGTAGCCGAGCTTGAGGCCGTGCCCCGGCAGCACGCTGCCGGTGTCGCCCTTGTCGAGGCCGGCGAGAATGCGTAGCAGCGTCGTCTTGCCGGCCCCGTTGAGCCCGAGTACGACGACACGGCTGCCGCGGTCGATCGCAAGGTCGACGTCGGTGAAGACCTCCAGCGAGCCGTACGACTTCGACAGCCCTTCGGCGGTCAGCGGTGTCTTCCCGCACGACGCGGGTGCGGGGAACGCGATCTTCGCCACCCGGTCCGCGCGACGTTCGGTCTCCAGGCCGGCGGTCAGCCGGTCGGCCCTCTTGAGCATGCTCTGCGCGGCGCTGGCCTTCGTGGCCTTGGCGCGCATCTTGTTGGCCTGCTCGGTCAGCGCGGACGCCTTGCGCTCGGCGTTCTGCCGCTCGCGCCGGCGGCGCCGCTCGTCGGTCTCCCGCTGCTCGACGTAGGCCTTCCAGCCCACGTTGTAGACGTCGACGGCCGCCCGGTTGGCGTCGAGGTGCAGCACCTTGTTGACCGTGGTGTCCAACAGCGCGACGTCGTGGCTGATCACCACCAGGCCGCCCTTGTGGGTGCGCAGGAACTCGCGCAGCCAGCCGATCGAGTCGGCGTCGAGGTGGTTGGTGGGCTCGTCCAGCAGCAGCGTCTCCGCGCCGGAGAACAGGATTCGCGCCAGCTCCACCCGGCGACGCTGGCCGCCGGACAGCGTCCCGATCCGCTGGCCGAGCACCCGGTCGGGAAGCCCGAGGCTGGCCGCGATCGTGGCGGCTTCCGACTCCGCGGCGTACCCGCCCCCGGCGTGCAGCTCGGCGTCGGCGCGCGTGTAGCGCGACATCGCCCTGCTCGCCGCGTCGGCGTCCGACGACCCCATCTCCTGCTCCGCGGAGCGCAGCCGGCGCACGACCTCGTCCAGGCCGCGCGCGGACAGGATGCGGTCCCGGGCGGTGACCTGGAGGTCGCCGGTGCGCGGGTCCTGCGGCAGGTATCCCACCGACCCCGAACGCGTCACCGATCCGCCGGCGGGCTGCGCCTCGCCGGCGAGCACCTTCGTCAGCGTGGTCTTGCCCGCGCCGTTGCGGCCGACCAGGCCGACCTTGTCGCCCGGTGCCACCCGGAACGACGCGTCGTCCATCAGCAGCCGTGCTCCGGCGCGGAGCTCCAGCGCGTGCGCGGTGATCATCGGGGACGGGCTCCAGGTGGGTGTGACGGTGCGGACAGAAGGGCGGCGCACGGCGCCGCGTCAGTCTACGGTCGGCCGTCGAGGTCGGGGTCGAAGACCTCGATGCGCACCGCGCGGCTCCGGCGTACGGCCTCCTCGAGGACCCGCCGCCGAGGGTCGGGTACGGCGAGGAACGGCGCCTGCGGCAGGTTCGCCAGTGCTCGCAGCCGCGGGTCGGACAGCACCGACGACGCCGCGGCGCGGTCGCCACCGGTGACCAGCCCGTCGAGGTCGGATGCGCGCGGTAGCAGCACCCGGACCGCTGCGTCGGCGGCCGCGGCGAACGCCGTGTCCGCCTGCGCGGCGCGACGCCGTGCGTAGCGCTGCTGCGACCACCCGCCGGCCTTGGTCCGGCCCTGGACGTGCCGGGTGCCGACCTTGCTGGCCACGAGCGTGTCGCCGTGCGCGACACCCATCGCGAAGCCGCCGCGGCGCACGAGCACGAGCGCCACCGTCCTCGGTCGCAGCACATGCTCGACCAGCCCGGCCAGGTCAGCGCCCTCGAACGGCCACGGAGGCAGGAACGCCGCCGTCGCGCCGTCGGGCGCGGTCACCCGCAGGACGCCGTCGGATCGCCGCGTCGCGACGTCACCGTGCCGTTCACGGAACCGGTCGAGCCAGCCCGCGAGCCGCTGCGGCGCGACCTCGACCTGCCGGCCGTCGCTCAGACGTTGAACCCGAGGGCGCGCAGCTGCTCACGCCCGTCGTCGGTGATCTTGTCCGGGCCCCACGGGGGCATCCAGACCCAGTTGATGCGGAAGCCGTTGACCAGGCCTTCGAGCGCCTGCCGGGTCTGGTCCTCGATCACATCGGTGAGCGGGCACGCGGCCGACGTCAGCGTCATGTCGATGACCGCGCTCTGGTCCTCCTCGACCGTGACGCCGTAGACGAGGCCGAGGTCGACGACGTTGATGCCCAGCTCGGGGTCGACGACGTCCTTCATCGCCTCGGTCACGTCGTCGTCGGAAACCGCCCGTGGGCCATTCAGCGGGCCGCCGAGGTCGACTTCTGGCAGATCTGTCATCGCAGGCTCTCCTGTGTCTCCGCGGAATCGGTGGTCTGGTCCTGTCCCAGCGTCTGCGCGGTGGCGTCCTTCCACGCCATCCACGCGAGCAGGGCGCACTTGACCCGGGCCGGGAACTTCGCCACGCCGGCGAAGGCGATGCCGTCCTCGAGCCGGTCCTCGTCGGGCTCCACCTGGCCCCGGCCCTGCATGAGGTCGAGGAACTCCTGGTGCAGCGCCAACGCCTCGTCCAGGGACTTGCCGATCACCAGGTCGGTCATCACCGAGGCGGACGCCTGCGAGATCGAGCAGCCCTCGGCCTCGTAGGAGACGTCCTGGACGACCGGCGTCTCGCCGGCGGCATCGATGTGCACCCGCAAGGTCAGCTCGTCGCCGCAGGTCGGGTTGACGTGGTGGACCTCGGCGCCGTACGGCTCACGAAGCCCGGTGTGGTGCGGGTTCTTGTAGTGGTCCAGGATGATCTCCTGGTACAGCGCGTCGAGATCCATCAGTCCACCCGGAAGAACTTCTTGGTGTAGTGGAGGCCCTCCACCAGCGCGTCGATCTCCGCCTGCGTGGTGTAGAGGTAGCCGCTGGCCCGTGTCGACGACTGCACGCCGAACCGCTTGTGTGCCGGCTTCGCGCAGTGGTGCCCGGCACGCACCGCGATCCCGAGGGAGTCCAGAACCTGGCTCACGTCGTGCGGGTGGATGCCGTCGATCTCGAAGCTGATCGCCCCGCCGCGGTCGACCGCCTCGGTGGGGCCCAGCACGGTCAGGCCGTCGATCGCGGTCAGCTGCTCCAGCGCGTACGCCGTGATCGCGCGCTCGTGCGCGGCCACGTTGTGCATGCCCAGCGACGAGAGGTAGTCGACGGCCGCGCCCAGGCCGATCGCCTGCGCGATCGGCGGCGTGCCGGCCTCGAACTTCGCCGGCGGCGGCGCGTAGGTCGAGCGCTCCATCGTGACCGTCTCGATCATCTCGCCACCACCCAGGAACGGCGGCAGCTCCTCGAGCAGGTCGCGACGACCCCAGAGCACGCCGATGCCGGTCGGACCGACCATCTTGTGGCCGGTGAACGCGACCAGGTCGGCGCCGAGCTCGACGACGTCGACCGGCATCTGCGGCACGGCCTGCGAGGCGTCGACGACGACGAGCGCGCCCACCTCGTGCGCCCGGCGGGCGATCTCGCCGACGGGGTTGACGGTCCCGAGCATGTTCGACACCCAGACCAGCGAGACGACCTTGGTGCGCTCGGTGATCAGCTCGTCGATATTCGACAGGTCGAGCCGGCCCTCGTCGGTGAGGCCGAACCAGCGCAGCCGCGCGCCGGTGCGCTCGGTCAGCAGCTGCCACGGCACGATGTTGGAGTGGTGCTCCATCTCGGTGATGAGCACCTCGTCGCCCTCGCCGACGCGGTGGCTGCCGCGTGACCAGGCCAGCACGTTGGCGACCAGGTTCAGCGCCTCCGAGGAGTTCTTCGCGAACACCACCTCGTCGCGGTGCGGCGCGCCGATGAACCGGCCGACCTTGTCGCGTGCACCCTCGAACGCCTCGGTCGACTCGGCGCCCAGCTGGTGCACGGCCCGCGCGACGTTGGCGTTGTGCTGGCTGTAGTGCTCGGCGAGTACGTCGAGCACCTGGCGCGGCTTCTGCGACGTGTTGGCGCTGTCGAGGTAGACCAGCGGCCGGTCGTCGGCGAGCCGACGCGACAGGATCGGGAAGTCGGCCCGCACCTTGTCGACGTCGAACGCGTCGATCAGCTGGGTTGGAGTGGTCACAGCGAAGCAGCCGCCTTGACGTACTTGTCGTAGCCCTCGGCCTCGAGCTGCTCGGCGAGCTCCGCGCCGCCCTCCTCGGCGATCCGGCCGCCGACGAACACGTGCACGAAGTCGGGCTCGATGTAGCGCAGGATGCGGGTGTAGTGCGTGATCAGCAGCACGCCGCGGTCACCCTGCTCGCGGAACCGGTTGACGCCCTCGGAGACGACCTTGAGCGCGTCGATGTCGAGGCCGGAGTCGGTCTCGTCGAGGATCGCGAACTTCGGGTTGAGCAGCTCGAGCTGCACGATCTCGTGCCGCTTCTTCTCGCCGCCGGAGAAGCCCTCGTTGACGCTGCGCTGGGCGAACGCGGTGTCCATCGACATCCGCTCCATCGCGCCGTTGACGTCCTTGACCCAGGTGCGCAGCTTGGGTGCCTCACCCTCGACGGCGGTCTTCGCCGTGCGCAGGAAGTTCGCCACGGACACGCCGGGCACCTCGACGGGGTACTGCATCGCGAGGAACAGGCCGGCGCGGGCTCGCTCGTCGACGCTCATCTCGAGCACGTCGACGCCGTCGAGCGTGACGGTGCCGCGGGTGATGGTGTACTTCGGGTGCCCCGCGATCGAGTAGGCCAGCGTGGACTTGCCCGATCCGTTGGGGCCCATGATCGCGTGCGTCTCTCCGGACTTCACCGTCAGGTCGACGCCCCGAAGGATCTCCTTCGGCTCGTCGTCGGTGTTGACCGTGACGTGCAGGTCGCGGATCTCCAGAGTGGCCATGTGGTCAGGCTCCGTATCTTTCGTTCGGCTGGTCGGGATTCAGTCGGGATTCTGTCTCAGCTCGCTGTGCTCAGCGGGTTGTGCACGTCGACGTAGACCTCGTCTCCGTCGACCTTGCACGGGTAGATCGGCACCGGCTCGGTCGCCGGGAGGTTGGTCGGCTTGCCCGTGCGCAGGTCGAACATCGAGCCGTGCAGCCAGCACTCGATCTCGCAGCCCTCGACTTCGCCCTCGCTGAGCGCGATGGACGCGTGCGAGCACTCGTCGTGGATCGCGAACACCTCCTCGGAGGTGCGGACGAGCGCGACCTCGACACCGTCGACCTCGACCGCGAGGGTGCCGCCCTCCGGAATGTCGCTCAGCGCCGCGACGCGTGTCATGTCGGCCGCCACGGGTCAGCGCTCCCCCTGGCGAGTAACCGCGGTCGCGGGCGGCAAGCCCACGGTCTTGGCCAGCTCGGCCTCGACCGCCGTGAGCAACCGGTCCTCGACCTCGCGGATGCCGATCCGGCGGATGATGTCGGCGAAGAAGCCGTGCACCACCAGACGCCGCGCCTCGTCCTCGGCGACCCCGCGGCTCTGCAGGTAGAACAGCTGCTCGTCGTCGAAGCGGCCTGTGGTGGACGCGTGGCCCGCGCCCTCGATCTCCCCGGTCTCGATCTCCAGGTTGGGGACCGAGTCGGCGCGGGCGCCGTCGGTGAGCACGAGGTTGCGGTTGGACTCGTAGGTGTCGATGCCCTCGGCGACCTTGCGGATCAGCACGTCGCCGATCCAGACCGCATGCGCGCCCTGGCCCTGCAACGCGCCCTTGTACTCCACGTTGCTCTTGGTGTGCGGTGCGTTGTGGTCGACGAACAGCCGGTGCTCGAGGTGCTGACCGGCGTCGGCGAAGTAGAGGCCCAGCATCTCGACCTCACCGCCGGGTCCGGCGTAGTCGACCGAGGAGCTCAGCCGCACCAGGTCGCCTCCGAAGCTGACCACGACCTGCTTGTACGCGGCGTCACGGCCGACCTGGGCGTGCTGGTGCGCGATGTGAACGGCGTCGTCGTCCCAGTCCTGGACCGAGACCATGGTCACCTGGGCGCCGTCGCCCACGCGCACCTCGACGTTGGAGGCCATGACCGCGTGACCCTGGTGGTCGATCACGAGTGTGGCCGAGGCGTGCGGCTCGACGTCGACGAACAGATGCCCGAACGACGCCTGGTCGCCGTCGGTCTCACCGCGCACGCTGATCACCACCGGGTGGTCGGGGACCACCTCGGAGGGAATCGTGACCACAGTCGCCTGGCTGAACGAGTTCCACGCCTGGGCACTGACCCGGTCGTTGGGGGTGTAGATCGATCCGAGCCGCGAGTCGGTCCGGTCGACCGACTCGATCCGCACCTCGGAGGGCGAGTCGACATCGACGACGATCTTGCCGTCTGCGGTGAACTTCCCGTTGTGCAGGCCCTTGAGCCGCTTCACCGGGGTGAACCGCCATACCTCCTCGCGGCCGGTCGGGACCGCGTGGTCGTCGAGGTCGAAAGAACCGCGCGGATGCAGGTGGCTGGCCACCTGCTCCACGGCGGACTGGACGTTGTTCACTACGGGGTCACCTTCGTTGTCGGACGCTGTGCTGGTCGACGGACGGTCTGCGGAGGCGATCGTCATCAGCCGACGGCGCCTTCCATCTGCAGCTCGATCAGCCGGTTGAGCTCCAGGGCGTACTCCATCGGCAGCTCGCGCGCGATCGGCTCGATGAAGCCGCGCACGATCATCGCCATCGCCTCGTCCTCGTCGAGCCCGCGGCTCATCAGGTAGAAGAGCTGGTCGTCGCTGACCCGCGAGACCGTGGCCTCGTGGCCCATGGAGACGTCGTCCTCGCGCACGTCGACGTACGGGTAGGTGTCGGAGCGGCTGACCTGGTCGACCAGCAGGGCGTCGCACTTGACCGTGCTGGCCGAGTGGTGCGCGCCGTCCTCGACCTGCACCAGGCCGCGGTACGACGTGCGACCGCCGCCGCGTGCCACGGACTTGGAGATGATCGACGAGGACGTGTGCGGCGCCGCGTGCACCATCTTGGCCCCGGCGTCCTGGTGCTGCCCCTCGCCGGCGAACGCGACCGAGAGCGTCTCGCCCTTGGCGTGCTCGCCCATGAGGTAGATGGCGGGGTACTTCATCGTCACCTTCGAGCCGATGTTGCCGTCGACCCACTCCATGGTCGCGCCGGCCTCGCAGGTGGCCCGCTTGGTGACCAGGTTGTAGACGTTGTTCGACCAGTTCTGGATGGTCGTGTAGCGGCAGCGCCCGCCCTTCTTCACCACGATCTCGACCACGGCCGAGTGCAGGGAGTCGGAGCTGTAGATCGGCGCCGTGCAGCCCTCGACGTAGTGCACGTAGGCGTCCTCGTCGACGATGATCAGCGTGCGCTCGAACTGCCCCATGTTCTCGGTGTTGATGCGGAAGTACGCCTGCAGCGGGATGTCGACCTGCACGCCCTTGGGCACGTAGATGAACGACCCGCCGGACCACACCGCGGTGTTGAGCGAGGCGAACTTGTTGTCGCCGACCGGGATCACGGTGCCGAAGTACTCGCGGAAGATCTCCGGGTGCTCGCGCAGGGCCGTGTCGGTGTCGAGGAACAGCACACCCTGCTGCTCGAGGTCCTCACGGATCTGGTGGTAGACGACCTCGGACTCGTACTGCGCCGCGACACCGGCGACCAGCCGCTGCTTCTCCGCCTCGGGGATGCCCAGCTTGTCGTAGGTGTTCTTGATGTCCTCGGGCAGCTCGTCCCAGCTCGTGGCCTGCTTCTCGGTCGACCGGACGAAGTACTTGATGTTGTCGAAGTCGATGTCGCCGAGCTCGGCGCCCCAGGTGGGCATGGGCTTGCGGCCGAACAGCTTGTGGCCCTTCAGCCTCAGGTCGAGCATCCACTCCGGCTCGTCCTTCTTCCCCGAGATGTCGCGTACGACGTCCTCGGACAGGCCGCGCTGGGCGGTGGCACCGGCGGTGTCGGAGTCGGACCAGCCGTACTCGTAGTTGCCGAAGCCTTCGAGCTCGGGGTGAGCAGTGGTCGTCATGGGGTGGTTTTCCTCCCGGTCGGGGTGGACCGTGCCCGCACGGCTGATGTGTCGGGCACGTGGGTGGTGCACACGCCATCGCCGTGGGCGATGGTCGCGAGGCGCTGGACGTGCCGCCCCAGCAGGCGGGCGAACACCTCCGTCTCGGCCTCGCAAAGCTGGGGGAACTCGGCGGCCACGTGGGCCACCGGGCAGTTGTGCTGGCACAGCTGCAGACCGGTCTGGGCGTCCCGGACCGACGCAGCGTAGCCGTCCTCGGTCAGGGCGTCGGCCAGCACCTGGGCCTTCTCGCCCTCCTCGGCCGAGGAGACCGAGGGAGCGTAGCGCTCCTCGAGCTCGGCGACCCGGCGCCGGGCGAACGCCTCGACGGCGGCGTCGCCGCCGTTCTCGGCCAGGAAGCGCAGCGCGGACACCGCGAGGTCGTCGTAGGCCTGGTAGAAGGCGTCGCGGCCCGCGTCGGTGGCCACGAACACCTTGGCCGGGCGGCCGCGGCCGCGGTGGCCGTAGACGCGCGGCTCGCGCGCCTCGATCAGGCCCTCGTCGACCAGCTGCTCGAGATGGCGACGGATCGCGGCCGGCGTCAGGTCGAGCCGCTCTGCGAGGTTGGCCGCGGTCGACGGGCCGTTCTGCAGGATGGTGTGCGCCACGCGCTCGCGCGTGGGCGCGTCATCGGTCGGTGCGCCCGCCGCACCGTGCTCGACGCTGTGTTCGATGCGGGGCGAGCCCACCGGGGCTACGCCTGGTGTTTTCACAACACCTATGTTGTCTTATTACCCCCGAGCCGTTCAACGAAGGCTCCCCTTACTTGGACATTTCGGTCAGCAGAGCGGGCCTCCGCCCGGCGTCGGCCGGCGCCCGCGGCGTACCTAGACTCGGGGCGTGTCCCAGCCTGCCGTGGAGGTCCGCGACCTCGTGATGCGCTACGGCGCCACCACGGCGGTCGACGACCTCAGCGTCACCTTCGACACCGGGGCGATCACGGCCGTGCTGGGCCCCAACGGCGCCGGCAAGACCACGCTGCTGGAGACCTGTGAGGGCTACCGCAGGCCGCAGTCCGGGCGGGTGCGCACGCTGGGGCTCGACCCCGTCCGCGACGGGCGGCGGCTGCTCCCCCGCCTCGGCGTGATGCTGCAGAGCGGCGGCGCCTGGTCGGGCGTGCGCGCGCACGAGATGCTGCGCCACATGGCGGCCCTGTACGCACATCCGCTCGACGTCGGCATGCTCATCGAGCGGCTGGGCCTCGGCGCCTGCGGACGCACGCCGTTCCGCCGGATGTCGGGTGGCCAGCAGCAGCGACTCGCGCTGGCGATGGCCCTGGTCGGCCGCCCGGAGCTGGTCTTCGTCGACGAGCCCACCGCCGGCCTCGACCCGCAGGCCCGGCGCGCGACCTGGGAGCTGCTCGAGGAGATCCGCCGCGACGGGGTGACGGTGGTCCTGACCACACACTTCATGGACGAGGCCGAACGGCTGGCCGACCAGGTGTTCGTCATCGACCATGGCCGGCTGCTGGCGGCGGGGAGCCCACGCGAGCTCACCCACGAGCACGAGCAGACCAGCCTGAGCTTTCAGGCCCGGGCCGGGCTCGACCTCAGCGCGCTCGCCCACGCGCTGCACGACCGCTTCGTCGTGGCCGAGCACCCGGCCGGCTCCTACGTCGTCACCGGGCCGGTGGGTCCGAAGGAGCTCGCCACCGTGACCTCCTGGTGCTCGGAGCAGGAGGTCATGCCGGCCGGGCTGAGCATCGGCCGGCGCACGCTCGAGGACGTGTTCCTGGAGCTGACCGGGAAGGACCTGCGGTCGTGAGCCAGACGTTCGCCCCCCACCCGGGTGCCGCGCCGCTGCCTCGGATGGTCGCCGCACAGACCGCGATGGAGACCCGCCTGCTGCTCCGCAACGGCGAGCAGCTCGTGCTTGCCGTCGTCATCCCGCTGATCGTGCTGGTGGCCGGGATCTACGCCGCCGCGCACTTCGACCTCACCGGCTCCGACCCGGTGCAGGTTCTCACGCCCGGCGTGCTTGCGCTGGCGGTGATGTCCACGTCGTTCACGTCGCTGGCGATCGCGACCGGCTTCGAGCGCAGGTACGGCGTGCTGAAGCGGCTCGGGTCGTCGCCGCTGCCGCGCACCGGGCTGCTGGCCGGCAAGGTCCTGGCGCTGTTCGCGGTGCAGCTGGTGCAGTTCGTGGTCATCGGCACCGTCGCAGCCCTGGCCGGCTGGCGACCGGAGCTCGGGCCCGCCGGCCTGGTCGGCGCGGTGCTGTGCGTACTCACCGGCACGGCGGCGTTCGCGGCGCTCGGGCTGCTGATGGCCGGCATGCTGCGTGCCGAGGCCACCCTGGCCGCGGCCAACCTGGTCTACGTCGTCCTCCTGATCGGCGGCGGCGTGGTCGCGCCGGCGTCGGCGTACGGCGAGGCCGGGTGGGTCCTCGAGCACCTGCCCTCCGGCGCGCTCGGCTCGGGTCTGCGCGACTCGCTGACCGCGGGACACGTGCCGTGGCTGCAGATCGGCGTGCTGGTGTTCTGGGCCGCGCTCGGCGGCATGCTGACCGCGCGGACGTTCAAATGGGATTAGGTGGCCTGTAGTGCAGACCGCTCAGTGGCTGAGACCACTCGGTGTGGCCACACTGCTGGGCAACATCGGCATCGTGGTGACCGGCGGTGCGGTGCGGCTCAGCGGCTCCGGCCTCGGATGCCCGACCTGGCCGCGCTGCACCGAGCAGTCGTTCGTGCCGCACGGTGAGCTCGGGCTGCACGGCGCGATCGAGTTCGGCAACCGGATGATGACGTTCGTGCTGGTCGCCGTCGCGGTCGCGACCTGGGTCGCGGCGATGCGGTACCGGCCACGGCACCGCACGCTGCGGGTGCTGGCGACCGTGCTCGCACTGGGGATCCCGGGCCAGGCCGTGATCGGCGGTGTGACCGTGCTGACCGACCTGAACCCGTGGATCGTGTCGCTGCACCTGATGCTGTCGATGGCCATGATCGCCCTGTCCGTGCTGTTCCTCCGCATGGTGTACAACGACACTGCAGACGCTGGCGGCCTCAACCACACTGCGGCCTTCACCACAGGACACCTATTGAGCCGGGTCGCCGTCGCGATCCTCGTCACGACGTTCGTGGTGCTCTACCTCGGCACCGTCGTCACCGGCGCCGGACCACACGCCGGGCACCTCGAGCCCGAGGACCTGGCCGGCGACCGGGTGTTCGTCGTGCGCAACGGGCTCGACCCGCAGGTCGTGAGCCACGTCCACGCCGCCGCCGTCTACCTGCTGGTCGCGCTGACACTCGTCGCGCTGGTCGCGGCGTACCGCCTCGGCGCCCCGCGCGACGTGCGCCGGGCCGCCGTGACCCTGCTCGCGGTGGAGGTGGCGCAGGGCGCGGTCGGGTTCACGCAGTACGTGCGTGACCTGCCCGTGCTGCTCGTGGGGCTGCATCTGCTGGGCGCGGCACTGCTCACCGCGAGCGCGACCTGGCTGCTGGTGTCGACGCGTGCCGCGGCACCAGGTCAGGTGAACAGCGGGTCGATCGCGACCGCGAGGAACAGCAGCGCCAGGTAGAAGTTCGACCCGTGGAACAGGCGCATCGGGTGCATCGTGGTGAGGTGGTAGCCGCCTCGGGCCCTGCGGTGCAGCAGGTGCGCCTCGACCAGGAACGGAAGGCCCAGCGCGACCGCGACGACGGGGTAGAACAGTCCGGTGCCGGCCACCGGCCACAGCAGCAGCGACGTTGCCACCGTCGCCCAGGTGTACGCCACGATCTCGCCGGTCACCCGGCGGGCGGGTGCCACCACCGGCAGCATCGGCACGTCGGCCGCGGCGTAGTCGTCGCGGTAGCGCGTCGCCAGCGACCAGAAGTGCGGCGGCGTCCAGAAGAAGACCACCGCGAACAGCAC
This sequence comes from Nocardioidaceae bacterium, assembly GCA_035557095.1. Taxonomy (GTDB): domain Bacteria; phylum Actinomycetota; class Actinomycetes; order Propionibacteriales; family Nocardioidaceae; genus JALZDI01. The sequence continues at coordinate 38,605 of DATMEB010000071.1, read as the reverse complement.
GACCGGCGCCCAGCCCAGGCTGCCGGTGACCGCGGTCCAGCCGATCAGCGCCGGGAAGCATCCGGCGGCGCCGCCCCAGACGATGTTCTGCGACGTGCGCCGCTTCAGCAGCAGGGTGTAGCCGAGCACGTAGAAGACGTTGGCGGTGAGTGCCAGCAGCGACGACAGCCAGTTGACGAACAGTCCGAGCCACAGGGTCGAGACGACGCCCAGCGCGAGCCCGAAGACCAGCGCAGCGCGCGTGCCGACCAGGTGACGTGGGAGCGGCCGGCGGCGGGTTCGCCGCATCCGCTCGTCGATGTCGCGGTCGAGCACGCAGTTCAGGGCGTTGGCCGAGCCGGCGGACAGGGTGCCGCCGACGACGGTCGCGACGACCAGCCACAGGTCGGGAACGCCGCGCTCGGCCAGGAACATCACCGGCACGGTGGTGAGCAGCAGCAGCTCGATGATGCGGGGCTTCGTCAGCGCGACGTACGCGGAGACGACGTCCTTGACACCGGCACCGGGCGACGACGACGAGGCGACCGGCTCATCGTGCGGGCGCACGGAGGCCTGGGAGTCGATGGCCGTCACGGGTACCTCAGTCTGCGATATGGCTGTCAGGACGCCGGTTTTGGCCCCGGCTCACAACTAGCGGCGAGTCTAGTCCCGACACCTCGGCCGACCCTCGCCGGGCATTGTGGGAACAGTCACCTGCGACCGCGCAGGGCAGAGGCCGGTGACGCGCGGCCCGTAGGGGGCGCATCCGGCAAAAGCCACGGGTAGTCTCACCAATGGTGGACGTCCACCCCGGCATCCGGGGTGATCGAGAGGGGAGCACACGCACGTGAGCGATGTCAGCACCGGTCCCGACCGGCTCGAGTGGACGGACGAGGACCAGCGGGCCGTCGACACCGTGCGCGTCCTGGCCATGGACGCCGTCGAGAAGTGCGGCAGCGGGCACCCGGGTACGGCCATGGCACTGGCGCCCGCGGCGTACCTGCTCTTCCAGAAGCTGATGCGGCACAACCCCGCCGACCCGAACTGGACGGGACGCGACCGGTTCGTGCTCTCTGCGGGCCACTCCAGCCTGACCCTGTACATCCAGCTGTTCCTCGCCGGCTACGGGCTGGAGGTCGACGACCTCGCGGCGCTGCGCACCTGGGGCAGCCGGACCCCGGGCCACCCCGAGCACGGCCACACCGCGGGCGTCGAGACCACCACCGGCCCCCTGGGCCAGGGCGTGGGCAACGCCGTCGGCATGGCGATGGCGGCCCGCCGCGAGCGCGGGCTGCTCGACCCCGACGCGGCGCAGGGGGAGAGCCCGTTCGACCACCACGTCTACGCGATCGCCAGCGACGGCGACATGGAGGAGGGCGTCGCGTCGGAGGCCTCCTCGCTCGCGGGCCACCAGCAGCTGGGCAACCTCACGCTGATCTACGACGACAACAAGATCTCGATCGAGGACGACACCAACATCGCGTTCTCCGAGGACGTCGCGGCGCGCTTCGCGGCCTACGGCTGGCACGTCCAGCACGTCGACTGGACCCACGGTGGCACCGGCTACCGCGAGGACGTCCAGGCGCTGTGGGACGCTCTGCAGGCCGCCCGCGCGGAGACCGGCCGGCCCAGCTTCATCTCGCTGCGTACGATCATCGGCTGGCCCGCACCGCACGCGCAGAACACCGGCAAGGCGCACGGGGCCGCGCTCGGCGCCGACGAGGTCGCCGCCACCAAGCAGATCCTCGGTTTCGACCCCGACCGGACGTTCGAGGTCTCTGGCGGCGTGCTCGACCTCACCCGTCGCGCGATCGAGCGCGGCAAGGCGGAGCAGGAGGAGTGGACCAAGGCGTTCGAGCGCTGGTCGGCCGACGCGGGACGACGACGCGACCTGTTCGACCGGCTGCGCGAGCGCCGGCTGCCGCCGGGCTGGCACGACGCGCTGCCCACGTTCGAAGCCGACGCGAAGGGCATCGCGACCCGCAAGGCCGGCGGCGCCGTGTTGTCGGCGATCGCGCCCGCGCTGCCGGAGCTGTGGGGCGGCTCGGCCGACCTGGCCGGGTCCAACAACACCACGCCCAAGGGCGAGCCGTCGTTCGTGCCGGCCGAGCACTCGACCAAGGAGTTCCAGGGTGACAAGTACGGCCGAGTTCTGCACTTCGGCGTACGCGAGCACGGGATGGGCGCGGTGCTCAACGGCATCACGCTGCACGGCGGCACCCGCCCGTACGGCGGCACGTTCCTCATCTTCAGCGACTACATGCGCCCGGCGGTGCGGCTGGCCGCGCTGATGCGGCTGCCGGTGACGTACGTCTGGACGCACGACTCGATCGGGCTCGGCGAGGACGGTCCCACCCACCAGCCGGTCGAGCACCTGGCCGCGCTGCGCGCGATCCCCGGTCTCGACGTGGTGCGCCCTGCGGACGCCAACGAGACCGTCGCCGCGTGGCGGACGGTGCTCGAGCACAACGACCGCCCCGCCGGGCTCTGCCTGACCCGGCAGAACGTCCCGACGTTCCCGCGCGGTGCGGACGGGTTCGCCACCACCGAGCAGGTGTCGCGAGGCGCGTACGTGCTGCGAGAGGCCGACGGCGGCGACCCGGAGGTGGTCCTGGTCGGCACCGGTTCGGAGGTGCAGCTCGCGGTCGAGGCGCAGCGCGCACTCGCCGACCAGGGCATCCGCGCCCGGGTCGTCTCGATGCCGTGCAAGGAGTGGTTCGACGAGCAGGACGCCGACTACCGCGACTCGGTGATACCGCCGGCGGTCAAGCCCCGGGTGTCGGTCGAGGCCGCGGTGTCGCAGGGATGGCGCGAGGTCGTCGGCGACGCGGGTCGCTGCGTCAGCCTGGAGCACTTCGGGGCCTCCGCCGACTTCGCGACCCTGTACGACCAGTTCGGGATCACCGCCGAGGCGGTCGTCGAGGCCGCGCACGCCAGCATCGCCGCGGCCCAGGCGCTCGGCGGGTCCGGCGCACCGGTCCACGCCGCGGCCGCGGGCGGAACCGGACCAGGGGACGACCCCGCCAACCCCGAGAACACCGACAACTGAAGAACGCCCCACGAGTACGAAGGGCTGGTTAGGCCATGAACGACCGTCTCAAGACCCTGTCCGACGCAGGAGTGTCGATCTGGCTCGACGACCTGTCGCGCGAACGCCTCGCCTCGGGTGGACTGCGGCGACTCGTCGAGGAGAAGCACGTGGTCGGCGTGACGTCCAACCCGACGATCTTCGCCAAGGCCGTCTCCGACGCCGACGACTACGCCGAGCAGGTGCACAACCTGGCCCTGCGCCACGTTTCGGTCGACGAGGCCGTACGAATGATCACCACCTTCGACGTCCGCTGGGCATGTGACCAGCTGCGATCCGTCTACGACGCAACCGACGGGGTCGACGGCCGGGTGTCGCTCGAGGTCGACCCGCGGCTCGCGAAGGACACCGAGACCACGATCGCCGAGGCGCGGGCGCTGTGGTGGCTCGTCGACCGGCCGAACCTGATGGTGAAGATCCCGGCCACGCCGGAAGGGGTTCCCGCGATCGCCGCCACGCTCGCGCAGGGAATCAGCGTCAACGTGACGCTGATCTTCGCGCTCCAGCGCTACCAGGAGGTGATCGACGCGTTCATGACCGGGCTCGAACAGGCCAGGGACAACGGACACGACCTGTCGTCGATCTACTCGGTCGCGTCGTTCTTCGTCAGCCGGGTCGACACCGAGGTCGACAACCGGCTCGAGAAGATCGGCACGCCCGAGGCGGCAGCGCTGCGCAGCAAGGCCGGGCTCGCCAACGCGAGGCTGGCATACCGGCTCTACGAGCAGCGGCTCGCCACCGACCGCTGGAAGGCCCTGGCCGACCTGGGCGCACGGTCGCAGCGGCCGTTGTGGGCGTCGACGTCGGTCAAGGACCCGAACCTGCCGGACACGATGTACGTCACCGACCTGGTCGCGCCCGGCGTGGTCAACACGATGCCGGAGCCCACGATCGAGGCGACCGCCGATCACGCCGAGGTGGTGGGCGACACCGTGACCGGCAACTACCAGGACGCCGAGAAGGTGCTCGACGACCTGGCCGCGGTCGGGGTTTCGTACGACGATGTCGTCCTGGTGCTGGAGAGTGAGGGCGTCGAAAAGTTCGCCGCCTCCTGGCAGAACCTGCTCGACACCGTGTCTTCCGCGCTCGGCGGGAGCCAGAAGTGAAGGAGCCGCTGGAGGTCAGCGTCGGCGGCGGTGACTACACCGCCACGCTCGAACAGCTGGTGGCGGACCGGGTCGCCTCGCGGATCGCCGCACAGGACAGCACGCTCTGGGGTGAGGATGCCCGCTCGGAGGCCGAGATCCGGCTCAGCTGGGTCGGGCTGCACGAGACCTCACGACCGCTGCTCGCCGAGATCGACGCCCTGCGCGCCGAGCTCTGGGGCGAGGGCATCGACCGCGTGGTGCTGTGCGGGATGGGCGGCTCCTCGCTGGCACCGGAGGTCATCTCGCGCACGTTCGGCTGCGACCTCGTCGTACTCGACTCGACCGCGCCGACCGTGCTCGGCCGCGCCCTGGCGGGCGACCTCGAACGCACCGTTGTGGTGGTGTCGTCGAAGTCCGGCGGCACTCTCGAGACCGACAGCCAGCGGCGCGCGTTCGTGCAGGCCTTCGCCGAGGCCGGGATCGACCCGGCGTCCCGGCTGGTCGTGGTGACCGACCCGGGCTCGCCGCTGTCCGATATGGCCCGTGGCGCGGGCTACCGCAAGGTGTTCCATGCCGACCCGCACGTCGGCGGGCGGTACAGCGCGCTGACCGCGTTCGGCCTGGTTCCGTGCGGCCTCGCCGGCGTGGACGTCGCCGACCTGCTCGACGAGGCCGACGAGGTCGCGGAGCGGCTGGCGGCCGACGAGGTGGACAACCCCGCCCTGCGGCTCGGTGCATGGCTGGGTGGCACCGACGGCCGCGACAAGGCGCTGCTGGCCGACACCGACTCGGGCATCGTCGGCTTCCCCGACTGGGCCGAGCAGCTCATCGCCGAGAGCACCGGCAAGCGTGGCCTCGGCGTTCTCCCGGTCGCCCTGCCCGGTGAGTCCGCGCCGGAGGTCGACCAGGCGGCCGCCGACGTGCTGCTGGGTCTTCTCGTCCCGGTCGACCAGGCCGGCGGGACCGGCGAAGGACCGGAGGTGGCCGTCAACGGCATCCCGACCGCTCGCGTCAGCGGTCCGCTGGGCGCGCAGTTCCTGGTGTGGGAGACCGCGGTCGCGGTGGCGGGCCGGCTGCTCGGCATCAACCCGTTCGACCAGCCGGACGTCGAGAGCGCCAAGGCCGCGGCCCGTGGACTGCTCGACGCGCAGCCCGAGCCAGAGGCGCCGAGGTTCGTCGACGGGTCCGTGGAGGTGCGCAGCGGCGACGACCTGCTGGACGGCGTCGACTCGCTCACCGGCGCTGTCGACGCCGTACTCTCCCGGCTCGGCGACGACGGCTATGTCGCGGTCATGGCCTACCTCGACCCCGAGGAGGCCGGCGACCTGTACGCCGTCCGGGACACGCTCGCGCATCGGTCCCGCCGCCCGGTCACCTTCGGGTGGGGACCACGGTTCCTGCATTCGACCGGCCAGTACCACAAGGGTGGACCGCCCAAGGGCGTGTTCATCCAGGTCACCGCCGACCAGACCGGCCAACAGGACGTCGACATTCCGGACCGGCCCTTCACCTTCGGCACCCTGATCGCCGCGCAGGCCGACGGCGACGCCCACGTGCTCGCCGAGCACGGCCGGCCGATCCTGCGGCTGCACCTGACCGAGCTGAAGGCGGGGTTGCAGCAGCTGCAGGGGGCGCTGCGATGAACCGGAGCCCGGGCAGCCCCACGCCGTTCGGGCGGCCCAGCCGGCGGGCCCACAAGGAGCCCAACCCGCTGCGTGACCCGCAGGACCGGAGGCTGCCGAGGATCGCCGGGCCCTGCGGCCTGGTGATCTTCGGTGTCACCGGCGACCTCTCGCGCAAGAAGCTGATGCCGGCGGTCTACGACCTGGCCAACCGCGGCCTGCTGCCGACCGGGTTCGCGCTGGTCGGGTTCGCACGGCGCGAGTGGGAGGACCAGGACTTCGCGCAGGTCGTGCACGACTCGGTCAAGGAGCACGCCCGCACCCCCTTCCGCGAGGAGGTGTGGCGCCAGCTCGCCGCCGGCTTCCGTTTCGTGCCCGGCGACTTCGACGACGACATGGCCTTCGACAACCTCGGGAAGACCATCGCCGACCTCGACGAGGTACGCGGGACCGGCGGCAACCACGCGTTCTACCTCTCGATCCCCCCGCGCTTCTTCCCCGACGTCGTCGGGCAGCTCAAGCGGCACGGACTCGCCGAGAGCCCCCACGACGCATGGCGACGAGTGGTCGTGGAGAAGCCGTTCGGCCACGACCTGCAGAGCGCCCGCGAGCTGAACGCCGTGGTCTCCGAGGTGTTCCCGCAGGAGTCGGTGTTCCGCATCGACCACTACCTCGGCAAGGAGACCGTGCAGAACATGTTGGCGCTGCGGTTCGCCAACGCGATGTACGAGCCGATCTGGAACTCCAACTACGTCGACCACGTCCAGATCACGATGGCCGAGGACATCGGCATCGGTGGCCGCGCCAGCTACTACGACGGCATCGGCGCGGCCCGCGACGTGATCCAGAACCACCTGCTGCAGCTGATGGCGCTGATCGCGATGGAGGAGCCGACCTCGTTCGACGCGCGCAGCCTGCGCATCGAGAAGCAGAAGGTGCTCGCCGCCGTACACCTCCCGCGCCGTCTCGACCTCGCCACCGCGCGCGGCCAGTACGCCGCCGGCTGGCAGGGCGGCCAGAAGGTCGTGGGCTACACCGAGGAGCCCGACATCCCCGCCGACTCGCGCACCGAGACCTTCGCCGCGATCACCCTGGGCATCGACACCCGCCGCTGGGCGGGCGTGCCGTTCTACCTGCGTACCGGCAAGCGGCTCGGCCGTCGCGTCACCGAGGTCGCGGTGGTGTTCAAGCGGGCGCCGCACCTGCCGTTCACCGACACCGAGACCGAGGAGCTCGGTCAGAACGCCCTGGTGATCCGGGTGCAGCCCGACGAGGGGGTGACCGTGCGGTTCGGGTCGAAGGTGCCGGGCACGGCGATGGAGATCCGCGACGTCAACATGGACTTCGCCTACGGCGGCTCGTTCGTCGAGTCCAGCCCGGAGGCCTACGAGCGGCTCATCCTCGACGTCCTGCTCGGCGAGCCCCCGTTGTTCCCGCAGCACGAGGAGGTCGAGCTCTCCTGGCAGATCCTCGACCCGATCATGAACCACTGGGCCCGCAAGGGCGAGCCGGAGCCGTACCCGTCGGGAACCTGGGGCCCGGATTCGGCCACGAAGATGCTGGCGCGCGACGGGCGCGTGTGGCGCCGGCCCTGAGGGGAAGCAGATGCGCATCGACCTCGTCGACACCAACGCGAACGCCATCGCCGCCGAGCTGCTGCAGGCACGCCGCCGAGCGGGCAGCCCGGCGATGGGCATGGTGCTCACGCTCATCGTGGTCGCCGACGAGCGGGATGCCGACGAGGCACTGACCGCCGCCGAGGAGGCGTCCAAGGAGCACCCGGCCCGCATCCTCGGCGTGATCAAGGGGTCGCGACAGGCGAGCTCGCAGGTGGACGCACAGGTCAGAATCGGTGCCGGCACCACCGGCGAGTCCGTCCTGATCTGGCTGCGTGGCGAGGTCAGCGACCACAGCGAGTCGGTCGTGATGCCGCTGCTGCTGGCCGACTCCCCGGTCGTGGTGTGGTGGCCCACGCGGGCACCCGACGACCCGGCCGCCGACCCGCTGGGTGCGCTGGCACAGCGGCGGATCACCGACGCAGCCGGGGCGCACCGGCACAAGCAGGCGGCGATGTCCACGCAGTGCCACCACTACTCCCCCGGCAACACCGACCTCGCCTGGACCCGCATCACGCTGTGGCGCGCCATGCTCGCCGCCGCGTTGGACCAGCATCCCGCGAAGGTGACCGCGGCCAGCGTCCGCGCCGAGCGGGTCAGCCCCAGCGCCGAGCTGTTGTCGGCATGGCTGACCGCACGGCTGAAGATCGCGGTCGAGCGGCGAAGCTCGCGTGGTCCCGGGATCACCGAGGTGGTGATGCAGACCGCCGACGGCGAGATCCGCATCGAGCGCCCGGACGGCCGGCTGGCCGCGCTGACGCTACCCGGCCAGCCCGACCGCCCGGTCGCGCTGAAACGCCGCGACATCGCCGAGCTGCTCGCCGAGGAGCTGCGTCGGCTCGACCCCGACGAGATCTACGAGCAGACCGTCGACTCCCTGGTCAAGATCGAGTCACAACGCGCGAAAGGCTGACGATGTCGGATCCCGTCGTGGTGGTGCACCGCAGCTCCGAGCTCCTCGCCCAGGCCGTCGCCGCGCGGCTGATCACCCGGCTCGTCGACGCGCAGAGCGCTGGGCGCCCGGCCTCGCTGGTGCTCACCGGTGGCGGCATCGCCGCGCAGACCTACGCGGCGGTCGCGCAGGCGCCCGCGCACGCGGCCGTCGACTGGTCGCTGGTCGACCTCTGGTGGGGAGACGAGCGCTTCCTGCCCAGCGGTGACCCCGAGCGCAACGAGACGCAGGCCCGCGACGCGCTCCTGGACAAGGTCGCGGTCGACCCGGCCCGCGTGCACCCGATGCCGGGACCGGACGCGACCGGGCACGGCGACCCCGACGAGGCGGCCGCGGCGTACGCCGAGGAGCTACGCCGCGCGACCCGCCACGAGGACCACGGGATGGTTCCTGCGTTCGACATTCTGATGCTGGGGATGGGCCCGGACGGGCACGTGGCGTCGTTGTTCCCGGAGCACCCGGAGCTGTACGACGACCGCGCCGTCACCGCCGTACGCGGCTCGCCCAAGCCTCCGCCGACGCGGATATCGATGACGGTCCCCACCCTGCTCAGTGCGCGCGAGGTGTGGTTCGTGGTCTCCGGCGCCGACAAGGCGCGCGCGACCCGACTCGCGCTGTCCGGAGCCGGGCTGATGCAGGTGCCGGCGGCCGGCGTACGCGGCCGTCAGCGCACGTGGTGGCTGCTGGACCGCGATGCCGCGAGTGAGGTGCCGAGCGAGCTCGCCCGCTCTGGGTCACCGTGAACGCCGTGAGCTAGAAGATGATCTCGCCGTTCTTGCGCTTGTCGCGCAGTGCCTGCAGGGCCTCCTGCAGGATCTCGGCGGCCTCACTGTCGGAGCGGCGCTCCTTCACGTAGGCAAGGTGCGTCTTGTACGGCTCGATCCGCGGCGGAGGCGGCGGATTGGACTCGTCTCGGCTGGCCGGCAGACCACACCTGGGGCAGTCCCAGGAGTCCGGGAGCTGCGCGTCGACCGCGAAGGTCGGCCGTGTCTCGTGACCGTTGGCGCAGAAGTACGCCACACGTTGCCGCGGTGCCGAGTCGCCTCGCTCGGCCTCCCCCATCGGGCCGGCCCCTACCCTGCTCCCCCTGATCGCACTACCACCAGACACTGTCGTACTCCTTGTTGTCCGTGTGCCGTCAGGCCTTCATCAGCAGGCCGATGGCGATGATGCTCAGTGTCCAGATGACACCGACACCGACCGTTAACCGGTCGAGGTTGCGCTCCGCCACCGACGAGCCGCCCAGACCGCTGGACATGCCACCACCGAACATGTCGGAGAGCCCACCGCCACGGCCCTTGTGCAGCAGCACGAGAGAGAGCAGTAGCAGGCTGGTGATGATCAGCAGGATCTGGAACGCGAGAATCACAGTAGAGAAGCCTAACCGTTGAACCGCCGATCAGATAACCGGCATGTCGTAGTAGCGACAGATTCCGGAGAACTCGTCGACCTGCAGGCTCGCCCCTCCTACCAATGCACCGTCGATATCGGGCTGTTGCATGATGCCGGCCACGTTGGCCGCCTTCACGGAACCACCGTAAAGGATCCGCACGCCCTGCGCGGCCTCTTCGGAGAATGCCTCCCTGATGCGCCCGCGGATCGCCGCACATACCTCCTGCGCGTCGTCCGGAGTGGCCACCTCGCCAGTGCCGATGGCCCAAACCGGCTCATAAGCCACCACCAGCTCGGCTACCTGCTCGGCCTTGAAGCCGGCGAGCGAACCGTCGATCTGGGCGAGCGTGTGCTCGACGTGCTGCCCGGACTTCCGGACCTCCAGACCCTCGCCCACGCACACGATCGGCGTCATCGCATTGTCGACGGCCTTGTGCGCCTTGGCGTTGACCAGCTCGTCGGACTCTGCGTGTTCCTGCCGTCGCTCGCTGTGTCCGACGAGCACGAACCGGCAGCCGAGCTTGGCCAGCATCGTCGCGGAGATGTCGCCGGTGTGTGCGCCGTTGTCATGCGGGGACACGTCCTGCGCGCCGTAGCCGATCTTCAGCCGGTCGCCGTCGACGAGGGTCTGCACACTGCGCAGGTCGGTGAACGGCGGGATGACTGCCACCTCGACTCTGGCGAAGTCGTGCTTCTTGTCCTGCAGGGTCCAGACGAGCTTCTGGACGAGCACCACCGCTTCCTGGTGGCTGACGTTCATCTTCCAGTTGCCCGCCATCAGCGGCACCCGGGTCTGCTTGGGCATGCGGTCAGTCCTTCAGTACGTCGATGCCGGGGAGGTTCTTGCCCTCGAGGTACTCCAGGCTCGCGCCGCCGCCGGTCGAGATGTGCCCGAACGCGTCCTCGGCGAAGCCCATCCGGCGTACGGCGGCCGCGGAGTCGCCGCCGCCGACGACGGACAGCCCGTCGATGTGCGTGAGCGCCTGCGCGACGACGCGCGTGCCGCCGGCGAACGCGTCGATCTCGAAGACGCCCATCGGCCCGTTCCAGAACACCGTGCGGGCGTCCTCGAGCGCTGCCGCGAACGCCTTCGACGACTCCGGGCCGATGTCCAGGCCGATCATGTCGTCGGGGATCGCGTCCGCGCCCACGACCGCAGGCTCCGCGTCGGCGCTGACGGCCTCGGCGACCACGACATCCGTGGGCAGCACGATCTCCACACCGAGCTCCGAGGCCCGGTCGAGGTAGCGCCGAACGGTGTCGACCTGGTCGGCCTCGAGCAGACTCTTGCCCACACCGTGGCCTTGCGCCCGCAGGAACGTGAACACCATCCCGCCGCCGATCAGCAGCCGGTCGGCCTTGCCGAGCAGGTTGTCGATCACCCCGAGCTTGTCGGAGACCTTGGACCCGCCGAGCACGACGACGTACGGACGCTGCGGCGACTCGGTCAGCTGCCGGAGCACCTCGATCTCGGCGACCACGAGGCCGCCGGCGGCGTGCGGCAGACGTTGCGCGACGTCGTAGACGCTGGCCTGCTTGCGATGCAGCACGCCGAAGCCGTCGCTCACGAACACGTCGCCGAGTGCGGCCAGCGCGTCCGCGAACGCACCGCGCTCACCGTCGTCCTTGCTGGTCTCCCCCGGGTTGAAGCGGACGTTCTCCAGCACGGCCACGTCGCCGTCGGCCAGTGCCTCGACGGTCGCGCGGGCCGAGTCGCCCACGGTGTCGCCGGCCATCGCGACGTCGGCGCCGAGCAGCTCGCCGAGCCGTGCGGCCACCGGCGTCAGGGAGTACGCCGGGTCGGGTGCGCCCTTGGGCCGGCCCAGGTGGGCCATCACCGCGACCCGTGCGCCGGCAGCACGCAAGCGGCTGATCGTCGGGACGCTGGCGCGGATGCGGCCGTCGTCGCCGATCACGCCGCCGTCGAGCGGGACGTTGAGGTCGGAGCGCACCAGCACGCGCTTGCCGCGCAGGTCGCCGAGGTCGTCGATCGTCTTCATCAACGAGAGTGCGTGCGCGCGCTCAGAGCGACTGGCCGACGTGCTGGACCAGGTCGATGAGCCGGTTGGAGTAGCCCCACTCGTTGTCGTACCAGCCGACGACCTTGGCCTGGTTGCCGATCACCTTGGTGAGCCCGGCGTCGAAGATGCAGGACGCCGGGTCGGTGACGATGTCGCTGGAGACGATCGGGTCCTCGGTGTAGCGCAGGAAACCCTTGAGCGGACCGCCGGCTGCGGTCTTGAACGCCGCGTTGACCTCGTCGGTGGTGCTCTCCCGGCCGAGCTCGAGGGTCAGGTCGGTCGCCGACCCGGTCGGCACCGGCACCCGGAGCGCGTAGCCGTCGAGCTTGCCCTTGAGCTCGGGCATGACCAGCCCGATCGCCTTGGCGGCGCCGGTCGAGGTCGGGACCACGTTGACCGCGGCGGCACGGGCGCGGCGGAGGTCCTTGTGCGGGCCGTCCTGCAGGTTCTGGTCCGCGGTGTAGGCGTGCACGGTCGTCATCAGGCCCTTGACGATGCCGAACTCCTCGCTGAGCACCTTGGTCATCGGTGCCAGGCAGTTCGTCGTGCAGGAGGCGTTGGAGATGACCGTGTGCCGGCCGGCGTCGTAGTCCTCGTGGTTGACGCCCATCACGACGGTGATGTCCTCGTTCTTGGCCGGCGCGGAGATGATCACCTTCTTGGCGCCGTTGTCCACGTGCACCCGGGCCTTGGTCGCGTCGGTGAACAGGCCGGTGGACTCGACCACGATGTCGGCGCCGAGGTCGGCCCACTTCAGGTTGGCTGGGTCACGCTCCGCGAACGCCTTGAACGTGTGGTTCCCGACGGTGATCTCATCGGCGGACGACGACACATCGACGTCGAGCCGACCCAGGATCGAGTCGTACTTCAGCAGGTGGGCCAGCGAGGCGTTGTCGGTCAGGTCGTTGACCGCGACGATCTCGATGTCGGCCCCGGACGCGTGCGCGGCCCGGAAGAAGTTGCGGCCGATCCGGCCGAATCCATTGATGCCTACGCGGACAGTCACGGAGATGTTCTCCCTCGGATATGGATGTCGGTTGCGCTCGCACGAAACCCTACCCGCTGTCGCGAAGGCGCCCCGGCGCCGGTTGGGCGCTCAGGTCACTGGCTCTCCGAGATCATCTCCGGGGTCAGGCTCGACTCGGTGTCGGGAATGCCCAGCTCCTCCGCGCGTTTGTCCGCCATCGCCAGCAGCCGGCGGATCCGACCGGCGATCGCGTCCTTGGTCAGGGGCGGGTCGTGCAGCTGCCCTAGCTCCTCGAGGCTGGCCTGCTTGTGCTCCAGGCGCAGCGAGCCGGCCAGCTTGAGGTGGTCGGGGATCTCGTCGCCGAGGATCTCCATCGCCCGCTCGACGCGGGCACCCGCGGCGACCGCCGCGCGGGCCGAGCGTCGCAGGTTGGCGTCGTCGAAGTTCGCCAGCCGGTTGGCGGTGGCGCGGACTTCGCGCCGCATCCGGCGTTCCTCCCAGGCCAGCAGGGCCTCGTGCGCGCCGAGGCGGGTGAGCAGCGCGCCGATCGCGTCGCCGTCGCGGATCACGACGCGGTCGACCCCGCGCACCTCGCGTGCCTTCGCGGAGATGCCCAGCCTGCGCGCGGAACCGCACAAGGCCAGCGCCGCCTCCGGGCCGGGGCAGGTGATCTCGAGCGCCGAGGAGCGTCCGGGCTCGGTCAGCGACCCGTGGGCGAGGAACGCACCCCGCCAGGCCGCGACCGCGTCGCAGCCGGCGCCGGACACGACCTGCGGCGGAAGTCCGCGTACAGGACGCCCGCGTCCGTCCAGGAGCCCGGTCTGGCGCGCGAGCGCCTCGCCGTCGCGGATCACGCGGACGACGTACCGCGTGCCCTTGCGCAGCCCACCCGGGGAGACCACGACCACGTCGCTCTCGTGCCCGTAGACCTCCTGGATGTCGCGGCGGAGCCGGCGGGCGGCGGCACCGGTGTCGAGCTCGGCCTCGACCACGATGCGGCCGCTCACGATGTGCAGGCCACCTGCGAAGCGCAGCATCGAGGAGACCTCGGCCTTACGGCAGCACGACTTGGTGACCTGGGTGCTGGCCAGCTCCGACTTGACCTGTGCTGTCATCGCCATGACGCCGATCCTGCCACGACTTCGCAGCCGGCGCCCAAGACTGTCAGCCTCTGTTCAGAATCTCTGCGTACGCCTTCGCGAGACGCTGCGGGTCATGACGGGGCGACCCGTCGTCGACCGCCACGTCGGCGACGACCAGCTCCGCGCCGAGCGAGTGCGCTGCCCGCCGCAGAGCCGCTACGTCCTGCACGCTCTGCCGGTCAGCCAGGACGACGTCGACGCGCACCCGCGGGGCGTGCGCGGCGAGCACCTCGAGGTGCGCGTCCGGCGAGAACCCCTCGGTCTCCCCCGCCTGCGGGGCGAGGTTGAGCGTGACCACGCGCGTCGCCTCGGTGTCGCAGAGGGCGTCGCTGAGGCCGGGGACGAGCAGGTGCGGGATGACGCTGGTGAACCACGACCCGGGTCCGAGGACCACGTGCGAGGCCGCCTTCACCGCCGCGACCGCCTCGGCGCACGCCCGTGGGTCGGCCGGCTCCAGAGCGACGTCGACGACCCGGCCCCGCGTGGTGGCCACGCCGACCTGCCCGCGCACGGTCTCCAGCCGGTCGGGGTCGGCGGGGTCCAGGCCCGCCACCCGCGCGGTGATGTCCAGCGGTACGGCCGTCATCGGCAGCACCCGGCCCTTGGCGCCGAGCAACCGCGCGACCCAGTCGAGACCGGCGACGTGCTCGCCGAGCAGCTCCCACAGCGCCACGATCAGCATGTTTCCGACGGCGTGGTTGTGCAGCTCGCCGGAGCTGGCGAACCGGTGCTGCATCACCTTCGCCCAGGTGCTCCCCCACTCGTCGTCACCGCACAGCGCCGCGAGTGCCTGACGCAGGTCGCCCGGCGGCAGCACCCCGAGCTCGTTGCGCAGCCGGCCCGAGGAGCCGCCGTTGTCGGCCACGGTCACGACCGCGGTCAGGTCGTCGACCACCCGGCGCAGCGCGGCCAGGGACGCGGCCAGGCCGTGCCCGCCGCCCAGTGCCACCACCCGGTGGGGGTCGGTCGGCTGGGCCGCGCTCACTCGCGCCCCAGGTCGCGATGGGTGACCAGCGTGGGAATGTCGTTGGCCCGCATCCGCTCGGCCAGCGCTTCGGCCATCGCGATGCTGCGGTGCTTGCCGCCGGTGCACCCGACCGCGACCGTGATGTAGCGCTTGCCCTCGCGCAGGTAGCCGGCGGCGAGGGTGCGCAGCAGCTCCTCGTACCGGTCCAGGAACTGCTTGGCGTCGGGGTGCCCGATCACGTAGTCGCTCACCTCCTTCTCCAGGCCGGTGTGGGGCCGCAGCTCGGGCACCCAGTGCGGGTTGGGCAGGAAGCGCATGTCGACGACCAGGTCGGCGTCGACAGGGATGCCGTACTTGAACCCGAAGGACACCACTGTGGCCCGGACGGCCACCTCGCCCTCCTGGGAGAACGCGTTGAGCACCTTCGCGGCCAGCTGGTGCACGTTGAGGCTGGAGGTGTCGACGATCAGGTCGGCGTCGCCGCGCAGGTCACGCAGCATCTCGCGCTCGTGCGCGATCCCGTCGAGCAGCCGCCCGCCGCCCTGCAACGGATGCGGTCGCCGCGCCGCCTCCTGCCGGCGTACGAGCACCTCGTCGCTGGCCTCCAGGTAGAGCACCCACGGTCGTACGCCGGACTCGCGCATCTCGGCCAGCGAGCCCCGCAGCTCGGTGAAGAACCAGCGCGAGCGGACGTCGACGACCACCACGATCCGGGTCTCGCCGCCGGCCTCCTCCGTAACCAGCTTGACCATGTGCGCGAGCAGCTGCGGCGGGAGGTTGTCCACGACGAAGAAGCCGAGGTCCTCCAGGACCTTGGCGGCGGTGCTGCGCCCGGCACCGGTCATCCCGGTGACCACGACCAGCTCGACCCGGGGGTCAGCCATCCCGTTCCTCCTCGCCGGGCTCGTGCCCTGTGCCGTTGCGGGACGCATTATCGCCGACGTCACCCAGGCCGCTGGCGTTGTCCAGGATCTCCCCGGTGGCGGTGTTGACGGTCGCGGTCGTGGTGCCGCCCGCGGGTTGCACCAGCGCCTGCGCCACCGACTGGGCGGTGTGCAGGCCCACGCCCGGAACCTGGGCGATCTCGTCGACCGAGGCGGCGCGCAGCTTCTTCAGCGAGCCGAAGTGCCGCAGCAGCGCCTTGCGCCGCACGGTGCCCAGGCCCGGGACCCCGTCGAGCGCGCTGGAGGTCATGGACTTCGACCGGCGCTGGCGGTGGTGGGTGATAGCGAACCGGTGCGCCTCGTCGCGGATCCGCTGCAGGAGGTACAGACCCTCGCTGGTGCGCGGCAGGATCACCGGGTCCTCCTGGCTGGGGAGCCAGACCTCCTCCAGCCGCTTGGCCAGCCCGCACACGCGTACGTCGTCGATGCCGAGCTCGTCGAGCGCGCGTTGCGCCGCCGCCACCTGTGGCGGTCCGCCGTCCACGACGAGCAGGCCCGGTGCATAGGCGAACCGGCGCGGCCGGCCGGTGTCGGGGTCGATCAGCGCCGGGCTCTCGTCGCCGCTGCCGTCCCCGGGCATCTCGAGGTCAGAGCTGTCGGATCGCTCCTCGAGGTAGCGACGGAACCGGCGGGAGACGACCTCGTGCATCGCCGCCACGTCGTTCTGCCCGGCCACGCCCTTGACCACGAACCGCCGGTAGTCGCTCTTGCGGGGCAGGCCGTCCTCGAACACCACCATCGAGCCCACGACCTGCGTGCCCTGCAGGTTGGACACGTCGAAGCACTCGATGCGCAGCGGCGCCTCCGGCAGGGCGAGATTGCGCTGAACCTCCTCGAGCGCCCGGGTACGCGTGGTCAGGTCGCTGGCCCGCTTGGTCTTGTGCAGCGCGAGCGACTGCCCGGCGTTGCGCGCCACCGTCTCCATCAGCGACTTCTTGTCGCCGCGCTGTGGCACCCGCACCGAGACCCGGCTGCCGCGGCGCTCGCTCAGCCACGCGGTGAGCGCGTCGACGTCGTCGGGCAGGGCCGGGACCAGGACCTCGCGGGGAAACGCCTCGGCGGTCTCGCCGTCGTAGAGCTGCAGCAGGAATCGCTCGACCAGGTCACCGGTGGCGGCGTCGTCGACCTTGTCGGCCACCCAGCCGCGCTGGCCGCGAACGCGCCCGCCGCGCACGTAGAAGATCTGCACGGCCACCTCGAGCGGGTCCTCGGCCAGGGCCACCACGTCGGCGTCGGTGGCGTCGCCGAGGACGACGGCGTTCTTGCCGATCGCGCGCTCGAGCGCGCCGATGTCGTCGCGCAGCCGGGCCGCACGCTCGTACTCCTGCTGGTCCGAGGCCGCACGCATCTCCCGCTCGAGCCGCTTGAGGTAGGTGCTGGTCTGCCCGGTCATGAACGCCACGAAGTCGTCGACGATCTCGCGGTGCTCCTCAGCGCTCACCCGGCCCACGCACGGCGCCGCGCACTTGCCGATGTAGCCGAGCAGGCACGGCCGGCCGATCTGGGACGACCGCTTGAACACGCCGTTGGAGCAGGAGCGCATCGGGAACACCCGCAGCAGCAGGTCGACGGTCTCGCGGATCGCCCACGCGTGGGAGTACGGCCCGAAGTAGCGCACGCCCCGCCGCTTGGGCCCGCGGCCCACCATCACGCGGGGGTACTCCTCGTTCAGCGTCACCGCGAGCCAGGGGTACGACTTGTCGTCGCGGTACTTGACGTTGAAGCGCGGGTCGAACTCCTTGATCCAGGAGTACTCCAGCTGCAGCGCCTCGACCTCGTTGGCGACGACCGTCCAGTCGACCGAGGCGGCGCTGCCGACCATCGTCTGCGTGCGCGGGTGCAGGTTCGCCACGTCCTGGAAGTACGACGACAGCCGGGCTCGGAGCCCCTTGGCCTTGCCGACGTAGATGACCCGCCCCCGCTCGTCGCGGAAGCGGTAGACGCCCGGCCCCTCGGGAATCGAGCCCGGCTCGGGTCGATAGGTCGCGGGATCTGGCACGCCCCAAGCCTAGGGCGGTCCGGGGACGTACGCCGACCGGGCGCGCGGCGCCCGGTCGATGCGAGACGTCAGGCCAGGGTGATGTTGCCGCCCTGCACGTTGATCTTCTTCGGCGGCAGCGGCTCGGTCGCCGGCCCGTTGGCGACGGTGCCGTCGAGGTTGAACTTGCTGCCGTGACAGGGGCAGTTGATGGTGCCGTCGGTCACCTCGCCCACGGTGCACCCCTGGTGCGTGCACACCGCGGAGAACGCCTGGAAGTTGTCCTTGCCCGCCTGGGTGACCACGACCTTCTGGTCGGCGAAGACCACCCCGCCGCCGACCGGCACCTCGGAGGCGGCGCCGAGGTCGGTGGCGCCGGACGACCCGGAGCCCGAACCGCCGCCGGAGCCTCCTTCGGACCCACCGTCGGATCCACCGTCGGACTCACCGGCCGACCCGCCGCCGGAGTCGTCGCCGCCGCAGGCGGCGAGAAACGAGGCCGAGGCGCCGAGTACGCCGGTGACGGCGACGCCACGCAGCACGGTTCGACGGTTGAGCCCGGCGTCGTCACCATCTCGGTCAGGAACTGGGTTGGTCATCTGGAAGCCCCTCCGTAGTCAGCTGAACCCGAGGATATCCCGGACAAGCAGGTCCCTCGTGGACTATGAAGACTTCCTACGCTGCGTCAACGGTTCGTCACGGCCTTCTTCGCAGCCGGTGTCGACCTCTTGCCCCGCGACGCGGCGGCGACCTTGCGGCGCCGCTTGGGCGGCTGCACGGCCCGGCCCTCCAGCACCGGCTTGAGGAACACGCCGGTGTGGCTGGCGTCGTCGGCCGCGACGTCCTCAGGCGTGCCCTCGGCGACCACGAGCCCGCCGCCGGTGCCGCCCTCGGGACCGAGGTCGATCAGCCAGTCGGCCGTCTTGATCACGTCGAGGTTGTGCTCGATCACCATGACCGTGTTGCCGGCGTCGACCAGCCGGCTGAGCACGCCGAGCAGCTTGCGGATGTCCTCGAAGTGCAGGCCGGTGGTGGGCTCGTCGAGGACGTACACGGTGCGTCCGGTGGAGCGCTTCTGCAGCTCGGACGCGAGCTTGACCCGCTGGGCCTCGCCGCCGGACAGCGTGGGCGCGGACTGCCCGAGCCGGACGTAGCCGAGACCGACGTCGACGAGCGTGCGCAGGTGCCGGGAGATCGCGGGGATCGCGGCGAAAAAGTCCACGGCCTCCTCGATCGGCATGTCGAGGACCTCGGCGATGGTCTTGCCCTTGTAGTGCACCTCGAGCGTCTCGCGGTTGTAACGGGCGCCGTGGCAGACCTCGCAGGGGACGTAGACGTCGGGCAGGAAGTTCATCTCGATCTTCAGCGTGCCGTCGCCCGAGCAGGCCTCGCAGCGTCCGCCTTTGACGTTGAACGAGAACCGGCCCGGCAGGTAGCCGCGCACCTTGGCCTCCGGCGTCTGTGCGAACAGCCTGCGCACATGGTCGAACACGCCGGTGTAGGTGGCCGGGTTGGACCGCGGCGTGCGGCCGATCGGCGACTGGTCGACGTGGATCACCTTGTCGACCTGGTCGGCACCGGTGATCGTGCGGTGCCGGCCCGGGATGTCGCGGGCGTTGTAGATGCGCCGCGCCAGCGACTTGTACAGGATGTCGTTGACCAGCGTCGACTTGCCCGACCCGGAGACGCCGGTGATCGCGATGAACATCCCGAGCGGGAAGCTCACGTCGATGCCGCGCAGGTTGTGCTCGCGCGCCCCGCGGACGGTGAGCTCTCGTCCGGGTGTGCGCGGACGTCGCGCGACCGGCAGCGGGATCTCGTTGCGGCCGGCGAGGTAGGCACCGGTGATCGAGTCGGGATGGTCGAGCAGGTCCTGCACCGGCCCGGACACGACGATCTGCCCGCCATGCTCGCCGGCGCCTGGCCCGATGTCGACGACCCAGTCGGAGGTGCGAATCGTGTCCTCGTCGTGCTCGACCACGATCAGCGTGTTGCCGAGGTCGCGCAGCCGCTTCAGGGTGTCGATCAGCCGGTGGTTGTCGCGCTGGTGCAGCCCGATCGACGGCTCGTCGAGGACGTACAGGACCCCGACGAGGCCGGCGCCGATCTGCGTGGCCAGCCGGATCCGTTGCGCCTCGCCGCCGGACAGCGACCCGGACGGCCGGTTCAGCGTGAGGTAGTGCAGGCCGACGTCGAGCAGGAACCGCAGCCGCTCGTTGATTTCCTTGAGCACCCGCTCGGCGATCTGCCGCTCACGCGGGCTGAGGTCGAGGTCGTTGATGAACTGGGACGCCTCCCCGATCGGCAGCGCGCACAGCTCGGCGATGCTCATCCCGCCCAGCGTCACCGCCAGCGACACCGGCTTGAGCCGCGCACCGTCGCAGGTCGGGCAGGGCACCTCGCGCATGAAGCCCTCGAACCGCTCACGGCTGGTGTCGGTCTCGGCCTCGCGGTGCCGGCGCTCGATGTACGGGATCACGCCCTCGAACTGGGAGTAGTAGGACCGCTCGCGGCCGTAGCGGTTGCGGTAGCGCACGTGCACCTTGGTGCGGTGGCCGCGCAGCACCGCGGTGCGCGCCTTGGCCGGGAGGTCCTCGAACGGCTCGTCGGTGTCGAAGCCGAGCTCGTCGGCGAGCGCCTGGATCAGCCGGCGGAAGTAGTCGGCGACGTGCGCGGCCGACCAGGGCGACAGCGCGCCCTCGTCGAGCGACTTCGACGGGTCGGGCACGACGAGCTCGGGGTCGACCTCCATCCGGGTGCCGATGCCGTGGCAGTCGGTGCACGCGCCGTACGGCGAGTTGAACGAGAACGACCGCGGCTCGAGCTCCTCGAACGACAGGTCGTCGTAGAGACAGGCAAGGTGCTCGGAGAACACCCGCTCGCGGTGGGGGTCGTCCGCGGGCAGGTCGACGAAGTCGAGCGTGACGAGACCGCCAGAGAGGCCGAGCGCGGTCTCGATCGAGTCGGTCAGCCGCCGCTTGGCGCTGGCCTTGACCTGCAGCCGGTCGACCACGACCTCGATCGTGTGCTTGCGCTGCTTGTTGAGCTTGGGCGGCTCGGTGAGCAGATGGGTCTCGCCGTCGACGCGGGTGCGGGAGTAGCCCTGCGTCTGCAGCTGCCGGAACAGGTCGGCGTACTCCCCCTTGCGCCCGCGGACCACCGGCGCGAGCACCTGGAAGCGGGCACCCTGCTCGAGCTCGAGGACCCGGTCGACGATCTGCTGCGGCGTCTGCCGGACGATGGGGCGCCCGCAGATGGGGCAGTGCGGTCGGCCGGCGCGGGCGTAGAGCAGCCGGAGGTAGTCGTAGACCTCGGTGATCGTGCCCACCGTCGAGCGGGGGTTGCGCGAGGTGGACTTCTGGTCGATGGAGACCGCCGGCGACAGCCCCTCGATGAAGTCGACGTCGGGCTTGTCCATCTGGCCCAGGAACTGCCGGGCGTACGCGGACAGGCTCTCGACGTAGCGACGCTGCCCCTCGGCGAAGATCGTGTCGAACGCCAGACTCGACTTGCCCGAGCCCGAGAGTCCGGTGAAGACGATCATCGAGTCGCGCGGAAGGTCGATCGAGACGTCCTTGAGGTTGTGTTCGCGCGCCCCGCGCACGATCAGCTGGTCAGCCACGAACCGCCCCTAGCGCCTCACTCATCGGCTTCGAACACACGTTCGCGATCATAACCGGCGACGCAAGATTCACGCCGGACAGGTGGACCGATAGGTTGCGGCTAGGTCCCATCCCCGCAGACGGCAGAGACGGGAGACCTGCGATGGAGCGCTCCGAGACGACAGCCATGCTGACGATGCTAGAGACGGCCACCGACAGGCTTGCTCGCAGCACCATGAAAGGAGTCACCCTGTGGCTTACCACGGCACCGTGACGGTCGGCGGCACGCCGGACGTCCGTGAGCTGGCCGACGTGATCATCTCCAAGGTCGCGGTCGGGCCGATGAACAACAACGCCTACCTGCTGCGCTGCCGGCACACCGACGAGCAGCTGCTGATCGACGCCGCGAACGACGCCTCCACGCTGCTCACGCTGATCGGCGACACTCCCTTGCAGACCGTGGTGACGACGCATCGGCACGGTGACCACTGGCAGGCGCTCGCCGAGGTCGTCTCGCACACCGGCGCCGCCACGGTCGCCGGCGACGCGGACGCCGACGAGCTGCCGGTCGACGTCAACCGCCGGGTCGTCGACGGCGAGCGGGTCTCGGTCGGCCGGTGCGAGCTCGAGGTGATCCACCTCGTCGGGCACACGCCCGGGTCGATCGCGCTGCTGTACGACGACCCCGAGGGCAACCCGCACCTGTTCACCGGCGACTCGCTGTTCCCCGGCGGGGTCGGCAAGACGCAGAGCCCGAAGGACTTCGAGAGCCTCATCGGCGACGTCGAGGCCAAGCTGTTCGACCGGCTGCCGGACGAGACCTGGTTCTATCCCGGGCACGGCGACGACTCCACGCTCGGCGTGGAGCGTCCGCAGCTCGCCGACTGGCGCGCCCGCGGCTGGTGAGCCCTGGTCCGGCCACGCCGGACCGTCTCAGCCGCGCCTCAGCCTCGCGGGGGCCGCCGGTCGGACCAGCCGGTGGCGTCCTCGTAGGCCTTCGCCGCCGCCAGCACGCGGTGGTCGGCGTGCCGCGGCCCGATGATCTGCAGACCCACCGGCAGTCCCGCGGAGGTGAACCCGCACGGGACGGTGGCGGCCGGCTGCTGGGTCATGTTGAACGGGTAGCTGAACTGCGCCCAGCTCGTCCAGCGCTCGGCGTGCCACCCCGCGGGCACCTCGACCCCGGCCTCGAACGCCGGAATCGGCATCGTCGGCGTGACCAGCAGGTCGTACTGCTCGTGGAACGCCCCCATCCGGATGCCCAGCGCCATCCGCTCCTGCATCGCCTGCAGGTAGTCGAGCGCGCTGAACCGGGCGCCCTGCTCGCAGACCGACCGCAGGGCAGGGTCGAGCACCGCCATCTGCTCGGGCGTGAAGTCGCGCACGGTCTGCGCCGCCCCGGAGAACCACAGCACGTGGAAGGACTCGACCGGGTCGGTGAAGCCGGGGTCGACCTCCTCCACGCGCGCGCCCAGTCCGCTCAGGACCTCGACCGCCTCCTTGACCAGGGCCGCGACCTCGGGGTCGACGTCGACGTAGCCCAGCGCGGGGCTGTAGGCGACCGAGACCTCCTGGAGCCCGGCACCCAGCGACTCGAGGTACGACAGCGTCGGCGCCGGCATGGCCGACCAGTCCCGTGAGTCGAACCCGCTGATCACGTCGAGCATCAGCGCGGTGTCCTCGACCGTCATCGTCATCGGCCCGGCGTGCGCGAGCGTGCCGTACGGGCTGGCCGGGTAGTGCGGGACACGGCCGTACGTCGGCTTCAGCGCGACGGTCCCGCAGAACGAGCCGGGGATGCGCACCGAGCCACCGCCGTCGGTGCCCATCGCCAGCGGCGCCATCCCGAGCGCGACCGCGGCCGCAGCTCCCCCGCTGGACCCGCCGGCGGTCCGGCTCACGTCCCACGGGTTGCGGGTCACCCCGGTCAGCGGCGAATCCGTGACGCCCTTCCAGGCCAGCTCGGGGCTGGTCGTCTTGCCGACGAGCACCGCGCCGCTCTCCCGCAGCCGCGCCACGGGCGGGGCGTCGGCGTCCCAGTCCTGGTCGGGGTCGATCGCCTTCGAGCCTCGCAGCGTGGGCCAGCCCCTGGTCAGGAAGATGTCCTTGATCGAGGTGGGCACGCCGTCGACCGGCCCGAGCGTCGCGCCCTCGCTCCAGCGGGTCTCGGCCGCCCGGGCGTCGGCCAGGGTGCGCTCACGGTCGAGCAGACAGAAGGCGTTGACCGCGGCGTCGGCGCTCTCGATCCGGTCGAGGACCGCCTGGGTGGCCTCCACCGGGGACAGCTCACGGCGCCGGTACGCCGACAGCATCTCGGTCGCGGACCAGTCGGCCACCTCGGAACTCGTCCTGCTCATTGCCTGCCTTTCACCTCGTCGACGGCACGTAGCCGAGCTTCTTGTCCACCACGTTGCGCAGCGGCTCCCCGGCGCACCACAGGCCGAGGTTCTCCACGAACAGCGCGGCCAGGTCGTCGCGCCATCCGATCGTGTCAGCCGACATGTGCGGTGACACGAGCACCTGCGGCATCGTCCACAACGGCGAGTCCGCGGGCAACGGCTCCTTCTCGAACACGTCCAGCGCGGCGCCGGCGATCCCCTCCGACCGCAGGACCTGCACGAGGTCGTCCTCGACCACCAGCTCACCGCGTCCGACGTTGATCAGCACCGCCTTCGGTGGCATGGCCTCGAGGATCCTCCGGCCCACCATGCCCCGGGTCTCCTCGGTCAGCGGCGCGGCCAGGACGACGTAGTCGGCGTCGGCGACCTGCGCGCCGAGCTCGGAGGCCGGCGCGACCTCGCCGAAGTCGGGGTCGGAGGCCCGGTGGCTGCGCCCGACGCCGCGGACCCACAGCCCCACCGCGGCCAGCATCCGCCCGACCGCCCGGCCGATCGGTCCCACGCCCACCACCACGGCGACCCGCCGCTGGACGCTGTGGGTGTCGCGGTGCTGCCACTCGCGGCGCTGCTGGAGCTGCCAGGTCCCGATCATGTCCTTGGCGGTCATCAGGACGACCCCGGTGACGTACTCGGCGATCGGGGTCTCGAACACACCGCGTGAGTTCGTGACGACCACGTCGCTGTCCATGACGTCCGGGGTCAGGACGTTGTCGACCCCCGCGCTGGCGGTGTGCACCCAGCGCAGCCGGTCGGCGCCGGACCACGCGGAGCTGAGCGCCGGCGTGGTGAAGTCCCAGGCCAGCAGCACCTCGGCGCCCCGGAGCCCCTCGGCCAGGTCGTCGGGCCGGGCGGTGCGGACCCGCGCGAGGGCCTCGATGGCGTCCATGTTGGGCGGCATCGTCCCGCCGTGCAGCACCGTGACGGTGGGCGTGGTCATGTGCCTCCTCGAGTCGGACCGGAGTACAGACGGTAACCGACTACTTTTCACGTTTGAGGGATCGTAGGATTGTCAACAATAGTGCCGTGTTGCTACTGCGTGATGGGACGAGCGGTATGGCTGAGACCTCCGCCGGCTGGGACGGCTGGGACGAGCACGCCTACGGCGTGATCGTGCCCTACGACTTCGCCCTGGACAGGGAGATCTGGCGCTGGGCGCCGGACAACGTCTCCCTTCTCCTGACGCGCACCGCCTTCCATCCGATGTCGTCGAGCGTCGAGATGGCCGAGCTGATCAGCACCGACGACACCCTCCATGCCAGCACGGCCAACCTGCTTGCCGCCGAGCCCGAGGTCGTGGTCTACCTGTGCGCCTCCGGCAGCTTCGTGCGCGGCGTCCCAGGCGAGGCCGCGATGCGCGAGCAGATGGTCTCCGCCGGCGCGCCCCGGGCCGTGACGACGTCCGGCGCGCTGCTGGACGCACTGAGCCATCTCGGCGTCGGGCGGATCGCGGTGGCGACGCCGTACGTCCCCAGTCTCACCGCGCGGCTGCACATGTTCCTGGACGAGGCGGGCATCCAGGTGCTCTCCGCCCGAGAGCTCGGGCTGGGCGAGCGGATCTGGCGGGTCACCGGCCCCACGGTGCACGAGCTGGCCATGGCAGCCGACCACCCCGAGGCCGAGGCGATCTACATCAGCTGCACCAACCTCGCGACATACAACGTGATCGCGCCCCTGGAGGAGGCCCTGGGCAAGCCGGTGATCACCGCCAACCAGGTCTCGATGTGGGCCGCGCTGCGAGCCGCCGGCGCCCGCATCCAGCCCAACGGTCAGCGGTTGTTCGACACCGGCACCGTGGTGGCTCCGCAGACGCTGCCCGAGGCGGTGTGAGCGCGCCTGCCGGGCGCGCTCACCGGGAGCGCGCCCGCTCAGAGCTCGCCGTCGTGCCGGGCGAAGTGCAGAGTCTCGCCCTCGAACCCGCGGCGCCACAGGTCCTGCGCGGCCGCCGCGATCTCGTCGAGCCCCTTCACGATCGTCGCGAACACGTTGCCGGGGACCCACCCCACGTCGGGGTTGAGCAGCAGGTTGTTGCGCTCGTAGAACAGCGCGAGGTCGACGATGTGCTCGGCCTCGCGCTGGGCGGAGTCCGCGGAGTACCCGTACGCGGCGTTCGCCATCTCCCACTTCTCGAACGGGAAGTAGACGACGTCGCCGGGGATCGGGGTGATCGTGGTGTTCTCTCGTCCCGGTGCCACCTCGGCGAACGTGTGCACGAACGTGTAGATCTCGTTGCGGGCGTACTTCGCGTGGTAGGCGTCCGCGCCGAGCGGCAGCGCGTCCCACACCGCCGCGCAGGTGCGCGGAGCCCGGTCGTCGAGCATCCGGGCCACGCAGGTGACACCGCGCTTCTGCAACGATATGTCCAGGTAGCGCGCCATCGCCCGTCTCCTCCGTCGTCGTCCGGCAGCCTGCCGACGCTAAGTACGCATCTGTAGGATTGTCAACAATCGAAACTGTGTCCAGTCACCGGTCCAGCCGCCAGTCCAGTCAGCACTCCAGCCACGAAGGTTGCCCATGAGCGAGCCCTTGACGACAGTCGGAATCCTCTATCCCGGCTACTCCGCCGAGGACGACTTCCCCAGATTGGCGCACCAGCTCGGTCAGGGCTTCGCGCTTCCACTCCACCACACCGTGATGGTCGAGGACGCGCACCGCGCGGACGCGCTGCTCGACTGGGGCCGTGACGACCGGCTCGCCGACGGCGCGGCCGCGCTCGCGCCGCAGTCCCCCGACTCGGTGGTGTGGGCCTGCACGAGCGGCAGCTTCGTCTACGGCTGGGAGGGCGCGCACCGGCAGGCCGCGGCGCTTGCACAGGCCGCCGGGATGCCCGCCTCGAGCACCTCGCTGGCGTTCGTGCGCGCCGCGCAGACGCTCGGCGTACGCCGTGTCGCCGTGGTCGCGACCTACCCCGAGGACGTCACCGAGCTGTTCGCGGCCTTCCTCGCCGACGCCGGCCTGGAGGTCGTCCGGACCACCAGCCGCGACATCTTCACCGCCGCCGAGGTCGGCACGCTCCCCCGCCCGCAGCTGCTGGAGATGGCCGCCGCGAGCGACCACCCCGGGGCGGACGCGCTGATGATGCCCGACACGGCCCTGCACACCGCCGATCACCTGGACGCGCTGGAGGAGCACGTCGGCAAGGTCGTGCTGACGGCCAACCAGGTATCGGCCTGGGAGGGACTTCGGTTGCTGGACCGGCAGCCTTCCCGGCCCGGTCTCGGTACTCTGTTCCGCAGTCCTGCGGGCACCCACGGCACCGCAGGCCCGGACACGACGGAGGCGGCCCGATGAGCCCTACGGAGCATGTCAAGCCGATCGAGCGCGTACCGACCTCCACGCTCATCGCTGACCAGCTGCGCGAGGCGATCATGTCCGGCGACTTCGCCCAGGGCGAGCAGGTCGGCGAAGCCGCCCTCGCCGAGGAGTTCGGGGTGAGCCGCGGCCCGCTGCGCGAGGCGATGCAGCGGCTGGTGCAGGAGCAGCTGCTCGAGAGCATTCCCCACCGCGGGCTGTTCGTGGTGACGCTGTCCGAGGAGGACATCCGCGACATCTACACCGCGCGGCTGGCCATCGAGACCGCCGCCGTGCTCGAGATCATGACCCACGACGACTCCGACGCATCCACCCGCCGCCTCGACCGGTCGGTGCAGCGGCTGTCCGCGGCCGCGGAGCGCGGGCCCAACGACCGGCTGAGCGAGACCGACGCCGCGTTCCACGAGCTACTGGTGTCCGAGTCGGGCAGCACGCGGCTGCAGCGCATGGCCAGCACCCTGCTGGTCGAGACCCGGATGTGCATGGCCGCGCTCGCCGACACCTATGTCGTCCCCGACGACCTGGCCCAGGAGCATTCGGTCATCGTCGACGCGATCCGCGCGGGTGACCGCTTCGCCGCGATCGAGATCATGCGCGCGCACATGCACGACGCGGTCTACCGGCTGGTGCCGCTACCGGTCGGGGACTGACCGCACATCGACGCGATAGCGTCGAGACACGCGACTTGACCCACGGGTCGGATGGAGGCGAAGCATGGCGAAGCTGTCCCCGCAGCTGAAGCGGGCCACCCCGGTGGTGGTCGACCACGCCGAGGGTGTGTGGGTGTACGACGAGGCCGGCCGACGGCATCTCGACTTCACCGCCGGGATCGGCGTGACCTCGACCGGGCACTGCCATCCGCAGGTCGTGGAGGCCGTGCGACAGCAGGCCGGACGGCTCATCCACGGGCAGTACACCACCATGCTCAGCCTCCCGCTGCGCGAGCTGAGCGAGCGGCTCGGCGACGTGCTCCCGCCCGGTCTGGACAGCACGTTCTTCGTCAACTCCGGCAGCGAGGCGGTCGAGGCGGCCATGCGGCTGGTGCGTCACGCCACCGGCAAGCCCAACATCGTGGTGTTCCACGGCTCCTTCCACGGCCGGACGTTCGGGGCTGCGTCGCTGACCACGTCGGGCACGAAGTTCCGCGCCGGCATCGGGCCGCTGCCGTCCGGCGTCGCCGTCTCGCCGTTCCCGTTCGGCTTCCGCTACGGCTGGGACGAGGAGACCGCGACCGACTTCGCCCTGCGCGAGCTCGACTACGTCCTGGCCACGACGTCGCCGGCCAACGACACCGCCGCGTTCTTCGTCGAGCCGGTGCTCGGCGAGGGCGGCTACGCTCCGGCGAACTCCCGGTTCCTGGCCGGCCTGCGCGAGCGCGCCGACAAGCACGGCATCCTGCTCGTGGTCGACGAGGTGCAGACCGGGTTCGGTCGCACCGGCCGGTACTGGGGCCACAACCACTTCGACGTACGCCCGGACGTGCTGGTCACGGCCAAGGGCCTGGCCAGCGGCTTCCCGCTGTCGGCCATCGCCGCTTCCGAGGACCTGATGAGCCAGGCCTGGCCGGGTTCGCAGGGCGGCACCTACGGCGGCAACCCGGTGTCCTGCGCGGCCGCGCTGGCCACGATCGACGTGATCGAGCGGGAGAAGCTCGTCGACAACGCCGCCACCATGGGGCAGCGCCTGCTGAACGGCCTGCAGAAGGTCGCCAGCGAGCACGCCGCGATCGGCGACGTACGCGGCCTCGGCCTGATGCTCGGCAGCGAGTTCGTCACCGCCGACGGTCAGCCCGACCCGGAGACCGCGGCACGGGCGCAGCGCGAGGCCGGTGAGCGCGGCCTGATGCTGCTGATGTGCGGCGCACACAACAACGTGGTGCGCATGATCCCCGCGCTGGTCGTCGACGGCGACGAGATCGACACGGCCCTGGAGATGTGGACGGGCGCGGTCAGCGCCTCGGTGTAGCTGTACTAGGCTCCCGCAGTCCGCGCCCGCGGCCATGTCCGCGGGCTGGCAAAGGCGCAGTCCGGTCTCGGGGACGTGAGCTTCGTCTCGGCTGGGTATATGTCACTGTGCCCGGAGTCGAGGAGGAGACGCATGACGTCCGAAGCAGCCTCACCAGGGGATCCCGCCGTCGCCCAGGGCGACGCTTCAGGCCCGGTCCTGCGCCGCGCCATCAGCGCGTCGGCGATGGGGAACATGACCGAGTGGTTCGACTACGGCGTGTACGCCTACGCGACCACGTACATCACGGCGCAGTTCTTCCCGGACGCGGGCACCGCCGCCACGCTGCTGGTATTCGCGGTGTCGTTCGTGTTCCGGCCGCTGGGCGGTCTGGTACTCGGGCCGCTGGGTGACAAGCTCGGCCGCAAGGCCGTGCTGGCGACCACGATCATCATGATGGCGGCCGCCACGTTCTGCATCGGCCTGCTGCCCGGTGAGGCGACCCTCGGCGTCCTGGCACCCATCCTGCTCATACTGCTGCGCGTGGTCCAGGGCTTCTCCGCCGGCGGCGAGTACGGCGGCGCCGCGACGTTCATGGCGGAGTACTCGCCCGACCGCCGTCGCGGGTTCTTCGGCAGCTTCCTGGAGTTCGGCACCCTGCTCGGCTTCACCCTCGGTGCGTCCGCCGTGCTGTTGACCGAGGTGATCGTCGGCGCCGAGGCGATGGCGGACTGGGGCTGGCGGATCCCGTTCCTGATCGCCGGGCCGCTCGGCGTGGTCGGCCTGTACCTGCGCTCCAGGCTCGAGGACACGCCCGTCTTCCGCGAGCTGGAGTCCAAGCACGAGAGCGAGACCAGCCTCAAGACCGAGTTCAAGGACCTGGTCGCGCAGTACATGCGTCCGCTGCTCGCCCTTGGCGCCCTCGTGGTCGCGCTGAACGTCTGCAACTACACCCTCTTGGCCTACACGCCGACGTATCTCGAGCAGACGCTGGGCATGGAGACCACCCCTGCGTTGCTCGTGGTGATCATCGGACAGCTCGCGATGATGCTGGTGGTCCCGTTCTCCGGCCGTATCTCCGACCGCCTCGGCCGCAAGCCGATGTGGTGGACCTCGCTGGGCGGGCTGTTCGTGCTCGCGGTTCCCGCGTACCTGCTGATGGCCCAGGACTTCGCGCTGGCGCTCGTCGGGTTCGCCGTGCTCGGACTGTTCTACGTGCTGCAGCTGAGCACGATCTCGGCCACGTTCCCCGCGATGTTCCCGACGCATGTGCGGTTCGCCGGCTTCGCGATCGCCTACAACGTGTCGACCGCACTGTTCGGCGGCACCGCGCCGTACGCGAACGAGAAGCTGATCGAGGTCACCGGCAGCTCGCTCGTGCCGGCGTACTACATGATGGGTGCCTGCGTCATCGGGGCGGTCGGGCTGCTGTTCGTCCCGGAGACAGCGCGGGCCTCGATCCGTGGCCGTGGCATCCCCGGGGTCGACACCACGTGCCCGCCCTACGACCGCGAGAAGGAGATGGCCGCAGTCTGAGGCGTTGGGGGCCCGGTCCGACCGGGCCCCCAGCAACGTCAGGTCAGTCGGCCGGGCCCCGGGTACGCGAGCCGGCCTCGTCGGCCTCTTGGGCACCCTGCGGCTCGCGGTCGGACGGCTCCGTCCCGCTCGGCTGCTCATCGGCCGCCTTCTCCTCGGCGGCCTGCTCCTCGAGGGCCTGCGCCGACTTGCCGCCGGTCTTGATCAGGCTGGCGGCGGCCGTGATCGCGAGGATGCCGATGATGATGGTCAGCGAGAGCCAGATCGGGATCTCCGGCGCCCAGCTCACGTGCTCACCGCCGTTGATGAACGGCAGCTCGTTCAGATGCAGGGCCTCGAGGATCAGCTTGACGCCGATGAACGCAAGCAAGAGCGCGAGCCCGTAGCTGAGGTAGATCAGGCGCTTGAGCAGGCCGCCGATCAGGAAGTACAGCTGCCGCAGTCCCATCAGCGCGAACACGTTCGCGGTGAAGACCAGGTAGGGCTCGGAGGTCAGACCGTAGATCGCCGGGATCGAGTCCAGCGCGAAGAGCAGGTCGGTGGTGCCGAGCGCGAGCATCACGATCAGCATCGGCGTGATCAGCCGCTTGCCGTTCTCCACCACCACGAGCTTGACCCCGTGGTACTCCTTCGTCGCCGGGAACCGCCGCTCGACGAACCGGATGAGCCGGTTCTCCTCGAACTCGTCCTCGCTCTCCTGACCCTCCTTGGCCAGGTGGATGGCGGTGTAGACCAGGAACGCGCCGAACAGGTAGAAGATCCACGAGAAGTTGGCGATCGCGGCCGCGCCGACGGCGATGAAGATGCCGCGCATCAGCAAAGCGAGCACGATGCCGATCATCAACGCGGTCTGCTGGTACTGCCGCGGCACGGCGAACTTGCTCATGATGATGATGAAGATGAACAGGTTGTCGACCGACAGGGAGTACTCGGTCAGCCAGCCGGCGAAGAACTCACCGCCGTACTGCGCACCGGCGAAGAACCACACGCCGAGCCCGAAGGCCACCGCGCACCCGATGAAGAACGCGAGGTGCCGGGAGACCTCCTTCATCGACGGCTCGTGCGGACGCCGGCCGATGACGACGACGTCTACCAGCAGAAACGTCACAGTCACCAGGACCGTGGACCACCACACCCACACGGGAATGTTCAACGCGGGACCTCCTCCGGACAGACAACATGGCCGCCCAGAGGTCTCTTCCGCCTGCCGCCACCCGGCGCACAGACCGGCGAGGCCGGATGGGACCTGCAAGCCGAACGGCCTGTCCCACCGTGATGACGACCCCGCCGCGAAGGAGTACTCCCCTCCACGCAAGGCCGCCATTGTCGCAGACCGCGCGGCCAGAACACGACTCCGGGTCTCGCGGGCCGGGCCTAGGCTGACGGCATGGAGACCACCCCTTCTGCCCTCGCCCGCCAGGTCCGTGCCCGCGTCACCCGGGATGCGCCCACCGACCTCCTGCTGGAGCTCGACCTCTCCCGGGGCGTCGCCGAGGCGCCTCCGAGCAGCCCGCTCGAGGCTGCGCGTACCCGACATGTCCCGGTTCTGCGGCACCTGGTGGAGGGTCTGCACCAGGGCGCGGACGACCCGCACGTGCACGGCCTGATCGCGCACATCGGCGCCGTCCACCCGACCCTGGCGATGGCCGGGGAGCTGCGCGCCGCGGTCCAGCGCTTCCGCCGCAGCGGCAAGAAGACCGTCTGCTGGTCGGAGTCGTTCGGCGAGATGGGGCCGGGCAACGTGCCGTACTTCCTGGCCACCGGCTTCGACGAGGTGTGGCTGCAGCCCTCCGGCGACGTGGGTCTGACCGGTGTGGTGGCGAGTGGCATGTTCGTACGCGAGGCGCTGGACCGGGCCGGCGTCTCGCCGCAGATCGCGCAGCGGCACGAGTACAAGACCGCCGCGGACATGTTCCTGCGCACACACATGACCGACGCGCACCGCGAGATGGCCGAGCGGCTGACCGAGTCGTCCATGGAGGCGATCGTGCAGGGTGTCGTCGAAGGCCGCGGGCTGAGCCCCGAGGCGGTCCGGGCGGTGGTCGAGCGCGCGCCGCTGCACGCCGACGAGGCCCTCGAGGCCGGGCTGGTCGACCGGCTCGGCTACCGCGACGAGGTGTTCGCCGCCGTACGCGCCGACCTGCCGCCGGTCACGCTGCGCTACGTCGAGCGCTATCGCAAGAAGCCGGGCTCGAATCCCGCGCAGCGGCTGCAGCGGCACCGCCCGGCCGTCGCGGTGATCCAGGCCGCGGGCCCCATCCACCTCGGGCGCTCGCGGAGCGCGTCACCGCTGAGCGGGCCCTCGATCGGCTCCGACGGCCTCGGTGCCAGCCTGCGGGCGGCCCGGGAGGACGACGACGTGCGCGCCGTCGTGCTGCGGGTGGACAGCCCTGGGGGCTCCTACGTCGCCTCCGACGCGCTGCGCCGCGAGGTGCTCCGGCTGCGCGAGTCCGGACGCACCGTGGTCGCGTCGATGGGCTCCGTGGCAGCCTCCGGCGGCTACTACATCACGATGCCCGCGGACGCGGTGCTCGCCAGCGCGGGCACGATCACCGGCTCCATCGGTGTGCTCGCGGGCAAGCAGGTGATCCGCGATGCTCTCGAGCGGTTCGGCGTGCGCATCGAGTCGGTCTCGGTCGGGCGTCAGGCCGAGATGTTCTCCGCCCAGCGCGAGTTCACCGACGACGAGTGGCGCCGGCTGGAGGCCTGGCTGGACCGGGTGTACGCCGACTTCACCGGCAAGGCGGCGCACGACCGCCGCATGGACGTCGAACGGCTCCGCGAGGTGGCCAAGGGCCGGGTGTGGACCGGAGCCGACGCGCGCGAGCACGGGCTGGTCGACGAGCTCGGCGGCCTCGACGAGGCCATCGACCTGGCCTGCGACCGGGCCGGCCTGCGCCGCAAGGACGTCGAGCTGAGGACGCTGCCGAAGTCGCCGCTGCTGCAGCGTCTCCGGCCGGCGCAGTCCAGCGAGAGCCCCGCCGCCGCCGCGGTGGGCGGCGACGGCGGCAGCCTTCTCGACCAGGTGTACCGGGCCTTGCGGATCCCGGCGTACGGCGTGCTCACCGCCCCGGTGGCGTGGGACCTGCGCTGAGCCTCAGGCGATGGCCTCGAGTGGGGCGGCAGCGGCGGCCGCTCCGGCCGTGAACAGCGGCATCGTCGCCGTGACTCCGCCGTACTGCGCCTCGGCGATGGCCAGGTTGCGCTCGGCGAACTGCCGTGCGGTCACCCGCAGCGACGCCTGCCCGTTGCACCACTCCTGCATCAGCGAGGCGACGACCGGGCGCACGTGTGCCGTGAGCATGGCCCGCGAGTCGGCCGGGGTGTGCACCGCCCCGAACATGACCCACCAGGCCCAGGCGGCGGCGCCGGCGTTGGCGACGAAGTCCGGGATCACGACGACGCCGCGCTCGATCAGCGCCTGCTCGGCCGCCGGGGTCACCGGAACGTTGGCCGCCTCGGCGATGAGCCGGGCACGGACCTGGCCGTGGTTGTGCTCGTCGATGCAGTACCCCACGGCGGCCGGCACCAGCACGTCGGTGTCGACGTCCAGCCAGGCCTCCGCGGGCGCCTCCTGGTCGTCGAGACGCAGCATCTCGCGGTCGATCCTCCCGCCCGGCTGGCGGGAGGCGATCAGCGTCGGCACGTCGAGGCCGCGGGTGGTGTTGACCACCATGCCCTCCGCGTCGACCAGTGCCACGACCCTGACCCCGGCGTAGTGCAGGTAGAGCGCCGTCGAGCCGCCCATCGCGCCGAAGCCCTGGACCACAGCGCGAGTCTGCGACGGCTCGAGGCGCAGGGGGCCCATCGCCTCGAGGACCGACTCGGCCACGCCGTAGCCACCGACCATGTCGGACATCACCAGGCCGTCCTCGGTGGCGGCGAACAGGCGGCCGACCCGCTCGGCCTCGGCCTCGGGGTCATCCGTGCGCTGCAGCGGCGCCCGCATCGACGACGTGCCCAGCCCGGCACGCTCGAAGACCGCGTCGAGGCGAGCCTGCGGGGTACCGAGGTCACCGGCGGTCGTCCACACTGAGTCGAGCAGCGGCTTGACGGCCAGCAGGAATCGCTCGCGGACGTCGTCGACGTCCGGCGCGTCCGCGGGGTAGTCGATGCCGCCCTTGGCGCCGCCCACGGGCAGGCCGTACAGCGCGGTCTTCAGCGACATCTCGGAGGCGAGGTCGGCGACCTCGCTCATCGTGCACCCGGCGCGGGTGCGCAGGCCGCCGGTGGCGATCCCGCACACGAGTCGGTCGACCACGACGTACCCGGTCGCCGAAGTCTCTGTATCGGACCAGGTGAACTGAAGCAATGGACGATGTTCTGGAAACCTGACAGGTGTGACCGAAGACATCGGCGACCTCCCCTCTGCGCGTTGGCGGTGCCCCGTTTGGCGTTCCCGCTCGTAGGATTGTCAACAATCCGTCACCGGAATGGTGACGGCTCGAGAGCGAAAAATCCAGCCGCGCGCGGAGGAAATAATGAAAATGATCCGCGAGTAGCCCACATGGACGGGCAGTCGGGCCGCTCAGCGGAATGTGGACCCCGGCCGCCGGGTCAGCTGACGCAGAACTCGTTGCCCTCCGGGTCGGTCATCACGACCCAGGTCAGCCCCATCTCGGTCTTCTCCTCGTGCCGGGTCGCCCCCAGCGACTCGAGCCGCTCGACCTCCTCGCGGCGGCGGTCATCGACGTCGTCCGGCTGCACGCCGACGCTGGCGTGGATGTCGAGGTGCACCCGGTTCTTGGCGGACTTGTCCTCGGGCACCTTCTGGAAGAACAGCCGCGGCTTCACGCCCTCGGGGTCGACCAGGGCCCAGGCGCTGTCTCGCTTGTCGTCGGGCACGCCGATGGAGTCCAGGAACTCCTCCCAGGAGCCGAACCCCTCCGGGGGCTTCGCGGTCTCGTAGCCAAGCGCCGAGGCCCAGAAGCCGGCGATCTGCTCGGGGGCCTTGGCGTCGAAGGTCACCTGGAACGCGGCACTCATCTTGCTCCTTCGGGTCGATGCTTCTTTGGCAGCTTGGCGACGACCGTGGAGTACGACGCGTCGACCGCCTCCAGGATCTCTTCGTCGGGGATCGCACCCCCGATGTCGAGCGTGTTCCAGCCCGACCGGCCGATGTAGGCCATCACGTGCGCGTCGTCGGGGTAGCGCTGCAGCCACTCGTCGGCGCCGTCACGCCCTGTGCCACATTTCACACCGACCGAAGTGCCGTTGCCGAGGAACGCGAAGATCTTGTCAGCGACCTTGGTGACCACGTCGCCCTCCCAGGGCTCGTCCTGCCACGCACCCGGCTTCTGCAGGCAGTAGGCCAGGAGCGCGTCGGGGTCGAGGCCAGGGCTCACTGGGCACCCCTCACTGGGCGCCGGCCTCGACCATCTGACGGAGCTCCTTCTTCAGCTCGGAGATCTCGTCGCGCAGCCGGGCCGCGACCTCGAACTGCAGCTCGGCCGCGGCGGTGTGCATCTGGTCGGTGAGCTGCTGCACGAGGTCGGCGAGGTCGGTGGTCGGCAGGCCGGCGAGGTCGGCGGCGTGCGTGCCGGCCTCGGTCTTGCGGCCCAGACCCGGCACGGGCTTGCCCCGGCTCTGCTGCCGGCCCCCGCCGCCGAGGAGCTTCTCGGTGTCGGCGTCCTCGCGGGCGAGCATGTCGGTGATGTCGGCGATCCGCTTGCGCAGCGGCTGCGGGTCGACGCCGTTGGCCTTGTTGAACGCGACCTGCTTCTCGCGGCGCCTGTTGGTCTCGTCGATCGCGTGCTGCATCGAATCGGTGATCGTGTCGGCGTACATGACCACCTCGCCCGACACGTTGCGGGCGGCGCGCCCGATGGTCTGGATCAGCGACCGTCCCGACCGCAGGAAGCCCTCCTTGTCTGCGTCGAGGATCGCCACCAGCGACACCTCGGGCAGGTCGAGACCCTCGCGCAGGAGGTTGATGCCGACGAGCACGTCGTACTCCCCCAGCCGCAGCTCGCGCAGCAGCTCGACCCGACGCAGCGTGTCGACCTCGCTGTGGAGGTAGCGGGTGCGCAGCCCGGACTCGAGGAGGTAGTCGGTGAGGTCCTCGGCCATCTTCTTGGTCAGCGTGGTGACCAGCACCCGCTCACCCCGCTCGACCCGCAGCTGCACCTCGTGGATCAGATCGTCGATCTGGCCCTTGGTGGGCTTGACCACCACCTGGGGGTCGACCAGCCCGGTGGGGCGGATGATCTGCTCGACGACGTTGTCGGCGCCGCCGACGCGCGACATCTCGTAGTTGCCCGGCGTCGCAGAGAGGTAGACCGTCTGGCCGATGCGCTCGAGGAACTCCTCCCAGCGCAGCGGCCGGTTGTCCATGGCGCTCGGCAGCCGGAAGCCGTGGTCGACGAGCGTGCGCTTGCGCGACATGTCGCCTTCGTACATGCCGCCGATCTGGGGGACGGCGACGTGCGACTCGTCGATGACCAG
The DNA here is from genome assembly GCA_035557095.1 of Nocardioidaceae bacterium. Lineage (GTDB taxonomy): Bacteria > Actinomycetota > Actinomycetes > Propionibacteriales > Nocardioidaceae > JALZDI01. Next base: position 1,615 of record DATMEB010000071.1, on the reverse strand, counting down.
CAGGAAGTCCTCGGGGAAGTAGTCGAGCAGGCAGTTCGGCGCCGACCCCGCGGAGCGGCCGTCGAGGTGGCGCGAGTAGTTCTCGATGCCCGAGCAGCTGCCGACCTGACGCATCATCTCGATGTCGTAGGTGGTCCGCATCCGCAGCCGCTGCGCCTCCAGCAGCTTGTTCTGCCGCTCCAGCTCGGTCAGCCGCTGGCCGAGCTCCTCCTCGATGTCGCGGATCGCCCGCTCCATCCGCTCGGGGCCGGCGACGTAGTGCGAGGCCGGGAAGATGTAGACCTCGGAGTCCTCGGTGACCACCTCGCCGCTGACCGGGTGCAGGGTGTAGAGCCGCTCGATCTCGTCGCCGAAGAACTCCACCCGGACCGCGAGCTCCTCGTACATCGGGAACACTTCGAGGGTGTCGCCACGCACGCGGAAGGTGCCGCGGGTGCCGGCAAGGTCGTTGCGGGCGTACTGGACCTGCACCAGCCTGCGCAGCAGGGAGTCACGGTCCACCTCCTCCCCGACGCGCAGCCGCACCATCCGGTCGACGTACTCCTGCGGGGTGCCCAGGCCGTAGATGCAGGACACCGTGGCCACCACGATCGTGTCGCGGCGGGTCAGCAGGGAGTTGGTCGCGGAGTGCCGCAGGCGCTCGACCTCCTCGTTGATCGAGGAGTCCTTCTCGATGTAGGTGTCGGTCTGCGGGACGTACGCCTCGGGCTGGTAGTAGTCGTAGTAGGAGACGAAGTACTCGACCGCGTTGTGCGGCAGCAGCTCCCGGAACTCGTTCGCGAGCTGGGCGGCCAGCGTCTTGTTCGGAGCCATGACCAGCGTCGGCCGCTGGACCTGCTCGATCAGCCACGCCGTCGTGGCCGACTTGCCGGTGCCGGTGGCACCGAGCAGGACGACGTCGGACTCGCCGGCCCGGATCCGCTTCTCGAGGTCGTCGATGGCCGTCGGCTGGTCACCGGCCGGCTCGAAGTCGGACACGACCTTGAACGGAGCGACGGTTCGTTGGAGGTCATCGATGGCGCGCACCTGTCAACCGTACGTCCGCGCACCGACACGCCCGGCACAACGATCCGACGTCTGGGGGGTCAGAGCCCCCCCAGCGTCGGATCTTTCGGCAGGGGTAGTGGCGGGGACCGTGGGGGCAGGTGTGGCGGGGCGGCGGCGAGGGCGGTCCACTGCCAGCAGCGCTCCTGGCCGTACGAGACGAACCCGGCGCGGCGCAGCACCGGCGCGGAGGTGACGACGCGCCCCTTGACCAGAGCCATCGTGGCTCCTTCCGACAGACCCCAGCGCAGGCGCGCGTCGAGCATCGCCCGGTACGCGCCGCGGCCGCGGGCGCCGGGCAGCACGCCGGCGCCCCAGAGCCTCAGGGCCGGGCCGGCCAGCGTCGCACCCGCGGTCCCGACCGCCTCGTCGTCGAGCATCGCGACCATCCGCAACACCCGCCACTGCCCAGTCGCCAGGCCGCGCTGGATCTCCTCCAGCTCGCTCGCCGCCTGCGCCTCGGTCATCGCGGGCCAGTCGAAGATCGTCGAGTCGATCTCGGCGGCGAGCCGCAAGGTCGGCTCGTCGAAGACCGGGACGATCGCGACATCGGGCGGCACGGCCAGGTCGG
>DATMEB010000070.1:0-42685 GCA_035557095.1 Nocardioidaceae bacterium | reverse complement strand
ACGTACGACCCGTGAAGTTCGTCAGGTCGAGGAACGCAGCGACCATCGGAGCCGTGCGCTTCGCGCCGACGGGAAGGTGCTCGAAGTCCGGATGCCCGAGCGAGCGGGTCTCCAGCGCCCCGGTGGCATACAGCGACTTGTTCTCGATGATGCTGTTGCGGTCTCGGCGGTCCGAAAACCCGTTTCGGACCGTCGCACCGAAGTGGGCCCTGGTGTAGCCGCTCAACGTCCGGACCTCCCGTGGCGTGCACTGGACGTGCTGCGGCTGCAGGGTACGAAGGCGAGCCGACAACGTAGGGCCGTGGCGATGACCGCTTGGTCCTGCGTTACTGCGGTTGTCATGGCTGTACCGCCCCTTCCACGTCGCTTCCCGGGTAGGTGAGCTGACGACACAGTAGCATGCTCTGCATCACCCCTACACTGCTGACGAGCATACAACTCGTGGCAGATCCGGAGTGTCAGCGGGTCTCCCGGCAGAGCGGGCGGTAACGTCCGCGCCAAAGGCGCAGCGATCAGCCGATGGGTGATGGAAGATAGACCGTGGACCGGGAGTACATAGATGAGGAGCTGCGCCGCCTCGCCACCGAACCCGCGTTCCGGCCCTCGGGCTGGAGTGCCGGGGAGATCTCGGACTTTCGCGTGCTCGTTCAGTGCGCACGCGCCGCCCTCGTCGATACCGACCTGCGGAACATGCGCATGCTACGGATCGAGCCTGATGAGACCAATGATCCGAACAGGGCTCGAGCGATGTTGAGCTCCGGCCGCCTACTCGACCTCACGTTCAAGAACTCCGACAGTCACGGCGCTGTGGCCTTCGAACTCTTGACTCCAGAAGAGGAACCCCAGTGATGAGCAACGCTGCCCGCGATCCTTTGCCGATCGATCAGGCCCCGGTCGGCGAGCTCCTTGGCCGGGAACTCGAGGCAAGAGGCTGGTCTCAAGCTGACTTCGCCGCCGTCCTCGACCGACCAACCCAGTACGTGTCCGAAATCGTGACTGGCAAGAAAGAAATCACCCGACAGTCGGCTGCACAAATTGCTGCCGCTCTCGGGCACACGGCCCAGTACTGGCTCAATCTGCAAGACCAGTATCTCCTTGCTGAGCAGTGCAAGAACAAATCCACCCAGGAAAGACTCGCAGATGTACGCCGTCGCGCTCGGCTCAACGACAAGGGCCCCATCCAACTGCTGATGAAACGTGGCTTCCTCGCCAGTTCGACTCTCGATGCGCTCGAAGCCGAGGTTATGGAGCTGTTCGAATTGACCTCGCTCGAAGACGAGCCGGGGTTCGCGGCAGCCGCCAAGCGAGCCAACCACGGGGAAGACATCAGCATGCTGCAGCGTGCTTGGGTGGCATGCGTTAGAAAGAAGGCACGACAGTTGCCTCCCGAGGACAACTATTCCTCGAATGGCCTAAGGAAGCTCGCCGGCACTCTGTCCCGCACCCTGAAAACTTCCGATGACTTCGCCAAGCTGCCCGAACTGTTCGCCGAGGTTGGAGTGCGGCTGGTCTACGTCGAGGCGCTCCCAGGAGCGAAGATCGACGGCTGCGCAATGCTGGTCGATGGGTATCCCGTCATTGGGTTGTCCGGGCGGGGGAAGCGGCTGGACAAGGTTCTGTTCACCCTGCTTCACGAGATTGCGCACGTCCTCCTTGAGCACGTCGATGACGAGCACCTCATCGTTGAAGACCTCGATGACAAACACACGCACGAATCAGCGCAGGAGAGGGATGCGAACAGCCAAGCCGCGGACTGGATCTTCCCCGATGGCTTTCCAGACATCCCAGCTCGAATCGGTGGCCACTGGGTGGAGCAGACCGCCGCCGCGCTGGGCGTGGCACGGATTGTTCTCATTGGCCAGCTTCAACACCGAGAGCGCCTTGATTGGCGAACGACCCTCGCCAGAAACGCGCCAGCAGTCACGGTCCAACTTGAGGGCTGGTGGTAGGGGGCGGCGCAGGTAGAACCTAGGGGCTGTCGGTAACGACCGCGTCTATCTGGGCGGAAGGACGCACGGAACAGTCGCAGCCGATGGGGCCTCGCGACGACCAGGGCATCATCCCGTGAGCTGTTCGCTTTGGACGGTGTGATGCCCGTTCAACATCATCGAGATGCTACGACGATGATCCAGTCGCGTCAGGGCTGGAGCAGACCGGGAAGAGCCTGCAGGGAGTGCAATCTCAAGTGCACCCTTTCAATCTCCGGGTGGTTGACGTGTTGGTACCCCCAGGGGCCGCGCCTGATATGAGCCGCGAGCAAACCTGCCTCCACGGCGGGAAGAACGTCATTATCCATCCGGTCGCCGACGTACAGGATCTGCTCAGCCGAGACCCCCGCAACGCTGACGAGCTTCTCGAAGAACTTCACGGACGGCTTCTCGACACCCCAGTCATCGGACGTCGCAATGAGGTCGACGGGAAGGTGAAGCTCTCGGAGGAGCCGCCCTGCACGCTCAGTCTGGTTCCCTGCCACGCCAACGAAGAAGCCAGCGTCCTTGAGCGCCTGTAGACACGGGCGGGCATCTGAGTAGAGGTCACGCCCGTTGAAGAACTCCCCAAGGCCAGCTTCGAGCCGTCGCTTTCGCTCATCTGCGAGGTTGAAACCGGGGCGGAAATGCTGGAAGACCTGCCGGTAGTCCTCTCCACGCGCGATCACTGCTCCAAACATGGCGGAGAAGGTATGTCGCGGGACGCCAAGCCAGTCCGCCCATGTGCCGTACTCCGTCGACTCGTCGATGAGGACCTCGCCGACATCGAAGAAGACGGCTCGAACGTTCTCAAGTCCCGCGCTCGCCACCGCTCGCCTCCTCACACGCCCGCAAGCTGCTCATCCAGATGACGGACCGCACGATGCTGATGCCAGGGTTCCACCTCAGCGCGAAACTGTCGTACACGGTCCGAGCCAGTGGCGTAACCAGCATGGCTCAGCTCTGTCAGCGAGAGTCCGGCTACGCGACAGGCCTGTTCCAGGTCAGACAGGTGGAGGTGGACGGTGGCAAGATCCGCGAGCAAGACCGACCGCTGCTTCACAGCGTGAGCTGGTAGTCCGCTTACGCCGTTCTCCAGGGCGATCCGCGCCTCATCCGTTCGGCCTGCTTGAAGTAGCGCGTATCCGCGGAAGCCGTCCAGTCTGGCTCCGTCGTAGAAGTCGAACCAGCAGGGCAGATTCCCAGCCGTCGCGCCTTCGGCATCTGTGCAAGCCCGCTCGATCGCATCGACGGCGGCTGTTGCTTTGTTCGCTTGACTCAGGATCTCGGACTCCACAGCGCTGCTCCACGAGGCAACCATCGAAGCTTCGCCACGCTCGGCGTGCCTGCGAGTTCGGCGCACGTAGTCCAGAGCCGCATCGAAGTTGCGCTCCCCCGCAGGCACGAAACTCATATGCCCCAGCGCAGCAGCCGCAAGGACACGGTCTTCGAGCTCGCGAGCAGCGTCCATGACGATCGCGAAGTACCCTCGAGCGGCGCTGGCATCGTGAAGGTCGAAGAAGGACAATCGACCGGCCAGCAGGCCGACCTGTCCGTATGCCGACAGCAGTGTCACGCGAAGTTCCAGGTCCAACGGCGCGCTCAGTAGGCGTCGTGCCGTGCGCAGGAATGCGCGCACGGGCGTAATCAACTTCGTCGGCTCAGCACCGTGATAGAGCCGCTGATAGTCATCGGCCAACTCCGTCAGTCTGCTGACCGTCTCCGGGGTGGCGGCGACTTTTTGGTTCCACTGGGCCAGCATCGCCTCGGCAACGCCATCGATGCCTCCGATGGGCAATGCGCCCATCATCTGAAGCATGGACCGGCGCTTCACGTGTTCGTCCTTCCACATCTCGGCTAACGCGGGGCGCAGCAGTGGATCGAAGCCCATCAGTCGTTGTTCGACGGACTCAACCATGCTCGCATCGGCCGACACAGTTGGAACAAGCGCCCTCGATGTCGCCGGTGCCGTGTCGAACAGCAGCCCGAGAAGCCGGCGGTAGATTGCGCTTGGCTTCTTCTGGCCGCGCTCCCACTTCGAGACCATGTCTGCGTTGACACCGACGCCACGCTGCTCATGGACTCGAGCGAGTCGGCACAATGCGTCGGCCACATCCTGCTGAGTGAGGCCCCTCTCCTGTCGGAGCTGTCGCCATCCCGCTGCGTCATACGTCTGCCCTGCCATGGTCGCCTCCCGAGGTCGGCAGCACCATCGTCAACATAGTGCCCACAACCCTCAGCCGGGACTAGGAAACTCGCGCTTGTGGACTACTGACGGACTAGTGACAGGACCTTCCTCGGCGTTCACGCCGGTGGTTCCGTGGTGATCAGTGCGCCACTGTCCACGAGGAGGCACCACATGAGCCGAAAGCGCAGTTCCATCCGTGCGGCGTTCCAGGGGGTGCTGACCATGGAGGAAGCGGCCGAGTTGCTGCGTGTCGATTCCGCTGCTGTAGAGGAGGCTGGTCGGCTCGGGGACCTTCCCACGGTGCAGATCGGCGATGACCTGTACATCGACGGACCGGCGCTCAGGTCTCAGTTCACCGAGCCCGCTTGCAAGGAGCGTGGGCATGCGTCGTGAGGAACTCGATAACCTCCCACCGGTCGTGGATGTCCCCACCGCGGGAGAGATTCTTGGAGTCGGGCGCAGCTGCGCGTACGAACTCGTCCGCAGCGGCCAGTGGCCCACCCCGGTTCTGCATCTTGGCCGCCTGATCCGCATACCCACCACGCCGCTAGTGGAGTTGCTGTCGGGAAGGAACCCATCAGACGTGCAGGCGGAAGTGAGCCATGCGCCGCGGTAGCGTGCACCAGCGCCACAAGAGTTCGTGCCCCAAGACCCCCGAAGGCAAGTGGGCACCACACAAGTGCCGCGGCCCGTGGTCGTTCTACCTGCTTTCCGGACGCCGTCCCGATGGCAAGCGCCGCCAGATCACCCGCTCCGGCTTCTCAACTAAGCGGGAAGCCGAAACGGCCTTGGAAGAGGCACTTGCTCGCGAAGAAGCCGGCGTCGGCGACGTGCACGGAGTCAAGGTCGGCACATTCCTGCACCAGTGGCTTGACGGCAAGCGCGCCTTGCGTGACACCACCCGGCGCGGGTACGAGATCCACCTGCGTCGCTACCTTGTCCCAAACATCGGCGGCATGCGGCTATCCGACCTGCGGCCGCACCACCTCGACGTGCTGTACGCCGACCTGCTGAACGACCAAAGCAACAGCATGACCGCCACCACCATCCGACACATCCATGCGACCTTGCGGTCGGCATTGAACACGGCGGTCAAGCGCCGCCTCATCCCGTGGAATCCTGCCGAACACGTGGAGTTGCCCGAACGGTCGCGACCTACCACCTCTGTCTGGACGCCGGAACAGCTCGGCGCGTTCCTGGACTCCATCGCGGACCACCGCCTGTACGCCTACTTCCACCTCGTAGCCTTCGCCGGTCTGCGCCGTGGCGAGGCACTGGGATTGGCATGGGAGGACATCGACTTCGACCACGGCCTGATCCGCGTGCGCCAGCAACTTGTCGACGCCGGCCGGGGGGCCTACCTGGGGCCACCGAAGACTCGAAGCGGCATTGGTCGAGTTCCCGTGGACGCGTTCACGCTCGACGTGCTGCAGGCCCATGCACAGTCGCAGGGGGAGGAACGAGCACGTTGGGGTCACGCGTGGGAGAACACCCGCCTGGTCTTCACGCGCGAGGACGGGACTGCCTTCCGCCCTGAGTACCTCACACACCTGTTCAAGCGCCTCGTGGCCGCCGCCAGCCTGCCCCGCATCCGCCTGCACGACCTCAGGCACACGAGCGCCAGCCTGGCTCTGGCCGCCGGAGTCCCCATCAAGGTCGTGAGCGACCGGCTCGGTCATAGCTCTACGGCCATTACGTCCGATTTGTACACACATGTGATCCCGGTAGTGGCGCAGGAGGCCGCCGACAGCCTCGCCGCCCTGATCCCCCTGCGCGCCACACGGCCGACAGACCTCGCTAGACAGCCGTCTAGCGAGGATCTAGCGAACCGCTCCGACCAGGAAGGACCAAGTCAGTGACCCAACGACGTCTGAGCAGGTCAAGCCAGAGCCGACGCCCGGATTCGAACCGGGAACCGCTCGATTACAAGTCGAGTGCGCTGCCAGTTGCGCCACGCCGGCGTACCGCTGCTGCGGCAGTCGCCCATGGTAGCGAGCAAGGAGGACAATGGTGTTGTGCCCGGCCCCGACGCACCCCTGCTCGCGTCTGCGCTGCGAAAGCAGCCCGCGCAGCGCCGCTCCATGGAAAGAGTGGCGCTGATCCTCGACGCCGCCGGCGATCTGGTCGCCAAACAGGGGTACGTCGGGATCACCACGTCGCTGATCGCCCGGCACGCCGGGGTCCCTCCCGGCACGCTGTACGAGTTCTTCATCGACAAGCGCGCGGTCATGCAGGCCGTGGCCGCACGCAACCTGGAGCGGTTCGACGACCGGGTGTCCAGGGTGCTGGACTCCCACCCACCGCGCGACTTCCGCGAGGCGGCGCGGCTCATCCTCGACATCTACATCGAGATGAACCGGCGTGACGTCCGGTTCCGCGCAGTCCGGTTCGGTGATGTGGTCGAGCCTCACCTGTTCGACCCCGAGATCGAGAACGACGCGCTGGTGGCCGCCCGCTATGCCGCGCTGCTGAGCCGCATCGCGGAGGTCAAGGACACACCGGAGCTGCACCGGTCCCTCGTGTTCGCGGCGAAGATGGTCGACGTCCTCATCGACTACGCGTTCAGCATCGACGAGGACGGCGACCCCTGGGTGCTCGACCGCACGCGCCTGCTCGTCGACGAGCATCTGTCCCGGGTGGACTGACCCGGTCTCGGCGCCGAAGCGGGGCACGTGCGCGGGTATCTTCGCCTGCCATGATGCCTCCCGACCTGCTCGAGCACGCCGAGCGCGCGACCGGGTTCATGCCGACCGCGGAGGGCCTGGCGCTGCACGCGGCCGCGCGTGAGGCGCTGGCGCGGGGTCCGGTGCTGGAGGTGGGCACCTACTGCGGCAAGTCCACGATCTTCCTCGCCGCCGCGGCGCGCGAGGCCGGCGGTGTGGTGGTCACGGTCGACCATCACCGCGGCTCCGAAGAGCACCAGGTCGGGTGGGAGTACCACGACCCGGCCCTGGCCAACGAGTCCGGCCGGATCGACACTCTGGAACGCTTTCGCCGCACCCTCGCCGACTCGGGTCTGGAGCGCTACGTCATCGCGATCGTCGGCAGGTCCGCCGACGTGGCGTCGGTGTGGACCTCACCGCTCGGCATGGTGTTCGTCGACGGCAGCCACACCGACGAGGCCGCGCGGGCCGACTTCGAGGGCTGGGCGCACCGGGTCGTACGTGACGGGCTGCTGGTGATCCACGACGTGTTCCCGGACCCGGCCGACGGCGGCCGGGCGCCGTACACGATCTACCGTCGCGCGCTCGACGGTGGTGCGTTCGTCGAGCAGGGCGCGGAGGGGTCGCTGCGTGTGCTGCGCCGCGTCCGCGGCGATGCCGGTGAGACTGTCGACTGACCCGAGGAGGGTGCTGTCCCGGACGTCCGTCCGGAGCAGCTAGCCGAGGACTGCATCGGCGACCGCTCGCAGCTCCCCGACGGATCGGCAGGTGACCAGCAGCATCGACACACCCGCCTCCTCCCAGCGCGCCACGTCCTCGCGCACCTGCTCGGTTGACCCCACGAGCGTGATGTCCTCGACCAGGCCGTCGGGCACCAGGGCCGCGGCGTTGTCCTTCTCACCGGCGAGGTAGGCCTGCTGGATCTGCTCGGTCTCGGCCTCGTAGCCCATCCGCGCGAACACGTCCTTGTGGAAGTTGCGCTGCTTGGAGCCCATGCCGCCGATGTAGAGCGCGAGGTACGGCTTGAACGTCTCCAGCGTGCGCGCCCGGTCGTCGGTGACCACCACCTGCGCTGTCGCGCACACCTCGAAGTCCTCGCGGCTACGCCGGGCACCGGGCCTGGCGAAGCCCTCCGCCAGCCACTTCTCGTACATCGGGCCGAGCCGCGGCGCGTAGAAGAGCGGCAGCCAGCCGTCGGCGATCTCCGCGGCCAGCGCTACGTTCCTCGGCCCTTCGGCACCCAGCCAGATCGGCAGGTCCGCGCGCAGCGGATGAGTGATCGGCTTCAGCGGCTTGCCGAGCCCGGTGGCGTCGTCGCCGGCGTACGGCAGCGGGTAGTGCACGCCATCGTTGACCACGGGCGCCTCACGGGCCAGGACCTGCCGCACGACCGAGACGTACTCGCGGGTGCGGGCCAGCGGTTTGGCGAACGGCGCGCCGTACCAGCCCTCGACCACCTGCGGGCCGGAGACGCCCAGCCCGAGCACGGTACGCCCGCCGCTGAGGTGGTCGAGCGTCAGCGCCTGCATGGCGCAGCCGGTGGGGGTGCGCGCCGACAGCTGCACGATCGCGGTGCCGAGCCGCACACGCGAGGTCCGCGAGCCGTACCAAGCCAGCGGCGTGAGTGCATCCGACCCCCACGCCTCGGCGGCGAACACCGCGTCCAGACCGAGCCGCTCGGCCTCGTCGACGAGCTCCTGCGCGTTGTCCGGCGGGCCCGCACCCCAGTAGCCCAGCTGCAGTCCCAGCCGCATAGTCCACCTCCGCGCTCGGTCGGGCCGCCTACTTCGCGGCCCTATCCTGCCGGGGCGACCGGTTCGAGCAGGCCCCGGGTGTACGCCACGCTCACCGCCTCCGTGCGGCTGCTCACACCCAGCTTGGCCATCACCCGCGACAGGTGCACGCTGACGGTCTTCTCGCTGATGAACAGCTCGGTGCCGATCTGCCGGTTGGTCTGCCCTGCCGCAACCAGCGCGAGCACGGCGCGCTCGCGAGGCGTCAACGGACCGGCGTCCGGCTCGACCCGACGACTGTCGGTCGCGATACGCGCCCGACGCGACAGCGCGCCGACCGACTCGGCGAGCGGCGCGGCCCCGAGCTCGTCGGCGACCCGCGCGGCGACGCGCAGTTGCTCGACGGCCTCCTCGCGGTCGGCGGGATCGCCACCCGCAAGCAGCACCTCCGCCAGTCGCCACCGCGCGCACGCCTGCCGGTAGGTCTCGCCGTACGAGAACGCGTCGACGACCGCACGCCAGGCCGCCGGGTCACACTGCCCGCGCAACCGGGTCGTCTCCGCACGCACCCGCGCCAGCCACGCGGTGCCCTCCGGCCCCATCTGCGCACCGAGGGGACGGGCATGCTCGATGGTCTCCTCGGCGTGCGCTGCGACGGCCTCGCCGGCGGTGACCGCCGCCCGCTCACCGTCCGCGTCGCCGGTCCGGCGGGCCGCTTCGGCAACGTCGGCGTACGCGGCTACCCCCAAGGCGCACAGGGACAGCGCCACCAGATGCCACGGGACGGCCTGTCGCAGCCGCTGCAACGCCTGCTCGACGTACTCCGCGGCGCGGTCGGGGCGGCCCAGCCAGCACTCCATCTCCGCACCACAGGTGCCGACCAGGGTCATCACCTGCTGGTCGAGCCGCCAACGCTCGCGAAGATGCGCGAGCCGGCGCTCGGCGGCCTCGAACCGGCCGCGTCCGACGGTGACCAGCAGACCCGCGGCCGACACCCGCGTCACCACCATGTTGGAGGCCGACTCGCCGGCGAGCTCGGCCGCGCTCTCCGAGCCGTCCCAGTCGCCGAGCATGAACCGGCCGATGACCTGGCGGACGCGCAGCTCGAGTCCGTAGCCGCTCCAGGTGAGCCCGGTGCTCGCCGCACGCTCCACCCCGGCGTCGATCTCCTCCAGCGCCTCGGCGATGCGGCCCTCGTCGAGCAGGGTCACCACGGAGTTGAAGCGTGCGCGCACCTCCACCTCGGGTGCGTCCACCTTGGTCGCGAGCGCAGCCGCCTCGCGCAGTCGTTCCAGGGCCAGGACGATGTCGCCGCGACGGCGGTCGACGCAGGCCGTGCGGGTGACCAGCGCGTCGGCCTCGGCGGCACGCTGCGGGCCGTCCCCGGGCACGGCGTGCGCGGTCTCCACCGCCGCATCGGCCAGCTCGGCCGCATCGTCCACCCGGTCGAGTGCCATCGAGGTCCGCGCCAGGATGGCCTGGGTCCAGGCCTTCACCGCGCTGGGCTCGGTGTCCGCGACCAGCTCCCAGGCCTCGTAGGCCGCGTCGTAGGCGCGCTGCTCGAGGCCGTCGAGCGTGATGAGGTACTTCGCGTACCTGCGTCTGAGGTCCGCGGACTGCAGCGCGTCGCCAACGGTGTCGACGAGCTCGATCGCCGCGCGGCTGTGCGCGATCGCCCGGTCCGGCTCCCCCGCCGCACCGGCGGCTCGCGCGGCCCGGCGGGTCAGCTCCAGCTCGGAGACCCCGCCGACCTGCTCGGGCTGCTCGACGGCCTGCCACAGCTGCAGGGCGCGTTCGGTGTGCACCAGCATCTCGGCCGGCGCTCCCACCTCGTCGGCCTCGCGTGCCGCCCGCACCGAGGCCGCGAGGGCGCCGGGGAGGTCATGGCTCTCCATGCTGTGGTGGGCGAGCGCAGCCGCCGCACCGGGGCCGTCGTCGCCGGCCAGCGCGAGCGCCACCTGGGCGTGCAGCCGGGAGCGCTCGCCGGGAAGCAGGTCGGTGTAGACCGCCTCCCGCAGTAGCGCGTGCCGGAAGGCGTAGGTCTGGGCGGACTCCTCGGCCACCAGCACGTTGTGTGCGACCGCCTCACGCAACGACAGGTCGAGGTCGTCGGCGGAGATGGTGGCGGCAGCCGACACCCGGTCGTGGCTGAACCGCCGGCCGACCACCGAGGCGAGCCGAACGGTCTGCTGCGCCGACGGCGACAGTCGCTCCACCCGGGCGAGCAGGATCTCGGCGAGCTGCTCGGGCACGTTGTCGGAGGCGGCCGAGACCAGCTCCTCGGCGATGAACGCGTTGCCCTCGGAGCGTTCTGCGATGCTGTGGACGACGTCGTCGGCGAGCGCCTGGTCGGCGAGGCTGCGGACGTAGACGTCTGCGTCGTGCGGGGTGAACGGGTCGAGGTGCAGCCGCTCCACCGCCGGCAACCGGACCAGCTCTGCCAGCAGCGGACGCAGCGGGTGCCGGCGATGCAGGTCGTCGGACCGGAGCGTGCCGACCACCAGCAGCCGCTGCCGCGAGAGCCGCGACAGCAGGAATGCGAGCAGGTCGCGGCTGGACCGGTCGGCCCAGTGCAGGTCCTCGATCGCGAGCACCGTCGGCTGGCGTGCCGCGAGCTGACCGAGCGCGGTGTGCAGCGCGTCGAACATCTGCAGCTGACCGAGCCCTCCGCCCTCGGCCACGTCCGCGGGTGAGTGCTGCTCGGGCAGCAGCCGGCGTACGGCGGGGTAGTCCGCGATCAGGTCGGGGTCGTGCTCGGCGAGCTGGTGCACCGCCTCCGCGAACGGGAGGTACGGCAGCGCGGCTTCCGCGGTGTCCAGACAGCGCCCGGTGAGCACGGCGTACCCCTGCTCGTGGGCCAGCCCCAGCAGCTCGGTCAGCAGCCGGGACTTGCCCACACCGGCGTCACCGGACAGCAGGAGACCTACCGCCTCCCCGGACGCGGCACGCTGCAGCGAGTCGCGCAGCGCGCGCATCTCGGCGTGCCGGGCCACCAGTGGAATCCCCGACCCCAGTCGCGCCATGTCCGCCATGCTGGCACAGATCTCGGACATGCAGCCCCCGTCACGCAGCCCTCTCGGTCACGCAGCGCGGCGGTAGTGGCTCCGGATTCCCCGCAGTCCCGTCAGCCGGGCCTTCGGGGCCGACTCGGACTGCGCCATCGCGTGGCGTGCCCGCCGGTACTCCTTGGCCTCGCGGACCAGCTGCTGGTGGCGGTACTCGATGTCGGCCTGGACGGCTACGACGTTCATCATCTCGACCACTCCTTGGTTCTCGCCGAACTTCGGCGTGACACCAACACTCGCGCTGAGAGCGGCCCCGGACATCGGGCGATCACGTCGGCGCGGGACGCGGTCGCCCTCAGTTCCGGTGACGTGCCCTTACCCGCCGTAAGGGGTCGGGGTAAGGTCCGCGCCGAGTGCCCGAGTTGCCCGCCTTGCGCAGGACTGGGAGCGCCGACGAGGCGGGAAGGATGCAGCCGCCGGCACCGGCGCGCACGCGCATATAACGACCCGGTGTCGACGGTCTTCGGGTGCTGGACGGGATACCGTCTACGAAGTAGGTTCTGTTACCTGCATCACACGGCTTCGGCCGGGCCCCTGGAGGAGCTGACGATGAAGAGAGCTTTGATCGGCCTGGCGACGCTGGCGTTCGTCATCAGTGCCTGCGGACAGGACTCGGGTTCGGACCAGGGGTCGATCCGCGTCGCCCTCGGCGACATCGAGTCCGTCGAGACCCTCGGCCTGATGATCGCACTGGAACGCGTACGCGAACGGGGCATCGACGTCACGCTCGACGAGCTCGCCGACGAGGACCTGGCCAACCAGGCCGTCGTGGGCGGGCAGGCAGACGTCGGTCTCGGTGCGCCGTACGGCCTGATCCAGGGATCCGGCGCCCCGCTGCGGATCTTCTGCCAGCTGCAGACCCTGCGTGCGTTCCCGGTCGTCGACAAGGCGGCATACCCCGACTGGCAGTCGCTGGACGGGGAGACCTTCACCGTGCACTCGCGCGGCTCCAGCACCGAGGCGCTGGCGCGGATGGTCGAGCAGGTGGAGGGCATCGACTTCGGCAAGATCAGCTACGTCTCCAGCTCCGAGGTGCGTGCCACTGCGCTGCTACGGGGAAACGTCAAGGCAACCGTCCTCGACATCCCGAACAAGAACTTCGTCATGGGCGAGGCGCCAGGGAAGTTCCACATGCTCCCGGTGCCCGACACCGGCGCCAGCGACGAGGTGCTGTTCGGCAACACCGAGTGGCTGGAGCAGAACCAGAAGACCGTGCAGGTGCTGCTCGAGGAGCTGCTGACGACCTGGCGCTCCATCAACGCCGACCCGTCGTTCGTGGTGAAGGAGCGCGAGCGACTCGGGCTGCTGGAGGACCTTCCGCCGGAGCTGGAGAAGGAGCTGCTGCCGTACTACGAGCAGGCCAGCGAGGAGGGCCTGTTCACGCCTGACTGCGGCGGCGCGCAGGCGGCGCAGGCCGACTTCGAGTTCTACAAGGTGGCCGGCCAGATCCAGGGCGACCCCGCGTCGCTCAACGTCGAGGACTTCTGGTACCTCGACCCGATCGCGCCGGCGCTGAAGAACGCGAAGTCGTCGGGCAGCTGAGGGTCAGCCGAGGTCAGCTGAGGAAATGGCCACAACCGTCCAGAACCGAGCAGTACGCATCGGCACGCACCCCTTCCTCCTGCGCGTGCTGTCGATCCTGTTCGTGCTCGGCCTGTGGGAGTGGGCGGGACGGGTGCCGGTGAGCATCGCGTTCCCGACCTGCAGCGAGACCCTCGTCGCCTTCTTCGACATGCTGACCGACGGCACCTTCGCGAAGGCCTACGCCGAGACGATCGTCCCGCTCCTCGTGGGTGTGTTCCTCACCGCCGTCGGAGGCATCCTGACCGGCATCGCCCTCGGGCTCTCGCCGCGCGCGGAGTGGCTCGGGCTGCCGGTCGTGATCGTGCTGCAGGCCTCCCCGTCGGCGGCCATCATCCCGTTGATCACGTTCCAGTACGGCATCGGCTTCGCCGCCAAGGTGTTCGCGGTCGTACTGCTCAGCGCACCGGTCATCGTGCTGAACTCCTACCGCGGCATCAGGAACACCCCGCGGTCGCTGCTCGAGATGAGCGACGCGTTCCTGGCGAAGCGCTGGCAGCGGATCTGGAAGGTCGTGCTGCCCGCGGGCAGCGGACTGATCTTCGCCGGGCTCCGGCTGGGGCTCGCCCAGGGCTTCACCGGCGCCATCCTCGCCGAGCTCATCATCACGCCGACCGGGGTCGGTGACCTGATCACGTTCTACCGCTCGACCGCCGACTACGCGCACATGTTCGCGGCGATCCTGTCCATCGTGGTGTTCGCGGCCGTGAGCATCGGCCTGCTCCAACGCCTGGAGCTGCGCATCTTCCGACCCGAGATGAGGCCGGCATGACCTCCCCGCACACGAGATCGCCGCAACCGGGCCAGGTCCCCACCCAGCCCGGCGGGGGCGAGCCCGCGGTCCGCGTCGTCGATCTGTGCAAGGAGTTCCCCGGTGGGGTGCTCGCACTCGAGGGCCTGACCTTCGACCTGCCGCGCGGTGAGCTGACCAGCATCATCGGGCCGAGCGGATGCGGCAAGACCACGACGCTGAAGATCATCGCCGGCCTGGCGGAGGCGACCTCCGGTGAGGTGCTCGTCGACGGAAGCCCGGTGCACGGCCCCGGTCCCGATCGCGCATTCGTCTTCCAGGACTTCGCTCTGCTGCCCTGGGCCAACGTGCTGCGCAACGCCGCGTTCGGGCTCGAGCTGCGCGGTGTCCCCAAGAAGGAGCGCGAGGCGATCGCCCGCGAGTACATCGCCAGGGTCAACCTCACCGGCTTCGAGAAGTCCTACCCACACCAGCTCTCCGGCGGTATGCGCCAGCGCGTCGGGCTGGCCCGGGCACTGGCCGTCGACGCCGACATCCTGCTGATGGACGAGCCGTTCGCGTCGGTCGACGAGCAGATCCGCCGTAAGTTCCAGGAGGACCTGCTCTACCTCCTCGCCGAGGAGAACAAGACGGTCGTGTTCGTCACGCACTCGATCGAGGAGGCGGTATACGTCTCCGACCAGGTCGTGATCCTCACGCGCGGGCCCGCACACGTGTCCAAGGTCGTACGCCCCGGCATCGACCGCAGCGGCGACTCCCAGGACATCCGCCGCAACCCGGAGTACCTGGACTGGGTCGAGCGCATCTGGGACGAGCTGCGCGACTACCTCGAGAAGTGATGGGGACGGGCAGATGACTCTTCGCGGACACCGTGTGCCGATGGCGTTGGCGCTGCTGGTCTGGTGCTTGGTCTGGGAGATCGTCGGCCGGGCCGGCTGGAACGACCTCATCCCACCGTTCACCGCCGTGCTGTCCGCGATGGTCGAGCTGGTGCCGTCGTCCGCGTTCGTCGAGGCGGCGTCGATCACGCTGCAGGCGTTCCTCATCGGCATGGCCCTGTCGCTGGTGGTCGGGATCGGCGCGGGGATCCTGATGGGACGCATCCCCGCGTTCGGCCAGCTGATGGGGATGTGGGTCAACATCTTCGAGAGCGCGCCGCTGACCGCGATCGTTCCGGCGCTGATGGCGCTGCTCGGCTTCGGGTTGCCGACGATGATCGTGACCGTGTTCCTGTTCTCGGTCTGGGTCATCGCGCTCGACACGCAGGTCGGCGTCGAGCGGGTGAACCCGTCGCTGGTCGAGATGGGCCAGTCGTTCGGCGCCTCGAAGCGCGACCTGTACGCCAAGATCCTCTTCTTCGCGGCACTTCCCGAGCTCCTGGCCGGGATCCGCCTCGGTGTCATCCGGGGCATGAAGGGCGTGGTCATCGGACAGCTGCTGATCGCCGTCGTCGGCATGGGCTACCTGTTCGAGCTGTACTCACGCAGCTTCCTGATGCCGGAGTTCTGGGCGCTGCTCTGCGTCGTGTTCGCGTTCGCCTTCCTGGCGTCGGAGGTCGTGGCGCACTTCGAACGTAAGGTGTCCTTCTATGCGACCACCCGTTGAGGAGACCTCTGCATGAGCTACGCGATCGAGCCCCCGGCCCTGACCACACTGTCGGTGCAGGGTGTGGACGCGGCCTTCCCCGTCGCACGAGTGTTCTGCGTCGGCCGCAACTACGCCGAACACGCGATCGAGATGGGACACGACCCCGACCGCGAGCCGCCGTTCTTCTTCATGAAGCCGGCCGACGCCGTCGTGCCCACCGGCAGCCGGCTGCCGTTCCCCACGCAGACCGACGAGCTGCACCACGAGATCGAGCTGGTCGTGGCCATGGGCAAGGGCGGCGTCGACATCGACCAGCAGGGGGCGCTCGCGCACGTCTACGGTTACGCCGTCGGCCTCGACATGACCCGGCGTGACCTGCAGTCGCAGGCGAAGAAGGCCGGACGTCCGTGGGACATGGCCAAGGGCTTCGACCGCTCCGCGCCGGTGAGCCCGGTGAACCCGGTCTCGGAGATCGGTCACCCGGAGAAGGGCGCGATCTGGCTGCGGATCAACGACGGGCTGCGCCAGGAGGGCGACCTCGCCCAGCAGATCTGGAAGGTCCCCGAGACGATCGCGTACCTCAGCACGCTGGTCGAGCTGCGCCCTGGCGACCTGATCATGACCGGCACGCCCGCGGGCGTCGGCAGGGTCGACCCGGGCGACCGGCTCGAGGGCCACATCGACGGCGTCGGCGACCTGACCGTCACCTACGACAGCTGAGCCGGGCGGGCCCGGCGTGCCCATCGACCCCGCTGTCGCGATCGGCGCCGACCTGCCCGAGCAGACGTTCGTCTGGACGGCCGACGACGTCCTGCTGTACCACCTGGCCCTCGGCGCGGGCGCCGACCCCGTGGACCCGGCCGAGCTCCGGCTGGCGACCGAGAAGGACCTTCTGGTGCTGCCGACTTTCGCGCTCGTCGCCCCGGCCTTCAACGTGTTCGAGCCGCCCGCGGTGCGGTTCCCCGGGATCGACCTCGACCTCGTCTCGGTGCTGTACGGCGGCCAGGACCTGGTGGTGCACCGCCCGCTGCCCACCGAGGGCAGGGCCACGCTGCGCGCCAGGATCGCCGACGTCCACGACAAGGGGTCGGCCGCGGTGGTCGTCCACGAGTGCGAGGGCGTCGGCGACGACGGCAAGTCGCTGTTCACCACCAGGTCGAGCATCTTCGCGCGCGGCGCCGGCGGCTTCGGTGGTGAGCGCGGCCGGTCGGCCAGGGTCGCCGTGCCCGACACGGATCCCGACCTCGACGTGACCACGCCGACGCTGCCGCAGCAGGCGCTGTGGTACCGGCTCTGCGGCGACCGCAATCCGCTGCACAGCGACCCCGGGTTCGCCGCGGCCGCCGGGTTCGGCAGGCCCATCCTGCACGGGCTCTGCTCGTACGGCGTGGTCTGCAAGACCCTGGTCGACCACCTGCTGGCCGGCGACCCGACGCGCGTCGCGCGCTTCTCCGCCAGGTTCGCCGGCGTGGTCTACCCCGGCGAGACGCTGCGTACGCGGGCCTGGCGACGCGAGCGCGACTGGGTCGTCTCGACCACCGCGGTCGAACGCGACGACGCACCGGTTCTCGCCGACGCCGTGTTCGCCGCTCGCGGCTGACCGCTCAGTCGCTGCCGTCCCCGGCACGCACCCGGTAGAGCACGTGCGCGCGGGCGGCGTGGCCGGGCGGCATCGCGGGATGAGCGAAGTCGCCATCGAGGTCGCGCTGCATGCCGAGGCGCTCCATCACCCGGCGCGAACGAGCGTTGGCGACCGCGGTGAACGAGACGATCTCCGTGAGACCCACCGTCTCGAACCCGTAGCGCAGCGCCTCGGCTCCCGCCTCGGTGGCGAACCCGTGGCCCCAGTGCCCGGCCGCGAGACGCCACCCCACCTCGACGGCCGGAGTGAACGGGGCCTCGAACTCCGCCGGCCAGAGTCCGGCGTAGCCGACGAAGACGCCGGTGCCGGTGCGCTCCAGCGCCCACAGGCCGTACCCACGCTCATGCCAGCAGGTCCGGATGTGCTCGACGAGGTCGTCGCTCTCGGCGGGGCGCAGCGGCGACGCGAAGTGCTCGGTCACGCGGGGATCGGCGTTGAGTGCGGCGAAGGGTGCCAGGTCGTCCTCGCGCCATTCGCGCATGAGCAGGCGGGCGGTGCTGATGCGTGGGGTCATGACGCCGACGGTGCGCGGGGTACCTTCTCGGCCCGGGTGAACCGGATGCGCAGCATGTCGGCGTCGATCTGCACTGTCGCCATGCGTCCGCCCACTCCTTGCGTCGAGATTGCGCGAATGCCCCGGTCAGCGGACCTGTGACCCTAAGCCTGCGGGGGCATTCGCGCAATCTCGACGCGAAAGCAACGTGCCGTGGACCCGACCTCCTGGAGGCAGTCGCAACGTTCGTCCTCGACCTCGAGTCCGGTCGGCAGGTCGGTGGCGACGAACAGGTCACCGGCCGGCGTGGCCGAGGAGAGCGCATCGGCGGCGAGGACGACCGCGGCCGCCGTCCATGTACTGCGCTCCGTCGGCCACCGGACGCCGTCGTCGAGGACGAGCCCGGTCCAGTAGGACCCGTCGGGGTCGCGCAGGTGCTGCATCGACGCGAACACCTCCCGGGCCGCGTCGAGCTCGCCCAGGGCATGCAGCGACAGCGCCAGCTCGCAGGTTTCGGCACCGGTCACCCAGGGACGGTCCGACACGCACCGCACACCGCGGCCGGGTACGACGAACGTGTCCCAGCGGTCCTTGATGCGGTGTCGTCCCGCGTCGCCGCGCACGGCACCGCCGAGCACCGGGTAGTACCAGTCCATCGAGAACCGGTCGTTGTCCTCGAACGCCTCCCGGTGGTGGCGCAGCGCGTGCCGGAGCCCGCCCACGGCCAGCTCCCACTCCGGTTGTGGCTCACCGACCAGGTCGGCCAGCGCGAGGCCGCAGCGCAGGCTCTGGTGGATGCTCGCAGACCCGGCGAGCAGCGCCTTCTGATCGACGACCCCGCCCGCGCCCACGGCCCAGTAGAACTCGCCCCGCGTGGCCTGCAGCGTCGTGACGAAGTCGAGTGCCCGGCGCACCCGCACCCAGGCCCGGCGCACGAACCGCTCGGACCGGGTCAGCAGCCAGTGGTGCCACACCCCGACCGCGACGTACGCGGTGAAGTTGCTGTCGGCGCCGGCGTCCTCGACCCGTCCAGCGCGGACGCGCATCGGCCACGAACCGTCGGCGCGCTGGCTGCCGAACAACCACGCGTAGGCGCGCTCCGCCTCGGCGTACAGCCCGGCGACCGACAGCGACATCGCGCACTCGACGTGGTCCCACGGGTCGACATGGCCGCCGGGGAACCACGGGATCGCGCCACTGGGCTCCTGCACGGCCGCGACCGCGGTCGCGGTCTTCAACAGGGACCCGGCGTCGACGACACCGGGCACCTCGGGCAGGTCAGGCCGCCGCACGTCCTGCCTCCGACGCGGTCTTGTGCAGGTAGACGACCACGCTCTTGCCCAGAACGGGGTTGAGGAGATTCTCGGCGGTGCGGGTCAGCCAGGGGCGCCGCATCATGTCCCAGACGAGCATCCGGTGATAGAGCCTGGGCAGCAGGTGCTCGTCGCGGTCGACTCCCACCGCGCACTTGATCCACCAGTACGGCGCGTGCAGCCCGTGAGCATGGTGCCGCCCGACCGGTTGAAGCCCCGCGGCGGTCAGCTTGCGGGCGAGCTCGCGGGCGGTGTAGATCCGGACGTGTCCGCCCTCGACCTCGTGGTAGGCGTCGGACAGCGCCCAGCAGATCCGCTCCGGCCACCACCGCGGAACCGTCACCGCCGCCTGACCGCCGGGCCGAAGGACCCGCACGATCTCGGCCATCGCGCGCTCGTCCTCGGGGACGTGCTCGAGGATCTCGGCGGCGACGACCTGGTCGAAGTGACCGTCCGGGAAGGGCAGCGCGAGGGCATCGCCGGGTACGACGCGCGCGATCGCCGCGGCCGGCACCTGGCCCTCGGCGTTCATCGCGGCGAACATCTCCTCGACTCGGCGCAGCTCGGGCTCGTCCCGGTCGAGGGCCACCACGTCGGCACCGCGGCGGTACAGCTCGAACGCGTGCCGGCCGGCACCGCACCCAAGGTCGAGAACACGGTCGCCGGGGCGTACCCCGAGCCGGTCGAAGTCGACGGTCAGCACCCCGCGGCCCTCCATTCCGCGACCGCCTCGGCGTAGCAGTCCGCGGTCGAGCGGGCCACCGAGGCCCAGCTGAACCGCTGGAGTACCCGGGCCCTCCCGGCCGCGCCCATGGAGACGCGGCGTTCGGGCGCGCAGAGCAGCCGGGCCAGCGCCCCGGCCAGCTCCTCGGTGTCGCCCGGCGTCACCTGGTCGGCGCACACGCCGTCGGCACCCACGACCTCCGGGATCGCCCCGGCGCGGCTCACCACCAGCGGCGTGCCGCAGGCCATGGCTTCCACGGTCGGCAGCGAGAAACCTTCGTACAGCGAGGGAACGCACGACACCTCGGCCGAGCCGAGCAGCGCGGCCAGCTCGGTGTCGGACAGGCCGCTGGTGAAGTGCACGACGTCGCCGATCGCGAGCTCCTCGACCAGCCGTTCGGTCGGCCCGCCGGGAATGGGCCGGGTGACCAGGACCAGCTCGACCTCCCGGTCGGTGCGCAGCTTCGCCACCGCCTCGAGCAGCGTGCGCACGCCCTTCATCGGGGTGTCAGCACTGGCCATCGCCACGATCCGGCCGGGGACGCGCGGCCCACTGGGCGGGGAGAACGTCTCCGCGTCCACGCCGAGCGGGATCGTGCGCAGCCGTCCCGGTTCGACGCCGAAGTCGCGGGCGATGTCCACGGCCGAGGACTGCGACACGGTGATGACCCGCGACAGCCGCTGTGCGACGTAGCGCTGCATGCGCAGGAAGCCGTACCAGCGGCGGGTGAGCAGCTTGCGTCGCAGCGTCTTCGCGGCGGCCAGGTCGACACGGCGGTCGAACGAGATCGGATGGTGCACGGTGCCGACCACGGGAAGCCCGGCCGCCGGCAGCCCGAGCAGCCCGAGGCCGAGCGACTGGTTGTCGTGCACGACGTCGAAGTCGTCGACGCGTTCGCGCAGCACCCGGGCCACGCGCAGGCTGAACGTCAGCGGCTCGGGGAAGCCCGCGGTCCACATGATGCCGAGCTCGAGTGCGTCGATCAGGTCACGGAGCTCACTGGGTCGCGGGGTGCGAAACGGGTCCGGCTCGCGGTAGAGGTCGAGGCTGGGCACCTTCGTCAGCAGTACCCGCTCGTCGAGATCGGGGTAGGGCTGACCCGAGAACACCTCGACGGTGTGGCCCGCGGCGACCAGCTCGCGACTGAGGTGGCGGACGTAGACACCCTGGCCGCCGCAATGCGGCTTGCTGCGGTAAGACAGCAGAGCGACGCGCACAGCCCCACCTCCCCTGCAACGTGTTCTAACTCCGCGGGTACGCAGATGTTAGCGTAGAGAAGGTCCCGGACCAGCGCCGTGGCCTCGGTCACTGGGCCGTGTGGAGGGATGCATGACGCAGACGAGGACGCCGTCGCACGGGTCGTCGCACGGGTCGTCGCACGGGTCGTCGCACGGGGACCCGCTCACCGCACTCACCGACGACGACCTGGGCTCGGCAGCGCAGCGCGACCGGCGCAGGCGCATCATCGAGGCCACGCTGGCGCTGGCGTCCAAGGGCGGGTTCGACGCGGTCCAGATGCGTGCGGTCGCCGAGCGAGCCGACGTGGCGCTCGGCACGCTGTACCGCTACTTCCCGTCCAAGATCCATCTGCTGGTCTCCGGCCTCGGCCAGGAGTTCGAACGGGCCCAGACGCGGCTTGACCGCATGACGATCCCCGGTGACACGGCGTACGACCGGATTCTGTTCGTGCTCGGCCGCATCACCCGCGCGATGCAGCGCGACCCCAACCTGACCGAGGCGATGACCCGCGCGTTCATGTTCGCCGACGCGTCGGTGGCGGTCGAGGTGCATGCGGTCGCGTCCCGGATGGAGCAGATGTTCGTCCGCGCGATGGACGGCCCCGACCGCACCCCGGCCGAGGAGGACAAGGCCGTGGCGCATGTCATCGGTGACGTGTGGCTGGCCAGCCTGGTGGCCTGGGTGACCGGCCGCGCCTCGGCCGGCGACGTCGCCCGCGAGATGGAGCTGGCGGTACGCCTCCTGTTGCGCTGACCAGCACGCGGTACCCTCTCGGACCTGAAGCGTGTTCTACCTCACGGTCGCGCACGCGGCGATGCGACATCATGGAGTCGCGCACAGTCCCCACTGCTGGCCTGAGGAGGGCCGAAATGGCCAAGTTGGCTGACCACATCACGATCGGGGAGCTCGCAGCCCGGTCCGGGGTGGCCACCTCGGCACTGCGGTTCTACGAGCACCGTGGCCTGATCAAGGCCGAGCGCACGAGCGGCAACCAGCGACGCTACGCGCGCAGCCAACTGCGGCGGGTCGCGTTCATCCGCGCGGCGCAGCGGGTCGGGCTCTCCATCGAGGAGATCCGGGACGCGATGAGCACGCTCCCGGACAACCGGACGCCGACGAAGTCCGACTGGGCCCGGCTCTCGCGCAACTGGCAGGACCGCCTGGACGCGCAGATCCGCGAGCTCGAACGGCTGAAGACCAAGCTCACGGGTTGCATCGGCTGCGGCTGCCTGTCGCTGCGGCGCTGCGCGCTCTCGAACCCCGACGACGTGATGGCCGCCCAGGGACCCGGCGCGGTCCACCTGCGCGACTAGCGCGACCGGCGCGACTGCTCCCAACTAGATTGGCGGCCATGCCGCTGCAGATCGTCGCGACCCGGCCGGACCCGGCGTTGATGACCCTCCCCTGGCATCTCCCGCTGGAGGAGTGGGACGAGCACGTCGTACCGCTGCCCCGCGGCATCTCCCGGCACATCGTCCGGTTCGTGCAGCTTTCCAGCCACGTGTACGCCGTGAAGGAGACCCGGGAGCCGATCGCACACCGGGAGTACCGCACCCTGCGGGAGCTTCGCCGGCTCGGCGAACCGGCCGTCGAACCGGTCGGTGTGGTCACCGGTCGCGTCAGCACCGACGGCGAGGCGATCGAGCCCGCGCTGGTAACGCGGCACCTGACGTTCTCGATGCCGTACCGCGCGATGTTCTCTCAGGGGCTGGGGACGCAGTCGACCGTGCGGCTCGTCGACGCCCTCGTCGTGCTCATCACCCGGCTGCATCTCGCGGGCTTCTTCTGGGGTGACTGCTCGCTGTCGAACACGCTGTTCCGCCCGAGTGCGGGCGCCTATGCGGCCTACCTGGTCGACGCCGAGACCGGCGAGCTGCACGACGCGGTATCGGACGGGCAGCGGGCGCACGACCTGGAGATCGCGACCTCGAACGTGTTCGCGGAGATCCTCGACCTGCAGGCCGGTGGCTACCTCGACGAGTCGCTGGACGCGTACGAGATCGTCGACCTGCTCAGTGCCCGCTACGACGCGCTGTGGGGCGAGCTGACCGCGCCGGAGGAGTTCGACACCGACGAGATGTGGCGGATCGAGCAGCGCATCCGGCGGCTCAACCAGATCGGCTTCGACGTCGACGAGCTCGACATCATCACCGACTGGGACGGCGCGACCGTACGCATCCAGCCGAAGGTCGTCGACGCCGGCCACCACCGCCGGCGGCTGCAGGCGCTGACCGGCCTGAACGTCGAGGAGAACCAGGCCCAGCGGCTGCTCAACGACCTCGACGCGTTCGCCGCCGCACACGGGCTGCAGCAGGAGGACGAGACGGTCATCGCACACAAGTGGCTGACCCAGGTCTTCGAGCCGATCGTCCGCACGGTGCCGCCTGAGCTGCGCGGCAAGCTGGAACCAGCCGAGATCTTCCACGAGATCCTCGAGCACCGGTGGTACCTCAACGAGGACTCCGCCACCGAGATCGACCTGTTCGAGACTGCTCGCGACTACGTCGACGAGGTGCTGACCACCAAGCCCGACACCGAGGTCACACCCCCGCCCCCGCCTGACGAAGCAGATCTCTTGCGATGACCATGCGCTGGATCTGGTTGGTGCCCTCGAAGATCTGGGTCACCTTCGCCTCGCGCATGTACCGCTCCACGGGGAAGTCACGGGTGTAGCCGTACCCGCCGAGCACCTGCACGGCGTCGGTGGTGACCTTCATCGCCGCGTCGGTGGCGACCAGCTTGGCGATGCTCGCCTGCCGGCTGAACCGGCGCCCCGCGTCGCGCAGGCGGGCGGCGTGCAGGTACATCGCCCGCGCGCTCTCGACCGCCGCGGCCATGTCCGCGAGCAGGAACTGCAGTCCCTGGAAGTGCCCGATCGCCTGGCCGAACTGCTTGCGCTCGCCGGCGTAGCGCACCGACACCTCCAGCGCGGCCTGCGCGAGCCCGACTGCGCAGGCGGCGATGCCGAGCCGTCCCGAGTCGAGGGCCGACAGCGCGATCTTCATGCCGTCGCCCTCGGCGCCGATGAGGTGCTCCGACGACACGCGTACGTCCTCGAAGATCACCTGGGTCGTCGACGACGCGGTGAGCCCCATCTTCTTCTCCGGCGCCCCGAACGACAGGCCTTCGAGGCCGGTCGGGACGTGGAAGGTCGACAGTCCGCGTCCTGACTCGTCCGACGTACGCGCGAACAGCAGGTAGAAGTCGGCCTGACCACCGTGGCTGATCCACGCCTTCACACCGTTGACGACGTAGTCGTCGCCGTCGCGTACCGCGCGGGTTGCCACCGCGGAGACGTCGGACCCGGCCTGCGGCTCGGACAGGCAGTAGGCGCCGAGCTGCGCACCGCCGAGCATGTCGGGCAACCACGCGTCGCGCTGCTTCTGCGAGCCGTGAGTGGCCACGGCCGACGACGACAGCGAGTGCACGGAGACCCCGACACCCACCGACATCCAGGCACGGGCGATCTCCTCGAGAACCTGGAGGTATACCTCGTAGGGCTGCTCGCCCCCGCCGTACTCCTGCGCGTACGGCAGCGACAACAGGCCGGCCTCGCCCAGGAGCCGGAACACGTCGCGCGGGAAGGTCTCCGAGGCCTCGTCGGCCGAAGCACGGGGCGCGAGCTTGTCGGCGCAGATCTCGCGGGTCAGCGCCAGCAGGTCGCGCGCCTCGTCGGTCGCGAAGAGTCGGTCGACGGTGGTCATGCGGGAATGATAGGCCGCTGCTGCTGTACTGAACCGTCACGGCTTCTCTGGTGCTCCGCACCTTCGCGCCGAGATTGCGCGAATGGCCCGGCTGCTGGGAAACCCAGGCAGGCGTGCTTGGGCCATTCGCGCAATCTCGGCGCAATGGGTGGTCTACAGCTCCCGGCGGAGACGAGCGATCTCGTACAGGCCGACACCCGCGGCCACACCTGCGTTCAGAGACTCGCTGTCGTGCGTCATCGGGATGCCCACCAGCACGTCGCAGTGCTCGCGTACGAGCCGCGAGAGACCCTTGCCCTCCGATCCGACCACCAGCACCACGCCCTCGTCGGCTCGGTCGAACTCCGTCACCGGCACGTCACCGTCGGCCGCGAGTCCGGCAACGACGAGGCCGGCGTCGGCGTACGCCTTCAGCTGCCTGCTCAGGTTGACCGCGCGGGCGACGGGCACCCGTGCTGCCGCTCCGGCGGAGGTCTTCCACGCACTCGCGGTCATGCCGGCCGCGCGCCGCTCCGGCACGAGCACGCCGTGCGCACCGAACGCGGCCGCGGAGCGCACGATCGCACCGAGGTTTCGTGGGTCGGTGACCCCGTCCAACGCAACGATCAAAGGCGCGACGCCGGAGTCACGGGCCTGCTCGACGAGACCGTCGGGGTCGGCGTACTCGTACGCCGGAACCTGCAGCGCCACCCCCTGGTGTGACGCGCCCCCGGTGAGCCGGTCGAGCTCTGCGCGCGAGACCTCCAGCATGGCGAGTCCGCCGTCGGCGGCGAGCGTGAACGTCTCGCGCAGCCGCGCGTCGCGTTCGGTGCCCTCGGCGACGTAGAGGGTCGTGACGGGCACCCCGGCGCGCAGCGCCTCCACCACCGGGTTGCGTCCGGCCACCCACTCGCTGGTGGCGCCCGGCTTCCTGCCCTTGCCCTTTCCGGACTGCGACTCCTGCCGTCTGGCCTGGCCCGCGCGCTTGCTGGCAACGTGGCCGACCCGGTCGCGCGCCTTCGGCGTCGGACCCTTGCCCTCCAGGCCACGACGACGGCGGCCACCGGACCCGGCGGTCGGGTTGCCCTTGCCGCTGCGCCGGATGGCGCCACGACGCTTGCTGTTTCCGGCCATCTGCTCGCGTCAGCCTTCCACGGTCCAGCGCGGACCGGACGGGGTGTCCTCCACCTCGACACCGGCCGCACGCAGCTGGTCGCGTACGGCGTCGGCGGTGGCGAAGTCGCGTTCGGCGCGGGCCTGCTGCCGCTGCTCGAGCAGCGTGCGCACGAGTACGTCGAGCGCGCCGTGCAGCTTGGCCGAGCCGTCGGCACCCGAGGACTGCCACGAGGCGTCGAGCGGGTCGACCCCGAGCACGCCCAGCATCCCCCGAACATCGGCCAGGTTGTCGCGCAGCGCGGCCAGGTCGCCGCCCGCCGCGTTGTCGAGCAGCTTGTTGCCCTCGTGCACCCTCTCGTGGATCGCGGCGACGGCCGCCGGGGTGCCGAGGTCGTCGTCCATGGCCTCGACGAAGCCCGCGCACTGCCGCGCGTCTCCCGGCTCGGCGCCGCCGGTGACCTCGGTGGCGCGGCTGACGTAGCCCTCGATCCGGCGGAACGACGCGGCCACCTCGTCGAGCGCCTCGAAGGAGAACTCCACGTGCGAGCGGTAGTGCATCGCCACCAGGTAGAACCGCAGCTCGATCGGGCGCACCCGCTGCAGCACCGCCGGCACCAGCAGCGAGTTGCCGAGCGACTTGCTCATCTTCTCGCCGGAGGTCGTGATCCACGCGTTGTGCATCCAGTACCGGGCGAACGGGCGTTCGGCGGCTCGCGCCTGCGCGATCTCGTTCTCGTGATGGGGGAACTGCAGGTCGATCCCGCCGCCGTGGATGTCGAACTCCGCGCCGAGGTACTTGTCGGCCATCGCCGAGCACTCCAGGTGCCAGCCGGGCCGGCCACGACCCCACGGCGTCGGCCAGGAAGCGGTCTCCGGCTCACCCGGCTTGTGACCCTTCCACAGCGCGAAGTCGCGGGGGTCGCGCTTGCCGCGCGGGTCGGCGTCGGTGGCGTCCTGCATCTCGTCGAGGCGCTGGCCCGACAGCTCGCCGTAGGAGGGCCAGGAACGCACGTCGAAGTAGACGTCGCCGGAACCGTCGCCGGCGGCGTACGCGTGCCCGGCCTCGAGCAGCTGCTCGACGAGCTCCACCATCTCCGGGATGTGGCCGGTCGCACGCGGCTCGTAGGTCGGTGGCAGGCAGCCGAGCACGTCGTACGCCCAGGTCAGCTCGCGCTCGTAGTGGTAGGCGTGCGCCCACCACGGCCGCTGCCTGGCCTCGGACTGGACCAGGATCTTGTCGTCGATGTCGGTGACGTTGCGGATGTACGTCACGTCGTAGCCGAGGTACTGCAGCCAGCGGCGGAGTACGTCGAAGCAGACGCCGGAGCGGATGTGGCCCACGTGAGGCTCGGACTGCACGGTCAGCCCGCACACGTAGATCCCGACCTGTCCCTCACGCATCGGGACGAAGTCGCGGATCCCGCGGGCCGCGGTGTCATAGAGCCTCAAAGTCACCGGCCCAGCGTATCGACCCCGCCTCAGGCCACCGGGACAGTCCCGGGCACCTGGCCGGGCCTGCAGTGTTTCCCTTCAAACCCACTGGCCACAGGGTTATCGTCGGTGGGTGCATAAACAGACACTCGTCGTGACGTTCGCGGCGTCACTTGCGGCCGCCACCCTCTCGACCGGCGCGGCCACCGCGACCAGCGCACCCGACCCGGCCACCGCGGCGGCGGGACTGGCCGGGGCGCGCCACATCTCCTACCGCGACTGGTCGACGGCGCGCGCGCTGCGCAACGGCGTCCGCTCGGGTGTCGTGGTGAGCGGCGACAGCGCGCGGATCCGCGGGGCGGCACGACGTGCCGGCCGGTGGACCTCACCGTGGGTTCGTCCCGGTTTCGCCCTCACCGAGGCCATCCCGTCGTGGGACGCGACCACCCCACGCGGCACCTGGGTCAGCGTGCAGATGCGCGTCCGGACTCCGGGTGGCCGGATGTCGAGCTGGGACTCCCTGGGCCGGTGGGCCTCCCACGAGCGCCGGTTCAATCGGCGGACGTTCGGCGACCAGGCAGACGACCTCACCAGGGTGGCGGTCGACACGCTGCGCAGCCGCGGCGGCGCCCGGCTGACGCGCTGGCGGGTACGGGTCACGCTGCACCGCCGCGCCGGCACCTCGGCCACGCCGCGCCTGCACTCGGTGGGCGCGATGGCCTCGCGGCTACCCGGCGGCAACCCGCCGACGACCCGGACCACGATGCGCGGGCAGCGCGACATCACGGTGCCGCGTCGTTCGCAGATGATCCACCGCGGCCACTACCCGCAGTGGGGCGGCGGCGGTGAGGCGTGGTGCAGCCCGACCTCGACCACGATGGTCCTCGGCCACTGGGGCCGTGGGCCGCGCCCGCGGGCCTACCGCTGGGTCGGCCGGAACCACCGCAACGCCGCGGTCGACTACGCCGCCCGCTCGACGTTCGACTACGGCTACGACGGCGCCGGCAACTGGGCTTTCAACGTGGCCTACGCCAACCGCTACCGCACGAGCTCGTTCGTCACCCGGCTGCGCTCGCTGCGCGAGGCCGAGCGGTTCATCCGCCGCGGCATCCCGCTGGTCGCGTCGATCAACTTCGGGCCCGGTGAGCTCGACGGCGCACCGATCTCGTCCACGGCCGGGCACCTGCTGGTCATCCGGGGGTTCACCGGCAACGGCCGCGTGATCGCCAACGACCCGGCAGCGCGCCGCAACAGCGGGGTGCGCAGGGTCTACAAGCGGGGCCAGTTCGCGAACGCGTGGGTCGGCGGCTCCGGCGGCCTGGTTTACGTGATCCGCCCGCAGGGCAGGGCACTGCCAGCACGTACCCCGGAGGCCAACTGGTGAACGACCCGGACGACCCTGACGACGCGAACGACCCCGACGAGACAGCCGGGCTCGACGAGCAGCTCGAGCTCGGCCCCGAGGCCGCGCTGCTCGTCGACTCGCTGAGTCCGGCGGAGGCAGGGCGGCTCGCCGTCCTGCTGGAGGAGGCACGCGCGACCCAGACCGTCGACGTGCACGCCGCTCTCGACTCGATGGTCGCCGCGATCCCGCCTGGTGTACGCGGCCGCGTACGCAAGGTGCTGCACGGCGGTCGCCGTTGAGCGTCGCCGTCGACTCGGAGCTGCAGCGGCTCGCGCGTCTGCTGCGCTGCCGTACTCGTGACCTCGACTTCCTCGGGCGGTTCGCCGCGGCCGAGATCCGTGCGCTGCGGCTGGCCGTCTTCGCCCGGCTGTACGCCGACCACGAGACGACGTACTCGCGGATCGCCTCCGCCAGCCGGCTGCTGCCGGTGAAGGTGACGGCGCCGCTGGCCCAGCGCAGGCTGCCGGCGCGGGTGTCGGCCGGCGTCGTGGCCTCGCTGCCGCCCGACGCGGCCGCGGCGATGTCGGCGCGGATGTCGGCCGACTACGTCGCAGACGTGTCCGGCTTCCTGCACCCGGTGCTGTCGGCGCCGGTGCTCTCGCGGTTCCCGGTCGACGTCATCCTGCGCGTCGCGGCGGTGCTCGCCGACCGCGAGGACTACGACACGATGGCCGAGGTCGTGTCCGCGCTCAGCGACGAGCAGGTCGCGGCCGTGATCGACGCGATCGAGGATCCCGCGGTGCTCGTCCAGGTCGCGTTGCGGGTCACCGACCCCGATGCGCTGCAGCACCTGACCGGGGTCATCCCCGAGGCGAGGCTGCGCGAGATGGTGGTGTGGGCGCGGCGGCGGACCCGGCTGTGGCCGGAGCTCGTCGCGTTGCTTGGCCGGCTTCCGGCCACCCAACGCAAACGGCTGCTGTCCGCCGCGCGCGCCTCCTGACGCGCGGTTGGCACCTCGTCAGTCGACTCCGTGTCAGCAGACTGCGTCGTCGGGCTTGGGGTTGGTCAGCCCGAAGAGGGGCCGCAGCCGAAGTCCGGCCAGCGTGCCGACGATGGCCACCAGCCCCCACATCCATCCGTGCAGGCTGAACGACGCGATCCCGCCGAAGTACGCGCCGATGTTGCAGCCGTAGGCGATGCGCGCGCCGTACCCCATCAGCAGACCGCCGATGACGGCACCGAGCGCGAGCTTGCCCGGGATCCTGCGGTGTACGACGAACGAGCCGGCGGCCGCGGAGGCCACCAGCGCACCGAGGATGATGCCGAAGTCCATCACCGACGTCCGGTCGGCCAGGACCGGTCCCGCGAGGATGGGGGCGTTGTCGGGGTTTGCCCAGTAGGGCCAGGAGCTGACGTCGACGCCGAGGGCGGCCAGCAGCTTCGAGCCCCACAGCGCGAACGCCGACGTGACGCCCCACGGCTTGCCCGACGTCAACAGGGTCAGCGCGTTCAGGCCCGCGAGCAGCAGTGCGCCCACCCACAGCGGCCAGGAGCCGCGCAGCGCCCGGGCCCACCCGCCGGCGACCGGCGGCTGCGCGAGCTCGGGACGCCGGCGCCGGCGTGCAACGAGCACCGTCGCGGCGGCGATCGCTCCCATGACCGTGAGCGAGATCGCCAGCGCGCCCGGGTAGCCGAGCGGGGTGTCGGCCAGCGAGACCGCCGGTCCGGTGGGCACCTCCTCGGACCAGAACACGAAGTGGTACGCGCCGACGACCGAGCCGCCGATGAAGCCGGCCAGCGTGAGCAGGATCGCGGTCTGGCCGCTCCCCACGGAGAACAGCGTGCCGGAGGCACACGACCCGCCGAGCTGCATGCCGATGCCGAAGAGGAAGGCACCGACGGCGACGCTGATGCCGACCGGGTAGACGAAGCCCTCGGCGGGACCGGCCAGGCTCACCCCGCCGGCGAGTATCGGCGCGAACAGGATGCTGGCCGCGGCGAGCATCAGCATGTGCGCGCGCAGTGCCCGGCCCTGGCGCACCGCTACCAGCTGCCGCCAGGCCGAGGTGAACCCGAACCGGGAGTGGAACAGCACCAGGCCGAGGGCCAGCCCGATGAGGTACAG
This sequence comes from Nocardioidaceae bacterium, assembly GCA_035557095.1. Classification (GTDB taxonomy): domain Bacteria; phylum Actinomycetota; class Actinomycetes; order Propionibacteriales; family Nocardioidaceae; genus JALZDI01. The sequence continues at coordinate 12,039 of DATMEB010000070.1, read as the reverse complement.
CCAGAGCATGGACACCCCGGCGACGGCGGTGACGGCTATGCCGAGCGCGGCAGCGAGGACGAGGCCGACGAGCACCACCGGGGTCTGCGCCGGTGCCGCCTGCGCCGGCGCCGGCGCCGGCGAGCCGGACCTTCGCGCGGTGGCGGTGGAGGATGTGAATCGGTCAGTTACAGACATCGGAGTTCTCCCGAGATGTGGACGTGTCTGAGATCAGGGTGCGGGTAGAGGTCCGCTCACCGGCGTCACGGTGCCCCCGGGGAACCAGTCCACGGTGGTCTCGTGCCGACTGTGGCCGGCCTGCTGCGGCATGTAGGCGACTCGGGCCGCGGCGTACAACAACACGTCGCCGCGGTCATGGATTCCTTGCCCCGCAAGCCATCCGCGGTAGCCCGCCTGGTCCGGCGCGAACTGCGGAAGCGTACGGGCCATCGCCGCGCTGAAAGCACGCGGTCGTGCGTCGCGTACGTCGAAGTCGAGCGGCAGCACGGCCCCGGAGACGCTGTCGACGACCCCGGGTGTGAGCAGCCAGGGCGCCAGCCAGGTCCCACCGGCGAACGCGGCCTGTCGTTGCTGCGCCCGCGACGTACGCGCCAGATGACGCGCCGCGGTCTGCCACCCCGAGACCACCAACTGGGCCGTCGAGGCGTCGTGACGCCCGGCGGTCGGCCGGGTCACGCGCACCCCGAGGCGGTCGGCGACCCGCCGAACGACCCGCAGTGCTGCTCGGCTACGCGTCGAGGTGTCCGCGAACACGGCTACCTCAGTGCTGCCGCGCTCCGCGAGGACACCGAGCGTGCCCTCGAGCGCACGCGCGTCCCGCACCTCGAGGCTGTCTGCAGGACACCGTTCGACAGGGTCGGCCCCGCCGGCGAGCAGCCCGCCCACCGCCGCGGCGGTGCACTCGGGACCGTCGGCCCCGGATGCCGTCGCAGTGGCCGTCGAGCCGGCTTCGCCGTTCCCGGTGTCCACCGGAAAAGCGATGCGACGCTCGGGCCCGTGCGAGACCAGCAGGCTGCTGTCACCCGGCGGCAGCCACACCCGTGCCCACCGCCCGGCGACACCGGCACGCTGCCGCGTGCGGACCAGGTCGTCCTCGCCGGTACCGACCTCGGGTGCGGGTACGGCGTCCGTGGAGGCGCCGCCGTGCCCGGCATGCGCGGACGAGCCGTGGTGACCCGACGACTCGCGCACGGTGTCGACGCGGACCAGGTTCCACCCGGGTCGTCCCGGGTTGACCGTGACCGTGAACGCCACCTCGTCGTGCACGAACCGCTGTACCGACGGACGTCCCGGCCGCAGGTCACCGCCGAGCACCGCCGGACCACCGGACTGCTGCGCCAGGGTGGCCTGGTGCAGCTGGGCCCCGGCGTCACCGGCCCCTCGCTCCGGGACCTGGCCGCAACCGGCCGACGCCAACGCGAGCGCGACGGCCGTCACCAGCACCGGCCTGGCCCCGGGGTGGGCCCGTGCGAAACGGGCCCACCCCGACCTTTGGTCAGCGAACGTCTTCATCGGCGGTGACGAAGAGCATCGAGTGCGGCTTCGCCGGCCCGAACTCGCCGTGCGGCCAGCTCGCGCGGTCGAAGTCGAGACACGACGAGCCGGTGAACTCGTCCACGAACGACTCGTCGAGGCTCAGCTGCCCGTCCTTGGCGACGTCGGCCATGCATACCCGGTGGTCGCCGTCGAGGCCGGTACGTGCCACGAAGTAGTTCGAGTACGCCAGCCGGCGCGGACTCTGCGTCTCGTGGTAGTACCCGTCCGCGCCGATCTCCAGGTTGTCCAGAGCGCCCCAGTGCGGCCCACCCGAGGCCGGGAGGATCCCGGCGACCGCCGGGCAGTCGCTCTCGTCGCCACCTGCGGTGACCTCCTCGAGCGTGTCGATCGAGCACTGCGGCTGGTCACCCGACGCCAGCAGCTTGCGGATGTCGAGCGCGAGGATGTAGCCCGGGGATCCGGTGTCGTCCTCGGCCGCCGAGCCCGCGGACCGGCCTCCGACGGCGTGGTACAGGTACTTGTCGTCGAAGCTGGTCTGCAGCCAACCGCCGTTGCTGCCGCCGCCGTAGTAGGTGCTGCCGGAGTCGACCTGCTTGTTCGTCTTCGTCAGGTCGAACACCTCACGCCACTTCGGCTTCGCGGCGGTCATGTCGGGTGTGTAGAAGATCGCGCCACCCTGCATCGTCTGCGCGAACGCGCCCTTGTGCTCGGGCTGGTTGGTGACCGTGGTCTCCATCGCAGCACGCGGCTCCTCGTGGTGTGCGACGACACCCTTGCGCGGGCCGTCGGGCAGGAACGACACGGCCTTGAGCTTCGGGTGGTCGCGGTCGGAGATGTCCCACGTACGCACCGTCGGCCTGCGCAGGTACGACGAGAGCGCCTGCACCGGGTTCAGGATGATGTTGCGCGGCTCGTTGTAGTCGCTGGTCACCATCGTGTCCAGATCCTCGCGCGCTTGGATGCCGTGCGGGTTTGCGCAGGTCGGCGACGGCAGCGCGGGGATGTTGTCGCAGCGCTGCTCGGTCTCCGCCCGCTCCGGCGCCGCCGGCGCCTCGCTCACGGTCCTGCCGTCGGAGTCGAGCCGGACGACCTCGCCCGGGCTGCCGCCGAAGCCGTTGCCGATCCGCGTGGAGCCGTCGGTGTAGGTACACGGACCGGGGAGGTCCGGGCCGCCCATGTACGTGCCGTACGCGCCGCCGTCCTTGGTCACCCAGTACGCGTCGGGGACGGTGCCGCACAGCGTGTCGGTCGGCAGGTTGATTCCCTTGAGCGAGAGCTCGGGCAGCTTGGACACGTCGAAGACGTACGTGACGTCGGTGAACAGCGCGCCGGCGAAGATACTGTCGCCCTTGTGCCACACGTACTGCATGTGGTGCGGCTCGTTCTCGACGAGCGGTCCGACCGTGGCGGTGTTCACGACCTCGCCGTACGTCGGCGAACCTTTCGTCGCATCGACGACAGCAAGGAAGTCGGGTCCGACACCCTCTTTCGGCCCGACGGTGCCGGGGCCGATGGACCCCGGTGGCGTCAGCAGGTCGGATCCGGACTTGTCGGCGACGTTGACGTCGCCGGCCCAGACGAGCAGGTACTCCTTGCGGGTCGAGTCACCCGCCGCCTGGGTCGTCACAGACTTGTCGAGGTGGTTCTCCACCCAGTACTTGCGCCCGTCGTTGCCGAGCAGCGACGAGCGCGACTCGAGAACGTCGGGGGCGATCGGCGCGTCGAGACCTTCGAGGCCGTCGAAGACATCCGGTCCTGGTGGGTCCACCAGGGGCGACGGCAATGCCGGGCCGGCCAGCATCGGCAGCGAGGCGACCGCTGCGGCCGCGACCACCGCCGATCGCATCCGCAGGCGTCGTCGCGACGCCGGTTTCGGGCAGGACGATTTTCGTGACATTTCTGAACCTCCGAGATAGGAGACGCCGGAGGGCGTCTCAGGTTCGTGACGGCGCGGCGGATCCGAGCCGACGTGTGTGACGCTTCGGTGACGCTGTTAGTGGGCAGCGGCCATGGCGCTCCCCGGTTCGACACGCAGGCCGACGTCGGCGGCCCGCTCCCAGTCGTCGTCGACGAGGACGACGCGCCGCCCGGCCGCGCAGAGCAGGCTGGCGGCCACCGAGGCGCGGTAGCCGCTGCGGCAGTGCACCCACACCGTCCCGTACGGGATGTGCTCGGCGGCGTCCACGACGTCCTGGACCGGCACCGAGACGGCGCCCCGCAGATGCCCGGCGTCGTACTCCGAGCGCTGCCGCACGTCGAGCACGACGACTCCCTCGGGGAGGCCGCCGTCGTCGGCGTACGACGCCTGCAGGTCCTCCCACCGGCGGCGCGGATAGCTCCGCACGTCCTGGCCGGACATCGTCTGCACCCCCAGCGTCGCGCCGGCCAGCCGGTCGATGCCGATCCGCGCCAGATCCCGGCGGGCCTCGGACAGGCGCGCCTCGGAGTTGGCGAGCAGCACGATGTCGGCGCCCCAGGGCACGACCCAGCCGACGTACGTCGCGCAGTTCGCGCCGTACTCGATGTTCACACTGCCGCGCAGGTGCGCGCCGGCGAAGTCCTGCCGGCCGCGCACGTCGACGACCCAGGCGCCGCGCGCGATCGCGGCGCTGAGCCCCTCGGCGCCGACCAGCTGCGGCCGAGCGACCGGCTCGAGGCCGTGGCCGGCACGGTTCAGACCGGCCATGTGGTCGTAATAGGCGGGGACCGGCCCCAGACCCGCGAGCAGGTCGCGCACGAACCGGTCCTCGTCGTCGACGGTCAGCGCGACGTTGTCGAACGCCTCCGCGGCGATCGTGCTGCTGCTCGCCGAGCACGCCGACGACGAGGCGCAGAAGCTGCCGAAGCCGTGCGTCGGGAACAGCGCGGTCTCGGACGGAAACCGTTCGGCGAGACGGCGCACGGATCGGTACTGCGCCCTGGCCAGTCGCTCGGTCTGCTCCGCCCCAGACAGGTCGGTGCGCCCGACCGTGCCGTACAGCAGGCTCCCGCCGGTGAACAGCACCGGCGTGGTCGCGTCGGAGCACCGCGCGGCGTACGCGACGTGTCCCGGCGTGTGCCCCGGGGTGGAGAGCACCTCGACCTCCAGGCCGCCGACCTCGAACACGTCGCCGTCGGCGATGCCACGTCGCCGGAACGAAACCTGCTCGTCCGCGGCCACGAAGTGCTCGACACCGTGCCGGTGCGCCAGGGCGGGAGCGCCGGAGACGAAGTCGTTGTGCAGGTGCGTCTCGGCCACGGCGGCGATCTCGATCCCGGCGTTCTCAGCCGACCGCTCCAGCTGCTCGAAGTCGCGGGGTGGGTCCACGACGAGCGCCTGCGCCCCGTCGTGCACCAGGTAGGAGCGGTTGCCGAGCTGCGGAGTGTCGACGGTGACCACGTCGATCACGAGGTACCCCCCATGCCTAGGGACGAAAGTTCATCAAGTTACTCATATTGACGGCGAGGGGGTCAAGCCCATCGGACGTACGGGGTGTCGGCAGACGCAGGGTCAGCCCACGCAGGGTCAGCCGACGTCGACCACGATGGTGTGCCAGCCGGTGGCACCGTTCGGCACGACGTCGGCCCGCTCACTGGTCTGCGTGTAGCCGGAGTCGTCCGTCGCGCGCACGGCGATCCGGTGCTCCCCCGGCTCGGCGTCCCAGGCGAACGTCCACTGGCGCCAGGTATCCAGGTTGGGCACGCGCGCCAGCCGGGCCTCCTGCCAGGGGCCGTCGTCGATGCGTACCTCGACGCGGTCGATGCCGGTGTGCTGCGCCCAGGCGACGCCCGCGACCGCGACCCGCCCTGCGCTCACGCCGGCGCCGTCACGCGGCACGTCGATCCGCGACTGCGTCTTGACCGGTCCGCGCGCCGACCATCCGCGCTGCGTCCAGTACGCCGAGAAGTCGGCGAACCGGCTGACCTCGAGATCGACGACCCACTTGGTCGCCGACACGTACCCGTAGAGGCCGGGCACCACCATGCGCACGGGGAAGCCGTGCTCGACCGGCAGCGGCTCGCCGTTCATCGCGACCGCGAACAACGCCGCGCGATCGTCGGTCAGGGCCTCCAGCGGAGTGCCGCAGTTCCACCCGTCGGCCGAGGTGGACAGCACCGCGTCGGCACCGGGCTGGACCCCTGCCGCGGCGAGTACGTCGGCGATGCGCACACCGGACCACTGCGCGTTGGAGATCAGCGAGCCGCCCACCTCGTTGGAGACGCAGCACAGCGTGAACCAGTGCTGCTGCAGCCCGCGGCCGACCAGGTCGTCGTAGGTCAGCTCGAGCTCGCGATCGACCATCCCGTGGATACGCAGCCGCCAGTCCTCCGGCAGCACGCGGGGTATCGCGAGCGCGGTGTCGATCCGGTAGAACTCGTCGTTGGGCGTGAGCCAGGACGCCACCCCCGGAACCGGTACCGACACCCCGGCCGGGACGACCGGCTTCGGCAGCCGAAGCGACACGGTCTGCCTCGCCGCCTCGACGGCCTGCCGGCCGCCGGCGAGCAACCGTCCGGCGCCGGTGAGCGCGACCGCCCCAAGCCCGACGAGGCCGGCGCGTGCCAGGAACTGCCGGCGGTCAACGGCGGCGGACTCCGGACGGGTGGTCGTCCCCCGGGCCCACGACAGGAGCCAACCGAGCAGCGCGATGGACAGCAACGCGGCGATCACCGGCGGCAGGGCGTCAGCGGCCGAGGAGTCCGCGGTCGCCATCGTGGCGGCCATACCGAGACCGCCCATGGCGACGAGCAGGGCGAACCCGGCGGCGGTCGAGCGCACCGCGAGCCAGCCGGCCACCCCGCCGAGCACCAGGGCGCCGAGGACGGTGCCGACGACCAGCAGCGGCTTGTCGAGCTGGCCGACGGCGGCGATCGCGGCCTCTGCCACGTCGCCGGGGGTGATGCGGATGATGCTCTCCCCGAGGGCCAGCACCGGGGACGTGCTCAGTGACAACAGCCCGGTGACGACCTCGGCAGCGCCCAGTCCGGCGCCGACGCTGACCACGCCGGCGACGACTCCGCGCTTGGCGGACTCCTTCATGCCTCCATCGTTCACGAACAGGCAAGCCCTGCGCATCATCCCCGGGGGTTACGGAAGGATGACATGATCGCCGGATGGAAGGCGTGGTCCCGCGGGTCGGCATCGGCGTCGACGTCCATTCGTTCCAGTCCGGCCGCCCGATGTGGTTGGCCGGCCTGGAGTGGCCCGACGAGCCGACCGGGCTCGCCGGGCACTCCGACGCCGATGTGGCCTGCCACGCCGCCTGCGACGCACTGTTCTCCGCGGCGGGGCTGGGCGACCTCGGCAGCAACTTCGGCACCGCAGAGCGGGCGTGGGCCGGAGCCAGCGGGGCGGCCCTGCTCGGCGAGACGGTGCGCCGGGTGGCCGAGGCCGGCCTGCGGGTCGGCAACGTCTCGATCCAGGTGATCGGGAGCCGTCCGAAGCTGGGGCCACGCCGGGCCGAGGCCGAAGAGGTGCTGAGCCGGCTCGCCGACGCGCCGGTCTCGGTGAGCGCGACCACCACCGACGGGCTGGGGCTGACCGGTCGCGGCGAAGGGGTGGCCGCGATCGCGACCGCCCTGGTCTACCCCGCCTGAGGAGCACCCGGACCGGGCGGCTCCTCGTCGTACGCCGACATGGCGCGTGCACGCAGCAGCGCCTCGGCCAGCAGCAGGTCGAGCGGACGGGTCACCTTGAACGCCTCGTCGGACCCGTCGACGACGGTGACGACGACACCCAGGGCCTCGGCCAGCGAGGCGTCGTCGGTGGCGCCGGCGGCCGAGGCGGCGTGCGCGCGTACGAGCACGTCGCGCCGGAACCCCTGCGGGGTCTGCACCGCGCGCAGCGAGGTCCGGTCGAGGGTCGCCTCCACGGTGTTGCCGGTGTTGCCGGTGTTGCCAGAGGCGCCGGAGGCGGCGGTGTTGCCGGACACCTGCTTGATCGTGTCGGCCACGGGCAGCACGGGTACGACGGCCTCGGCGCCGGCACGGATGGCGGCCGCCACGCGCGCGCAGACCTCCGCCGGGGTGAACGCCCGAGCCGCGTCGTGCACGAGCACCGCGTCGACATCGTCGGGCAGGGAGTCGAGGGCGGCGGCCACGGACTGCTGGCGGGTTTCGCCACCGTCGACGACGGCCAGCGCGACGTCGGCGACCACGGGGCGCAACAGGCGCTCGACGGTGGCGCGATCCGCGGGCGGAGCCGCCACGACGACGAGGTCGACCTGGCCGGAGTCGCACAGCCCGCGCACGGCGTGCACGAGCAACGGGACACCCGCGACCTCGCGCAGCGCCTTGGGGGCACCTGGTCCGAGTCGTTCACCGCGCCCGGCGGCAGGCACGATGGCGGCGGTCGGCAACGGCGTACGTCCTCTTCGCACAGACGTGACCCCCGGCGGTCAGCCGGGGGCCACGATCACGCTCAGGAAGCCAGAACCTCGTCGAGCAGGGCCTCGGCCTTGTCCTCGTTGGTCTGCTCGCACAGAGCGAGCTCTGATACGAGGATCTGACGGGCCTTGGCGAGCATCCGCTTCTCTCCGGCAGAGAGACCGCGGTCGCGCTCACGGCGCCAGAGGTCACGGACGACCTCTGCCACCTTCAGCACGTTGCCCGAGTGCAGCTTCTCCAGGTTGGCCTTGTAGCGCCGCGACCAGTTCGTCGGCTCTTCGGTGTGCTCGGTGCGCAGCACATTGAACACCTTGTCCAAGCCATCCTTGTCGACGACATCGCGGACACCGACGAGATCGAGGTTGCAGGCAGGCACCCGAACCACGAGGTCGTTCTGCGCGACGATGCGAAGCACCAGGTAAGTTTTGTCTTCACCCTTGATCTGACGGGTCTCGATGTCCTCGATCACGGCGGCCCCATGATTGGGGTAGACCACCGTCTCGCCGACTGCAAAAGTCATCTGTCAAGTACCCCTTCCTAGACCACTAGGATACCACGGGCCGCATCGCACGCTTTCGGCGTTTGTGCAGGTCAGGGCGCACATTGGGTCTTGACAAACGCATCTCTTCATGCCTTCGCACAGGCGAACGCGTCGTCGCGAGGTTGCCGTGACCGTTGTCGCGACGCGGTCGTGACGCCTGCAGTGACCCCTGTCCTAGCGGCGCCGCGACCCATCCCGGCGCGGTCGTCGCGGCACCCGATCGCTAGGCTGATCGCGCTCATCAAACCCCCTGACTCGCAAGCCCTGCCGAGACGCGCACAGCTCCGGCGACACGCCCCGGAAGGAACCCCACGTGCAGCCTCCACAACGCCTTCGCCGCGCTGTCGCCGCTGTCCTCGTCGCCGTCACCTTGCCGGCGCTATCGGGTTGTGCGTCGGGCTTCGACTCGCCGGTGCTGCGCGACTACAACCCCGTGGTCGGCGTCAACGTGCGCGACGGCGAGGTCTGGGCGATGAACATGCTGGTCGTGCTGCCCGAGTCGGGTCGTGGGACCCTCGTCGGAGCACTGCTGAACAAGGGTGACGCCGACGACCGCCTCGTCGGTGCGACCGTGAGTCTCCCCCCGGATGACAGGGCGACGGTCCAGTCGACGATGGAGCGCTCGAGCGTCACGCTCGCGCCGGAGCAGCTCGTGGAGCTCAGTGACCCGAGCACCGTCGCCGTCGAGGGCGACGTGGTTCCGGGGCACTTCGTGGACCTGACCTTGCAGTTCCAGCGGGCCGAGCCGATCCAGGTGAAGATTCCGGTGGTCGACGCCGTCGGGCCGTACGAGGACGTGCCGCTGCCGTAGTCGTCGCGTCGGCGCCGCGCGGTCAGGACTCGTACTTGTAGCCCAGCCCGCGCACGGTGACGAGGAACTGCGGGTTGGCGGGGTCGGGCTCGACCTTCGCGCGCAGACGCTTGACGTGGACGTCGAGCGTCTTGGTGTCACCCACGTAGTCGGCGCCCCAGATCCGGTCGATCAGCTGTCCTCGGGTGAGGACCCGGCCGGTGTTGCGCAGGAACATCTCGAGCAGCTCGAACTCCTTCAGCGGCAGCCGTACCTCGCTGCCCTCGACAGTGACGACATGCCGCTCCACGTCCATGCGTACGCGTCCGGACTCCAACGTCGCCGGCGCGAGGTCGACCTCCTGGCCGCGGCGCAGCACCGCGCGGATCCGGGCGACCAGCTCACGCGGGGAGTAGGGCTTGGTGATGTAGTCGTCGGCGCCGAGCTCCAGACCGACGACCTTGTCGACCTCGGCGTCCTTGGCGCTGACCACGATCACCGGCACGGTCGACACCTGGCGCAGCTGGCGGCAGACCTCGGTGCCGGGGATCCCGGGGAGCATAAGGTCGAGCAGCACGATGTCGGCACCCGCCTTGTCGAACTCTGCCAGCGCGTCGTGTCCGTTGGCGGCGAGCGCCACCTCGTAGCCCTCCTTGCGCAGCATGTACGCGAGGGCGTCGCTGTAGCTCTCTTCGTCCTCGACAACGAGCACTCGGGTCACGAGTTGGCCTCCTCAGGCTGGTTCAGAGTGCGGGGCTCGGGCGCCGTGTCGGCCTGCGGTGCTGCCGGGTCCTTGGCGCCCGGCAGCGACAGGGTGAACGACGACCCCTCACCGGGGACGCTCCAGACGTTCACCTCACCGCCGTGGCTCGCGGCCACGTGCTTGACGATGGAGAGTCCGAGGCCCGTGCCGCCGGTCGAGCGTGCGCGGGCGGGGTCGACGCGGTAGAACCGCTCGAAGATGCGGTCGAGCTCGTGCGCCGCGATGCCGATGCCGCGGTCGGTCACGGTGATCTGCGCGGCACCGGACTCGGTCTGTCTGGTCGAGACCACCACGGTGGTTCCGTCGCCGCTGTAGGCGATGGCGTTCTCGACCAGGTTGCCCAACGCGAGCGCGATCTGCTCGCCGTTGCCGGTGACGCGGATGTCGCGGTCACCGCCGCGCGTGAGCTCGATGTCCTTGTCTTGCGCGTCCACGCGCGACCGGTCGATCGCGACGTCGATCACCCGGTCGAGGTCGACGCGAGCGGCCGTACCGATCGGGTCGTCGCCCTGGAGGCGGCTGAGCTCGATGATCTGCTGTACGAGCCGGCTGAGCCGTTCGGCCTCGGTGTGCATTCGGCCGCTGAACCGCTCGACCGCCTCCGGGTCGCCGGCCGCCTCGCCGACCGCCTCCGACAGCAGCATCAACGCGCCGATCGGTGTCTTCAGCTCGTGGCTGACGTTGGCGACGAAGTCGCGGCGGATCGCATCGACCCGGCGCTCGCGGGTGCGGTCGTCGACCAGCGCGAGCACCAGCCGGCTGCTCAGTGGTGCCACCCGTGCCGCGAGGTTGGCGGCGGCGGCGCCGCGGCCGATGGTGATGTCCCGCTCGCGGATCTGGCCGTCGCGGCGTACCTGCTGCACGAGGTCGACGAGCTCCTCGACGTCGAGCCGGTCGCCGCGCACGAGGCCGAGCGCGTACGCCGGAGCGCTGGCCTGCAGCACGTGGTCCTCGGCGTCGACGACGACGGCGGAGGAGCGCACCACCGAGAGCACGGCGCCCACGCCGGGAGGCACGACCGGCTCGGGCTGCTCCGGCAGCGCCCGCTGGGCACGCTCGCTGACGCGGAACGCCAGGACGGCGCCGGCTCCGAGCAGGACGCCGACGACGCCGACTAGGGCAAACGCCAATGACTCGCTCACAGGTCTCAATAGTACGCAGTCGGAAACCTGTCCTTCGCCCGCAGGACCCGTCCTGACCTGGCCTTTCGGCACTGTTCACCGGCCGTTCACGTCGCGTCGCCTGATGGTCACCTCCTCTCCGTACCGTCTTGAGCATGCGTGATCTCTACCGTGACCAGCTCGACGCGACGATCGACGCTCTCGTGTCGATGACCCGTGCCGTGCAGACGGCCACCCACCGCGCCACCGAGGCCCTGCTGTCGGCCGACGCCGGGCTCGCCGAGCAGGTGATCCTCGCCGACGCCGCGATCGACCGCGAGCGCGAGGCCGTGGAGGAGCGCACCTTCGAGCTGCTGGCGCTGCAGCAGCCGGTCGCCGGCGACCTGCGCATGCTCGTAGCAGCGCTGCGCATGTCCGGTGAGCTCGAACGGATGGGCGACCTCGCGGTGCACGTCGCGAAGGTGGCGCGACTGCGCTACCCGGAGAAGGCCGTACCCGCGGAGATCGAGGGGACCGTCCGGGCGATGGCCAAGGCCGCCGAGGAGATGGTCGACAGTGCCGCCCAGGTGATCGAGACCCGTGACATCGCCGCAGCGGAGCTGCTGGAGGCCAAGGACGAGGAGATGGACCGGCTCCGCCGCTCCGCGTTCCGCCAGCTGCTCAGCGACGACTGGGGCGCCGGCGTCGAGGGCGCGATCGACATGGCGCTGCTGGGCCGGTACTACGAGCGGATCGCCGACCACGCGGTGTCGATGGGGCGCCGGATCGTCTTCCTGGTCACCGGCCAGAACCCGGTACACGTCGGCTGAGCCGTCTGGCTAGTGCCCCGGCCGGCAGCGTTGCTCGTCGCGAGCGTTGTCCGGCGGCATCACTGGTTCCCTCGCAGTTCGCCCACTCGCTGCGCTCGCGCGCTCTCGCATCGGTCACAGGTGCACCGCAAGGCGGAGGAGCGAGGCCTGCG
>DATMEB010000069.1:0-9396 GCA_035557095.1 Nocardioidaceae bacterium | reverse complement strand
ACGATGTACTGCCGCAGCTCGGGGCCGATCGCCTCGAGCAGGAACCGGGCATGGCCGATGACGGGGAAGTTGCGCAGAATGGCGTGCCGGCGCTGCAGCAGGTCGTGACCGGCGACCGCGGCCACGGCGGTGGCCGCAGCTCCGCCCAGCAGGCGCCGCGCGACGCCGCGCCGTCGACGCTGAGTCGGGGCTGCGGGGCCCGCGGACTGCGATGATCGCGGTGAAAGCCTCACAGGGTCGTCCTTACCCGGGCGTACCAGAGCTATACGTGGGAGGGTGCTGTCCCGACAGCGCGACGGAAGGGATCGACATGAGCGAGACCAGCGTGCAGGAAGGCTCGCACCAGCCCGAGCTGCGTCGGGTGATGGGGCCCAAGCTGCTGCTGTTGTTCGTGGTCGGGGACATCCTCGGTACGGGCATCTACGCCCTCACCGGGGAGGTGGCCGGTGAGGTCGGCGGCGCCGCTTGGGCGCCGTTCCTGATCGCGTTCGTGGTCGCGACGCTGACGGCGTTCTCCTACCTGGAGCTGGTGACGAAGTTCCCCCGGGCCGCGGGCGCGGCGCTGTACACCCACAAGGCGTTCGGCATCCACTTCCTCACGTTCCTGGTCGCGTTCACGGTGATGTGCTCCGGCATCACGTCGGCGTCGACGGCATCGCAGGCCTTCGCCGACAACTTCGTCGTCGGCCTGAACCTGGGCTTCAGCGACGCCGCGGTGACCGTGGTGGCGCTGTGCTTCATGGCAGTCGTCGCGCTGGTCAACTTCCGCGGCGTCGGCGAGAGCGTGAAGACCAACGTGGTGCTGACGCTGATCGAGCTGAGCGGCCTGGTCATCATCATCCTCGTCGGCGTGTGGGTCATCGGACGTGGCGAAGGGGACATGGACGCCGTCGTGACGTTCGAGACCAGCGATGACAAGAGCGTGTTCATCGCCATCACCGCTGCGACGTCCTTGGCGTTCTTCGCGATGGTGGGCTTCGAGGACTCCGTCAACATGGCCGAGGAGACCAAGGAACCCTCGAGGATCTTCCCCAAGGTGATGCTGAGCGGCCTCGGCATCACGGGCACCATCTACATCCTCGTGTCGATCGCCGCGGTGGCGACCGTGCCCGTCGGCGAGCTGTCCGAGGCGGATGTGCCGCTCCTGCTCGTCGTCGAGGCCGGAATTCCCGGCCTGCCGGTCAGCGAGATCTTCCCGTTCATCACCATGGTCGCGGTCGCGAACTCCGCCCTGATCAACATGCTGATGGCGAGCCGCCTGCTCTATGGGCTGGCCCGCGAGGACGTGCTCCCGCGAGGCCTGGGCCTGGTGCACCCGACCCGTCGTACCCCATGGGCCAGCATCCTGTTCACCACGCTGATCGCGTTCGGCCTGATCATCGTGGTGTCGAACTTCATGGGAGACGACACCGTCGACGCGCTCGGTGGTACCACGTCGCTCCTGCTGCTCGGTGTCTTCACGATCGTCAACGTGGCCGTGCTCGTGCTGCGCCGGCAGCCGGTCGAGCACCACACCTTCCGGGCGCCGACGGCGATACCCGTACTGGGCGCGCTCACCTGTGCGTACCTGGTCGGACCGTGGACGGGGCGCGACACCGTCGAGTACAAGATCGGCGGGGTCCTGCTGGCCCTCGGCGTGGTGCTCTGGGTGCTGACCTGGTTCTGGAACCGAGGGGTGCGGGCCAAGAAGACCGGCTTCCGCGACGTCGACCACCTCGGGGAGTGACTCACGGGGCTCGCACCGTACCTTTCGGGCATTTGGGGAGGCGGCGGGCCCCGAACGCGGCTAGCCTCTGGTCGGAAGTCGAACTGCTACGAGTAGGGGGAACCGTGAGCGACTACGAGCCCATGTCCGCGCCGCCGCCCGAGCGTCCCGGCGTGCAGCCCAAGGGCGATGCGCCGCCCTCGATCCGCACGTCGCTCAACCTGGTCTGGGCGATCGTCGCGATGTCGGTGCTGAGCGCGGTCGTCACGTTCATCTTCTTCGACGACGTCCTCGCCACCGCGATGGAGGCTCAGCCCGCAGGCGCCGACGAGAGCACGGTGCGGGCGAGCTTGACCGTGGGCCCGCTGATTGGCGTCGTCGTCTTCGGGGCTCTCTGGATCGTGCTGGGGATATTCCTGCGCAAGGGTGCCAACTGGGCACGCATCGTGCTCACGATCCTGGCCGGTGTCGGTGTCGTGTCCGGGCTCTTCAATCTGGTCACGCCGCAGCACCCGGGTGTCCTCGTCGTCGGCATCATCACCTGGGTGCTCGAGGCAGCGCTGCTGTGGTTCCTCTGGCAGAAGGACTCGTCCGCCTACCTGAAGCCGCCGCGTCCGGCGTACTGACCGTCGTCCGCTCACCCCGCTGCGCAGGGCAGACTGCGCGTGCCCTGCGCAGCAGCGGGCGAGCGGCGTAGAGAATCAAAGCCATGGGACTGTGGAGCGACCGGCTGCTGCCGCGACTGACCAACCGCCTGCTCGATGTCGACGCGGTTCGGAAGGCGCGGGCCCAGGTGTGCGCCGATCTCACCGGTGACGTCGTCGAGCTCGGCTTCGGTTCGGGGCTGAACGTCCCGCACTACCCGCCCACACTGGGCGGGGTGTGGGCGATCGACCCGAGCGAGGTCGGTCTGCGCCTGGCCTGCCGGCGTATCCGCGAGTCACCCGTGCGCGTCGTGCATGCCGGCTTCACCGCGGAGACGCTGCCGTTCCCGGACGGTCGCTTCGACTGCGCCCTCTCGACGTTCACGCTCTGCACGGTCCCCGACGTCGCGCAGGCCCTGCGCGAGCTGTACCGGGTGCTCAAGCCCGGCGGCGCCTTCCACTTCCTCGAGCACGGCCGTGCCCCTGACGCAGACGTCGCGCGGTGGCAGGACCGGCTCGCGCCGCTCAACCGGGCGGTCGCCGGCGGGTGCCACCTGACCCGCGACATCGGCTCGCTCATCCGCGACGCCGGCCTGGAGATCGACGACTACGCCACCTACTACGGCGAGGGGCCCCGGCCGTTCGCGTACCGCTACGAGGGGCGGGCCCGACGGCCCGCCGCGTCCTGAGCGCGGGCGCTCAGCGCCGGCCCTCGAGCACGTCGTTCAGCCGGCCGGGCCAGTCGGTGCTGACCGCGTCGACGCCCTTGCGGATGACCTTGCGCATGGCGCGCCGACCGTTGACCGTGTGCACCGAGACCTCGATTCCCTGCCGGTGCGCCGCGCGCACCAGGCTCGGCCGGCGGAGCACGTCGCCGTAGGGCATGTTCACCTGGTCGGCCCAGGAGTACCTGTGCATGTCGCCTGGAGCGACATCGCCCAGCACACTGGTCTGCACGGCCGGGTGCTTGCGGTGGTACGCGCGCACCCAGCTTTTGTTGAAGCTCTGCACGACCAGGCGGTCGCGCTGTCCGGGTCGCAGCCAGCTCGTGTATCGGCGCAGGGCCCGGTGCACCAGCCGGCCGGTTCCCGCCCGCGGCTCCTTCACCTCGAGGAAGGCTCCGGTGCGACTCTTGTCCAGCTTCCGGAGCACGTCGGCCAGGCTCGGCACCCGCGCACCGGAGTACGACGACGACCACCAGTTGCCGGCGTCGAGTCGCCTGATCTCCCGCAGGCTGAACTGCGACACCCGCCACGGGTCGCGACGCGGGTAGACATTCTCGACGTTCGTGGTCCGGTCCAGCGTCCGGTCGTGCATCAGCACGAGCTTGTCGTTGCGGGTCCTGCGGACGTCGATGCCGACGTAGTCGGAGTCGGCCCGGATGGCCTTGCGGATGGCGGCCACCGTGTTCTCGGGCGCGCGTTCGCTGGCACCCCGGTGCGCGACGGTCCCCACGCGCTCGGCGGCGCGCGACGACCGCGTGCTCTCGGCGACCGCGGGTGCGGTCAGGACGGTGGTGAGCAGGGCCAGGGTGATGACGGGTACGGCTTTGGATGGTCGCCACGGACTGGTCATGAGGGGTCCCCCGAGATCGGTCGGCACGGTTGCACGCCCTCACGGGACCAGCCGGATATGTCCGTGTCGTGACCGCGCAGCAACTCTGCGTGAACTCGAGTCAGCCGCTCGGCGACCCAATGCCACGACGAGCAACGCTGCCGGCCGGGGCACCCCCGGAACCGCCACCGGCTCCGAGACGTCACATCCTCGACAGACCGGGGCCGACGGTTCCGGCCGAGGGGCCCGACCGATGGATAGGTGACGCGACATGGTGAGGTACGCCTTCGCAGCAGCCACCGCAGCGCTCATGCTGGTAGCCGGAGGATGCGGTCAGTCCGACGACCCGTCGGGCTCGCCGTCAGCGGCCGAACCGGAGGAGAGCGTGAACGAGTCCCCGACACCCGATCGGGAGTCCCCCGGCTCCCCCGGCCAGCCGCGCGGGGCGGCGGCGGACGCCGTCGCGGACCTGTCGCAGCGGCTCGGCGCCGAGGAGGCACAGATCGGGGTCGCCAGCGTCGAGGAGGTCACCTGGCGCGACGGCAGCATGGGCTGCCCCCGGCCGGGCATGATGTACCCGCAGGTGCTGACCGACGGCACCCGCGTCGTGCTGGAGTACGACGGGAAGCGCTACGAGTACCACTCCGGTGGCCGGCGGTCCGCGTTCCTGTGTGAGAACCCCGAGCCGCCGGCCCCGCGCTGACCGCCGAGGCTGGCTCGGTCACCGCCCCCTCAGCGTCCCCCTCAGCGTCGCGGCGTGACCCTGACCAGCGTCAGCCCCAGGACACGTCCGGCCCGGTGGTGCGACACCGCCCCGTAGCTCGCGGGCCCTGGTTGCACGCCGCGCCACGCCACCCGCACCTGGCCGGTCCCGCTGAGCACCGCGCGCCGGGGCTCACGGCGAACCGCCAGCGAGCCGCCCGAACGCCGCGAGACCTGCCAGTGCCGGAGCCGGTACCGCTCCCGCGGCGTGGCCACCGTCTGCCACCCGTGGACGTACAGGGTGTAGACGCCGGGGCGCGGCAGGGTGAGCTCGAGCAGCTCGTCGGTGCCGCCGCTGCCGCTTGCCGCGACCTGCGTGTTACCCCGGAAGAGGTACATGTCGAGGTCGACCGCGTTGTTGGGGTGCGTGAGCTCCCAGCGCATGTACGCCGTACGCCTGACCCGGAACCGGTGCGCGGTGACCCCTACGGGGTCGGTCGGGCTGAACTCCTGGTTCGGGTCCTGTGCGACGCTGCCCCGGGTGACCTCACGCGGGGCGAGCCCGTGACCCCGGGCGTCGTAGCCGCCGGTGTAGCCGAACTGCACGCCGAACGCAGCCCGGCCGGTGCGACCCGCTCCCTGCACGAGCGCGGGCGAGTCGAACGCACTCGCCGCCACCGCGATCGGGCTGCGGGCCTCGTAGTCGCCCCCGGCCCAGGTCAGCGAGCCGAACCGCCACGCCCCGACCGGCGCGCTGCCTGCGTTGGAGATCGTGACGTCGAACGACGCCGTCTCACCCGGTGCGAGCGTCAGCTCGGCAGGCGACACCGACACGTCGAACCCCGGCGGCGCCTCGACCGTCGGGGTGTAGGTCGTCGGCCCGGGCGTACCGGCCACGCTGGTCACCGTCCGGGTCACGGTCTGCGAGCCGGCGACCTGCGCGACCCCGATCGAGGGGTAGTTCAGGTCGCTCGCGTCGGTCGAGAACCCGGCCTGAACCAGCGCTGCGCAGGTGGCCTCAGGGTTGACGACGACGGCTCGCTCGGCGCCGCACAGGAACGCGACGTAGTCCTCGACGCCGGCGTCGAAGACCAGGCCGGGGTCGAACACCGAGCCCGGACCGGTGCTGCCGGGCTGCACGTGCCCGGAGCCGAAGTCGAACGGATCGGCCTGAGTCGTGCCGTCCTCCTCGACCACGTCCTGTCGCGCCGTGGTCATGATGGCCGACTTCGCCATCGCGGGACTCCAGTTCGGGTGCGCCTGCTTGAGCAGGGCGTAGATCCCGGCGATGTGCGGGCTCGACATGGACGTGCCGCTGATCGACTGGAACAGCTCACCGGGCGCACCTAGCGACGGTGTCGGGGTGTTGCCGGCGAGGATGTTGACGCCCGGCGCGGTGATGTCGGGCTTGACGATGTCACCCGCAGCCGGGTTGGGTCCGCGTGACGAGAAGTCGGCCATGACCGACCCCTGCGCCGGCGCCGCCTCGCCACCGGTGATCTGCGCGCTCGCGGCGGCACCCGCACCGGCGATGAAGGCCTTCACCGCCAGGCCGTCGGTGTTGTTGATGTGCACCGACGGCACCCAGTGGTTGTCGGTCACGAGGGCGGCCGCGTCATCGAGGTCGTACAGCACCATCCCGGCCCCACCGGCGTCGAACACCGCCTTGCTCTTGTCGACGCGGGCGTTCTCGCCGCGCTTGCACAGCACGATCGAGCCCGTGACCGGCGCGGAGAAGGGCACGTCGACGAGACACAGCTCGTTACCGAGCGCGGCCGCGTCGACGATCGGGACCTCTGCCGTGCCTGTGGTGATGGACGCGCCGTTGAACGACTGCCCGTCGCCGAGCGTGACCGTGCCCTGGAAGGTGCGGTCCTGCGTGGATGCCGCGACCGAGGTGACCCATGGGGCCGACGACGGTCCGCCGATCGTGGCCTCGCCGGGCCCTTCGTTGCCCGCGGAGGTGGCCACGAACACGTTCGCCTCGGCGGCGGAGAGGAACGCGAGCTCGTCGGGGCCGGCCACGCCGGCACCGCCGCCGATCGAGTAGTTGATGACGTCGACGCCGTCGAGGACCGACTGGTCGATCGCAGCCGTCAGGTCGGACTCGAAGCAGCCCTCGTCCCCGCAGGCCTTGTAGGCGATGACCCGCGCGCGGGGCGCGATGCCGCTGACGGTGCCCCGGTCGACCCCGAAGATCTGGGCCGGCACGTCGGCGTTGCCGGCGGCCGTGCTCGCGGTATGGGTGCCGTGGCCCTCGGCGTCACGGGCGGAGCCGTACAGCTCCGGGCCGACGACCTCGTTGTAGGTGATGCGCATGTCGCGCGCACCCAGCAGCTTGTTGTTGCAGGCGAACGCCGCGTCGTCCGGGTTGACCGCAGCGTTGCCGAAGTTGCACGGCACCTGCGGCAGCCTGGGCAGCGGGGTGTAGCTGCCGTCGTCGGCGAACGAGGGGTGCTCGGGCCAGATGCCGGTGTCGATCACGCCGACCACGACGTCCTCGCCGACGACGTCGGACTCCCACGGCCCGCCGGGATCACTGAGGCCCAGGAACGCCGGGGTGTTGTCGGTCTGCGGCTGGCGCAGGCGGTCGCGCACGACAGCGGCCACGCCGCGCTGGCGCGACAGCGCCTGGGCCTCGGCGCGGGTGAGCTCGGCGGCGAACCCGTTGAGCGCGTACGAGTACGTCGCGTTGACGTCAGCTCGCTCCGCATCGGCGGAGTCCAGCGCGCGGGTGCGTTGGCGGCGCAGATAGCCGAGGTACTCCTTGACCTTCGGCGAGCGTGGCTTGACCCGCTTCCCGGTGGCCGGGGTGGTTGGGCTGTAGCCACGGACGCCGCCGTCGTAGGCCGCGACGGGGTCGGCTGTCATGAGCACCACGTACCGGCCGGACTCGCCGGCGCCGGGTTCGACCGCGCTGCTTCCCGTCGGTGCGGCGACGGCTGAGAGTACGACTGCGACCGTGCCCGCGAGCACGGTGATTCTGCTGCGCATCCCGAGTCCTTTCGGGTTCGTCAGATGACTCGAATCGCGCCGCCCCTTATTAGCAGAGTGTCATGCCCTGACTCCGCTGGATAGTCCCTAGCGGACGGGGAGTCCTAACGGACGCGCCACTGGATCAGCGCACGACGCCGCGGCAGGCACGCGACTGCGCAGGGTTCACGCGCATGCCGCGGATCCGTATCGCCCGGGCCCTGGCGTTGTTGCCCTCGTCGGTCTCGACCAGCTGGTCGCGGGGGTCGGCGCGGAGCACGAGGCAGTAGACGCCGTTGCGGGTGCGGCGGGGGATGCGCAGCGACTGGCCGGGGGTCTCCACGTCGTAGAGGTCGAACCAGCCCGGCGAGATCCCCTGCACGAGGTTGCGGCCGCACTCGCCGAAGAACGCCCGCCGCTGCCGCGGTCGCGTGCCCGGAATGGGTCGGTTGTCCCGCAGGCAGAAGCTGACCTTGGCGCGGGCGGCCACGACACGGCGGGGCGCGGGGTCGAGCAGGCGGTAGGAGGCCATCGCGTCGAAGTGCCAGTGCCCGTGGGTGGGGTGGTCGATCATGCAGCCGGCCGGACGTGAGCGCACGGCTGTGTCGGTCCGGCGCTGGAAGCGGCCGTCGCGGTTGCGGTCGACGTGGATCAGCTGGCGGGCATGCCGCTGCCCCGGGCCGCAGTGCAGGCGCGGTCGGGGACGCAGCACCATCGGCCCGGGTCCCGCGTTGGCCAGCCGGGCCGCGAAACGCAGCACCCTGCGCTGGCGGGTCCCGCGCATCTGCAGGTCGCCTGCACGCAGCGAGAACATGTCCGGACGCAGCAGGGGTACAGCACCGCCGACACCCAGGGGCTTGTCCTCGGTGATCAGCGTGGACGTTCCCGGCTGATGGGTGCCCGCCCGGTGTGCGGCGTCGATGGCGGCCGTCGACGCGTTCGGTGGCGAGGGGGCCGCAAGGAGCAGAACCGCCGTCGCAGCGACCGCGAGTGACACTGCGACGGCGACTGCCGAGATGGTTCGACGCTCCACTACTCCAAACTAAGCGCTGTCTGCGATGTCGCGCCGGACTTTGCTCAGGTCTGCGGCACCACCGTGGTGGCGGTGATCTCCGGCAGGTGCTCACGCACCATGAAGAGGCTGCCGCAGAGCACGAACAGGGATGACAACGCCAGCGGGATCATGGTCATGACCGGACCGCCGGCCACGAACATCCCGGCGGTGACGAAGATGCCGAAGGCGCCGACGACCGAGACCGCCGCCGCGACCAGGGCCAGGTAGCCCAGCCAGTCCGGCATCATGTGGGTCCGCAGCACACCGAGCCCTGCTGCGGTCAACGGCACCGCCGAGGCGAAGCCGATCGTCGTGGCCAGGATCGCGCTCAGCTCGAAGTGGAAGTACGTCATGTCCACCGACCGGAGGTTCACGCCGTACGCCGTCGCGCCGACCAGCGCCGCGTTGATGAAGATCGCACCGCCGACGAGCACAGCGCCCGCCACCAGTGCGAGGTGCAGGTCGCTGCGTTCCTCGCGCTCGCGGATCGCCTCCGCGAAGGCCGCTGCGAACCAGATGACCAGCGCGGCTGCTGCGGACAGCAGCAGGGCGGTGAGCAGCAGCTCGCCACGGCTGGTGGCGAAGTACGTCGCCACCTCTCCGGGCGTGCTGTCCACCGCCGGTGGGAACCCGCGCAGGAGTCCCGCGATCACGACCAGACCGACGAACCCCAGTCCGGCTACTCCACCCCAACGCAACTCGTGGCGCTCTGTCATGGCGGACCACCTCCTACAGGCAAAGCCCTGTGCACCACATCCGGGGAA
>DATMEB010000068.1:0-5240 GCA_035557095.1 Nocardioidaceae bacterium | reverse complement strand
CGGTCAACCTCAACGGCGTACTGCACACGATCCAGGCGGCGGCGTCGGTCATGCGGCCGCAGGGCTCCGGCCGGATCGTCGTCACCGCGTCGACGGCCGGTCTGCGCGCGGACCCGATGGTCGGGTACGGCTACATCGCGGCCAAGGCGGCGGTCGTCAACATGGTCCGCCAGGCCGCGCTCGACCTCGCGCCGCACAACGTGCGGGTCAACGCCATCGCCCCGGGCCCGTTCCGTACGAACATCGGCGGCAAGGGGCCGCCGGACCCGGCCGCCGAGGCGCGATGGGCCGGCACCATACCCCTCGGCCGGATGGGAGACCCGGAGGAGGTCCAGGGCATGGCCCTCCTGCTCGCCTCACCCGCCTCCAGCTTCATGACCGGTGGCGTCTTCCCCGTCGACGGCGGAGCGCTGGCGCTCTCGCACGCCTTGTGAGCAAGGCTTTTGGCGCCGCCGGGAGGCTGCGTCAGGCCGTCACCGCGCCGTCGATGAGGTAGGTCGACCCCGTGACGTAGCTGGCCTCGGCGGAGAGCAGCCACGTCGCCAGGTTGGCCACCTCCTCGGCGGTGCCGTAGCGACCCAGCGGCACGCGGGCGGAGACCTGCTCGAAGGCGCGCGCGGGGTCCTCGGGGTCGATCTGCGCGGTCAGCGCCCGGGCCATCCTGGTGTCGATGTGACCGGGTGCGATCGCGTTCACGCGGATGCCGGACGAGGCCCCCTCGAGCGCCGCACACCGGGTGAGCCCGACGACAGCGTGCTTGGAGGCGACGTACGGGCTGAACGACGGACCGCCCTTCACACCCGCCATGGAGGCGGTGTTGACGATGGCGCCTCCCCCACCCGGCTGGCGCGTCATGACGCGAAGCACCTCACGCAGCCCGAGGAAGACCCCGCGCAGGTTCACGGCGATCACGGAGTCGAAGTCGGCCATGTCGAGCTCGGTGATCGGCAGCATCCTGCCCTCGATGCCCGCGTTGTTGAAAAACAGGTCGATGCGGTCGCGCCCGGCCATCGCCGCGCGGACGTACGCAGCGACGTCGGGCTCCTGGCTCACGTCGGCCGTCACGGCACGGACCGGTCCGATGGCGCCGAGCGCGTCGGCGGTGACCTTGAGCGTCTGCTCGTCCCGGTCGACCAGCACGACGTCCGCACCGTCGGCCAGCAGGCGCTCGGCGACCGCCCTGCCGAAGCCGGACGCGCCGCCGGTGACGACGGCGTTGCGTCCGTCGAACCGCTTCTCTCCCATGGCCGTCACCTTCCCGGTCACCGCCGGCCATCCGGGCTCGTCCCTGCCCGGATGTGTGCGGTGCGCTCGTCGATCGCGTCGTCCCAGTCGTGGTCGGTGAGGGCGTACAGCCGGTTCTCGCGCACCGCCTCGACGAGGACGTCGGCAACGGCGTCGGGCGACATGCCCTCGCTGAGCAGCGCGTGCATCTGCTCGCGCTTCTCGAGACCCGGTTCGGAGACGGCGGAACCGCCCTCGTTGAGCAGGGCGGCCGGGCGGTTGCGGCTGCCCCGGAACAGGTTGGTCGCCACGATCCCCGGGCACAGCGCCGTCACCCCGACCGGCGCCTCTCGGGCGCGCAGGTCGTGGAAGAGCACCTCGGTCAGCGCCATGACCGCGTGCTTGGTGATGCCGTACATGTTCCGCGGGCTGGTAACAGCCGTCATCGACGCCGTGTTGACGACGTGCGCCTCCTCGCCGTGCGCGAGCATGCCGGGCAAGAACGCACGGACACCGTGGACAACGCTCCAGAAGTTGACGTCCACGGTCCACTTCCAGTCGTTGTCGGTGGCCTCCCAGACGGCGCCGTCGAGGTAGCCCTCGACACCTGCGTTGTTGCACAGCAGGTGGACATTGCCGAAGGCGTCGACCGCCTGGCGGGCGAGGTCCTGCACGTCGTCCTCGCTCGACACGTCGGTGCGTACGCCGAGCACGTTGTGGCCGTCGGCCTCGAGCTGGTCGACGGTGCCCTTCAGCGCGCCGACCTCGACGTCGGCGGCCACGACCGACATGCCGAGCTCGGCGAACCGTCGGGCGAACGCGCGCCCCATGCCGCTGCCGGCGCCGGTCACGACCGCGACCCTGCCGGTGAAGTCCTTCATGCGCTCACCTCTCGCCTGTTCTCCTGACGACACGGCTGCACGAGCACGCGTACCAGGTCTCCTGCCCGTCGCAGCCGCACGAGGGCGTCTGGAGCCTGCTCCAACGGCACGCGTTCACTGACCAGGGAGGCGCCGGACACCCTCCCTGCCAGCAGATGCTGCACCGCCGCCTCGAAGTCGCCGGGGCGGAACGCGCAGCTGCCCACCAGGCTCAGCCCGCGGCCCACGAATGCGCCGACGTCGACCGTCTCGGGATCGCCGCGCAGGGCGACCTGCACGCTCACCCCGCCGGGGCCCAGCACGCTCAGCGTGTCTGCGAGCGCTCCCGGTGCTCCCGAGCAGTCGAAGCCCGCCTGGAAGGAAAGGGAATGCTCCCTCGCCCACGTCACGAGGTCGGTCTGCCCGCTGTCGAGCACGTCGTCGGCGCCGACGGCAGCCGCCGCGCGGCGCCTGCCCGGTGACCTGCCCACGGCGACGATGTGGTCGACACCGACGACCCGCAGGGCGGCGATCACGTTGAGGCCGATCGCGCCGACGCCGTACACCAGCGCCGTGTCGGTCGGGTCGGGCGAAGCCAGGTCGACGGCCCGCAGGGCCACCGCCAACGGCTCCGCGTAGGCCCCGACTTCCGGGTCGACGTCCTCCGGCAGCGCGACGAGCTGTGTCTGCGGGACCGCGACGTACTCGGCGTACGCACCTGGCGCGTCGATCCCGATGTTGGGCACCCGCGGGCACCGGAACGGCAGTCCCGCCCGGCACGGCGGGCAGTCACCGCAGCCGCCCACGGGGTTGACCGACACCGGCTGGCCGATGCGCCACCGGTTCGCCGCACGGCCGGTGGCCACGACGCGACCCGAGAACTCGTGACCCAGGACCTGTCCGTCCGCGGCGTGCCCGCTCTCCACCAGGTGGACGTCGGAGCCGCAGACACCGCACGCCTCGACCTCGACGACCACGTCCGCGTCGCCGGGGCGCGGGTCAGGTACGTCCGCCACCTCGGTGCCCCCCGGAACGCAGACGAGCGCGCGCACCGGCTCACGCCTCCAGCAGCGCACGCACCCGGCCGGCCACCGCATCGGGCGTCAGCTGGTAGTGGGCGTGCAGGTCGGCGGGAAGCCCGACCGCGAGGTCCTCGTCGGGCAGCGCGAGCGTGGACAGCGCGCAGCTGAGCCGTTGCCTGCCGAGCTCCTCGGCGACGAGGGAGCCCAGCCCACCGACCTCGCTGTGCTCCTCGACGGTGACCAGCGCTCCCGTCACCTGTGCTGCCTCGGCGATCGCGTCGCGGTCGAAGGGCTTGAGGTACGCGGCGTCCAGGACGGCGACCTCGATGCCGTCGGCCGCCAGGTGCTGCGCGGCCGCGAGGGCGAGGCCGACCCCGATCCCGTGGCCGATGATCGTGGCGTCTGCGCCTTCCCTCACTCGGACCCAGCGACCGGGCGTGAACACCGGTGGCGCGGAGTAGACGGGGAGGGTGTGCTCGCTGATGCGGTAGTAGACCGGCCCCGGTGCGTCGAACGTCGAGCGCAGCAGACCCGCGGTCGCGTTGCTGTCGGCCGCCGCCACCACGGTGAGGTTGGTGATGGCCCTGGCGATCGCGACGTCCTCGACGGCGTGGTGGCTGGTGCCGAAGAAGCCCATGGCCAGGCCGGACAGTCGTGCGACGAAGCGCACGGGCAGCCGGGTGTACGCCACGTCGGTGCGCAGCTGCTCGGCGCACTTGATCGCCCCGAACGGCGCCATGGACACGACGTACGGGCGAAGCCCGCAGGCGGCCATGCCGGCCGCGGCCGAGACCGTGTTCGTCTCCGCGATGCCGAACTCGACATAGCGCTCGGGGTGACGCGCACGAAGGTCGGCCAGGACGGCGCTCATGTCGGCCGACAGGGCGACGACGTCGTCGTGCTCGTCAGCAAGCCGGGCGATCTCGAAGCCGACGGGATTGGTGGTCGCAGCGGCGTGCCGGTCGTCGTCGGCGAAGACGTCCACCATCTCGCCGCGGGCCTGCCGGCTCTCCTGAGTCGTACGCTCCGTGGTGCTCACTGCAGCCTCGCCTCGATCTCGGCTCGTGCCCGGTCACGTTGCTCGGGCGCGAGGTGCCCGAGGTGCCACGCCTGTGGTGACTCCTCGGTCATCGCGACGCCCTGGCCCTTGCGTGTCCGCGCCACGACGCACGTGGGCGGTCTCTCCCTCGCCGGCTGCAGCGCGTCGAAGGTCTCGCACAGCGCGTCGATGTCGTGGCCGTCGATCTCGACGACCTCCCAGCCGAACGCGCGGAAGCGGTCGGCGAGCGGTTCGATGTTCAGGGCCTCGGAGGTGGGGCCATGACCGGAGAAGCCGTTGGCGTCGATGACGGCGACCAGGCCGCCGAGGCGGTAGTGGCCCGCGGCCATCACGGCCTCCCAGACCTGACCCTCCTGCAGCTCGCCGTCGCCGGTGAGCACGAACGTGCGGTAGTCGCGTCCGCTGATCCGTCCCGCCAAGGCCATCCCGAGACCGACCGACAGGTTGTGGCCCAGGGACCCGGAGCTGAAGTCGACGCCTGGGGCGACACGCATGTCCGGGTGGTCGGTCAGGCGGCACCCGATCCGGCCGAACCCGTCCAGCCAGCTCTCGGGGAAGTAGCCGAGATCGGCGAGTACGGGCCAGACCCCGGTCGCCACGTGACCCTTGCCGAGCAGGAACCGGTCGCGGTCGGGCCAGTCCGGCTCGAGCGGACGTAGGCGAAGGGTCCGGTAGTAGAGCACGGAGAGGATCTCGGCGCAGGAGAAGGTGCTCGAGTAGTGGCCCAGCCCGGCCCCGTCGATGAGCTCGATGGTCCGCAGCCGAATCCAGTCGGCGCGCCGGGCCAGGTCCTGCGGCGTCCTCGTCGGCTGCGCAACGGCGGCCGCGCTCCCTTGGGCGTTCCCTGCAGTGACTGACATGTCTCTCTTCTCCTTCATCCGCGCGCGGCCGGGCCGCACGCAGTCGCGGCGGAAAGGTGCCGCGTGGCTACTGCTTGGCCACGGAGTCGTGCCACGGGATCGTGGACCGCTTGGCGACCGTCACCACGAAGAACAGCAGCGAACCCAGGACCGCAAGCAGCACGATCACCGCGAACAGCTGCGGTGCGTCCAGGGCGTTGAGGCTCTGCACCAC
>DATMEB010000067.1:0-15690 GCA_035557095.1 Nocardioidaceae bacterium | reverse complement strand
CCGCGATGTAGCCGTACCCGACCATCGGGTCCGCGCGCAGACCGGCCGTCGACGCGGTGACGACGATCCGGCCGGAGCCCTGCGGCCGCATGACCGACGCCGCCGCCTGGATCGTGTGCAGTACGCCGTTGAGGTTGACCGAGAGCACGCGGTCCCAGTCCTCGTGGCGTACCTGCTCGATGACGCTGGCCGGCCCGTCCGGCCGCCGTTCGCCGGGGATGCCCGCATTGGCGAACACGACGTCGAGGGAGGAGAACCGGCCGGCTGCATCGTGGACGGTCGAAGCGACGGCAGCGGCGTCGCTGATGTCGCAGCGAGCGGGTACGACGGTGCCCCCACGTCCCTTCAACGACGCGGCGACGTCCTCGAGGCCGTCGGCGTCGGTGTCGACGAGCGTGAGGTCTGCCCCGGCGTCCGCCATCACCTCGGCGATGGCACGCCCGAGCCCGCTGGCGGCCCCGGTGACGAGGACGTGCTGGTCGCGCAGGTCGAACATGCGGCTCAGGAGCGCCTGGCGACGCTCGGAGAAGGTCCCGTCCTCTGCTGTCATGGACCAGGCACGCTACCAAGGCTTCCCGAACTCCACACCTTCGCGCCGAGATTGCGCGAAGTGCCTAGCAGAGGTGCCCAGGATGCCCGCCTGCGGTCGGGCACTTCGCGCAATCTCGGCGCATAACGGGAGGCGTAGGCAATTTGTCCTAGGAACCTCGCCGGACCGGCCCGCAGAGAAGAGTCATCAGTCCGTCGAGGAAGCCCCCTGCCTCTGCCTAGCCTCGACGCAAGAGTCGTCGCCGATCCGGAGGAGAGACACGTATGGGTGTCATCGACGATATCGGTGCGGGCCGTGAGCGGCTGGATCTCGGGCCGCTGCTGCGCAACACGAGCTACGAGGTCATGCCGTTCAAGGGGACGGAGGAGGCCGTGCTGGCCCACGTCCCGACGTCGGTCCCGCTCACGGTCACGGCGACGGAGGCCAAAGGGATCGGCGTGACGCTGAACCTCGCCGAACGACTGGCCGCACACGGCTACCGTGTCGCGCCGCATCTGCCCGCGCGGATCGTCTCCGACGACACGCACCTGGCCGAGATCGTTGCTCGGCTGCGGGAGGCGTCGATCCGTTCGGTGTTCGTGATCGGCGGCGACGCGCCGCACCCGGCCGGGAAGTTCCCGGACGCGCTCTCGCTGCTGCAGTCGCTGGAGCGCATGGGTCGCCCGTTCGACGACGTGGGCATCGGCGGCTACCCGGAAGGTCACGGCGACATCCCCGACGAGACGATCGAGCTCGCACTCAAGCAGAAGGCGCCGTACTCCACGAGCATCATCACGCAGATGTGCTTCCACGCCGCGACGACCGCGGCGTGGGCCGGCCGGGTCGCCGGTCTCGGTGTCGACCTGCCCGTGCGCGTGGGCATGCCAGGTCCGGTCAACCGGCAGAAGCTGGTGAGGATCTCGGCCGGCCTCGGGCTCGGGCAGTCCGCACGCTTCCTGCACAAGCAGCACAGCCTGCTGTGGCGCTTTCTGCTGCCTGGCGCGTACAGCCCGACCAAGCTCGCCAAGCGTCTCGGAGGCTCGGTCCCCGCGGTGCCGTCCAACATCCGCGGCTTCCACATCTTCACGTTCAACGAGCTCGCACGGACCGAGCAGTGGCGACGTGAGCTCCTGGCCACACTTGCCGAGTGACCGACGTCAGCGCAGCGCACAGGCAGGACCGAGAGCAAGGGACGTCGATGACACAGGTGGACGGAGGCGTCGCGGACCACGGACGCCTCATCGTCCAGGGTGCGGACCGCCCGGGGATCGTCGCGAACGTGTCGGGTGCCCTCACCGAGTGCGGAGCCAACATCGTCTCGCTGGACCAGCACTCCAGCGACCCGTTCGGAGGCCGGTTCTTCCAGCGCACGGTGTTCCACCTGCCCGCGCTCTCCGCACGGCTGTCCGAGCTGCGAGACCGACTCGACGTCCGGCTCTCCGAGGAGCTGGACCTCAGCTGGCGACTGGTCGAGGTGGCGAAGCCGAAGCGGGTCGCCATCTTCGTCTCGAAGGCGGACCACTGCCTGCTCGACCTCCTGTGGCGGCAGCGCAGGGGTGAGCTGGCGATGGACGTCGGCATGGTCGTGTCGAACCACGACGACCTGCGCGACGACGTGAGCCGGTTCGGCATCCCGTTCTTCGTCGTGCCCGTTGCCAAGGACGACAAGGCGGCCGCGGAGAAGGAGCAGCTGAACCTGCTCGCCGGCAACGTCGACCTGGTCGTGCTGGCGAGGTACATGCAGGTGCTCTCGGCCCGGTTCCTCGACGAGGTCGCCGTGCCCGTCATCAACATCCACCACTCGTTCCTGCCCGCGTTCACCGGCTCGCGGCCCTACCAGCAGGCCAAGGAGCGAGGCGTCAAGCTCATCGGCGCGACCGCGCACTACGTCACCGAACAGCTCGACGAGGGGCCGATCATCGAGCAGGACGCCATCCGCGTCTCGCACGGCGACTCGGTGCAGGACCTGCAGCGACGCGGTGCGGACGTGGAGCGGCTCGTGCTGTCCCGGGCGGTGGCCTGGCACTGCGACGACCGCGTCGTCCGTGACGGCAGCACCACGGTCGTCCTGTGAACAGAGGCTAGGAGCAGCACGATGGAGTTTCTCGTCCGGTTCGAGTCGATGCCTCCTGACTCGATGGGCTCGCAGGAGCGCGAGCACCTCCGGGGCCAGGAGCGCGAGCGCGCCACCGAGCTGCGTGCCGAGGGAGTGCTGAAGAGGCTCTGGAGAGTCCCCGGCCGACGTGGCGTGGTCGGGCTGTGGGAGGCCGACGACGCGACGGTGCTGCACGATGCGCTGGCGTCGTTGCCGATGTTCCCGTGGATGCGCGACGTGACGGTCGAACCGCTGGCCACCCACCCGCAGGAGCGCTGACCGACAGCGCCTGGTCCGCGGCGCCCGGGCGACGGGACGAATGACGTAGGCGGACCAACCCAGACGTCCGCGTCCTCCGGGTCACTGGACCCACGACATCGGCGAGCGAAGCCGATTTCATGGGGGCCTAGCAGCAGACCTTCGGCACCAGCGCGGACCACCGCGCGTCAGCACAGTCCAGAGGAGCATCCGACCGTGGCAACAGCGACACCCGCGAAACCGTTGTCGAAGCGAGGAATCTTCGCCGCGAGCTTCATCGGTACGTCGATCGAGTGGTACGACTACTACATCTTCGGCACTGCCGCCGCGTTGGTGTTCCCGGCGCTCTTCTTCCCGGAGTTCTCGGCGACCGCGGGCACGCTGGCCGCCTTCGCGGCGTTCGCGGTCGGGTTCGGCGCCCGCCCGCTCGGCGCCGCCGTCATCGGTCACTTCGGCGACCGCATCGGGCGCAAGTCGATGCTGGTGCTCACGCTGGTGCTGACCGGGGGATCGACGTTCCTGATCGGTGTCCTGCCGACCTTCGCCGCCATCGGCATCGCCGCACCGCTCCTCCTGGTCGCGCTTCGCATGCTCCAGGGCTTCGGGGTCGGCGGTGAGTGGGGCGGCGCCATCCTGATCGCCACCGAGCACGCGTCGCCGCGTCGCCGCGCGGTGTACGGAAGCTTCGCCCAGTTCGGTGTGCCGGTCGGCGTGCTCACCTCCAACCTCGCCTTCCTCGCGGTCTCCGGCATGTCGACCGAGGACTTCATGACCTACGGCTGGCGCATCCCGTTCCTGCTGAGCGTGGTGCTCGTGGTCGTCGGCATCGTCGCCCGGTCCCGGCTGCAGGACGCACCGGAGTTCCGCCGGGTGAAGGAGCACGGCACCACCAGCAAGGTGCCGTTGGCCGAGCTGGTCCGGCGGCAGCCACGCAACCTGGTGCTTGCCAGCCTGGCCTCGATCGCCCCGCCGGCCGTGGGGTACACCGTGATCGTCTACATGCTCACCTACGGCACCGAGGTGGTCGGGTTCGACCGCACCACGCTGCTGACCCTGATCCTCGCCTCGACAGTGGTCTGGATCGCCGCGATCATCGCGTCCGCCGTCGTCGCGGACCGGGTCGGGCCCAAGAAGGTCTTCGCCGTCGGAGCGCTGACTGCGGTGCTCTGGCCGTTCCCGATGTTCTGGCTGGTCGACACCGGGAACACGGGCCTTGCGCTGCTGGCCTTCGTCGTCGCAGCGATCGTGCAGGGCATCATGGCCGGTGCGCAGGGCGGTCTGTTCACCGAGATCTTCGACGTGCGGCTGCGGTACAGCGGCATCTCCATCGCGTACCAGATGGGCGGCATGGTGGGTGGTGCGGTGACGCCGCTCGCGGCCACCGCGTTGTACGGGGCCTACGCCTCCTCCGGCCCGATCGCGCTGTACGTCACGGTCCTGTCGCTCGTCAGCCTGGTGTCCGTGCTCGGTCTGCGTTCGGCTCCGTCGTCCACGACCGACCAGTCGCCCCGACAGCCGGGAGTCTCAGCCGCCGTCGAGGGCGTCTGACTCGGCACCCTCCGGTCTGGTGCGCCGGGCACGCGTGACCAGCCGTGGCCGCAGGCAGGTCAGGGAGCGCGCGCGAAGTGCACCCAGCCAGACGCCTGCGCCGTAGGCGACGTCATCGAGCCGGCGCGCGAGGACGTCGCTCGGCCGAAGCATCCGCGCACGGGCCGGGCTGTTTCCGACCAGGTCGACCACGAGGGCCGCGGCGACGACTCGGCGGGCCCGGCGCGAGACCAGGGCGGCGGGCAGCACCAGCGGTGACCAGTGCCGCAGCAGCAGCGACGACACCTGCATGGTCGACGCGACCAGGCCCTCCAGGGTCAGCTCCACGGCCAGGCGGGTCCGGCCGGGCGTTTCTGCCGGGAGAACCCGGCGAAGGCGGACCGCGTGCCAGCCGACGGCGACCGCGGCCACACAGCCGGATCGGCGGCCTCGGTGTAGCAGAGCGAGTACCGCGACGGCGCCGCTCGGCGTGAACGCCGCAGGTGCGACAGCATCGCCATGACGCTTCGCCAGCGTCGCAGCGCTCGTGCCGTAGAGAACCTTGCGCTGCAGCCAGCTGCGGGCGCTCGCCGGCGTGCGATGCCCGACGACGACGTCCGCGTCGTAGCGGACCCGCCGGCCCTGGTCGTCGAGGCGCCAGACCAGGTCGACGTCCTCGCCGACGCGCATGGACTCGTCGAACCCGCGCGCCAGACAGGCGACGCGGGCGACCAGGCAGGCCGCGGGGACGAACGCGACGGGGCCTCCGGGTCGCACCAGGGAGGATCGGCTGCCCAGGTCGAGTGAGGACGCCTGGGCGTCGTAGCGCTCGAACCACCGCGGGCGTGGCGACGTGGACCGGCCGCGCACACGTGGTGCCACGACGGCCACGCGCGGGTCCGCGAAGTGCTGGCGCAGCCTCTGCAGGTCCGTGGGCCCGGCCACGACGTCGGAGTCGACGAACGCCACGAACTCGGTCGTGGTGCGCGCGAGGCCCGCGTTGCGTGCACCGGCGGGGCCGACGTTCTCGTCGAGTCGGACGTAGTCGGCGCCCAGGCCGCGCACGGCCCGGGCAAGCCCGGGTCCGTCTCGCGACGCGTCGTCCACCACCAGGCATCGCACGTGCCCCACCAATACGCGCAGGAGTCGCTGCACATCGTCGGTGCGGTCCCGGACGGGCACGACCACGGTGACGTCGTCGAGGTTCGCGGCGGCGTCGGTGAGCACCGGGAGAGCCATGCCGGCGGCGAGCAGGTGTTCGGCCAGTGCCTGCGACCTCGGCCCCTCGACCACGATCCTCCCGTGATCGAGAAGGCCGTCCGCGGCCGAGGCCAGCCGCAGCACCCGTGCCGGCGTCCCGCCGAGCAGCAGAGTGCCACCGCCACGAGTACGAACGCCGTCGGCGATGCGGACGGTATACCCGTACGGGAGTCCGTCGGTCACCCGGTGAAGCCCCCGTCGGCGTGTACGACCGAGCCGTTGACCGCCGCTCCCTCGCGTGAGCAGCAGAACGCGATCGTGGCCGCGATCTCCTCGGGTTCGAGCAGCCGACGAACCAGCTGCGATTGCGCGAACTCCTCGGTGTCGGTCAGTGCGTAGAGGTCGGCGGTGTGCTCGAGCATGTCGGTGCGAGTGGAGCCCGGCGAGACCACGGCCGCGGTGACGCCGGTGCCGACGAGGTCGGCCGCGAGGGCTCGCACGAGTCCGACGACCGCGTGCTTGGCCGTGGTGTACGCAGCCAGCCTGTGCAGGCCGCGGTCCCCGGCGGCCGAGGCGACCGCCACGAACCGGCACCCGGCCGGGTCGGCGCCGGAGAGCATGGCCGGGACGGCTGCTGCGGCGCAGTTCCAGACGCCGCGGACGTCGACGTCCCACAGCAGGTCGAGGTCGTTCGCCGGGGTCTCCCAGAGCAGGGGGCCACCGGCCATGACCGCGGCTGCAGCGACCACCGCGTCCAGCCGGCCCCAGTCGGACAACGACCGGGCGACTGCATCCTCCAGCGCGGCCCGGTCGCGAACGTCCGCGACCACGCTCGCCACCAGGCCGTCGTACTCGGCGGCGAGAGCATCGAGCTGCGCGCGATGGCCCTGTGGGTACGGCGTGGGTCCCTCGTCGCCCAGACACCAGTCCAGAGCGGTGACCCGGTAGCCCTCGTGGACGAGACGCCGGACGGTGGCGGCGCCGATCCCCCGGGCGGCCCCGGTGACCAGCGCGACCCGGGCCGGGCTCATGGGACCGGGGCGGACGCCATGCGCAGCATCCCGCGCTCGTCGGGCATGCCGTCGCGGACGAGCGCCGTGACGCCGTCCGCCATCAGCTTGAGCTGGTGCTCGCCGAGGGCCGGCGACGCGCCGGCAGGATCGCCGAGTACGCCGTTGGCGGACACGGCGCCCACACCGCCGGCGACGAGCGCGGGCAGCAGCTCCGCGACCGGTGTGATGTTCCCGGCCTCGGCGAGGTCGAACCGCACGTCCGCAGGCCGCAGGTGGAGCATCAGGGACGTCTCGGTACGACCGGCGTGTGCGTCAGCCCCTTCGGTCACGCAGGGCACCCAGCCCACGGAGTGACCTTCGGCGGCGAGGCGGCTGACCGCGCGCGTCAGCGCCGTCGAGTTGCCACCGTGCGCGTTCACGAACACCACGTCGCGTGCCCACGTACGCATCGATCGCGTCAGTTCGATGAGAAGGTGGCTGAGGGCCGCGCTGCCGATCGAGGCGGTGCCCGGGAACATCTGGTGCTCGCCGCTGGCGGCGTACACGATGGGTGGCGCGACCAGCACCTCACGCCGGCCGAGGCGGTCTGCCACGCAGTGCGCGACCGCCTCGGCGATCACGGCATCGGTGTCGAGCGGCAGGTGCGGTCCGTGCTGCTCGAGCGACCCCACCGGCACGAGCACCAGGGCATCGGCCGGCACGTCCGGGGAGGTGGTGGCGGACAGGGGCCGGCTCACGTGCCCGCCTCGCCGTTCTGCGGGATGCGGCTGGACGCGGGAACACCGAGCGCCCGATGGAACCCCTCCGGGATCACGAGATGCTCGGGCGTGAGCTCCTGCACCGAGGACAGCCCCATTCCCAGCAGCGCGGAGTCGATGCCGCTGCGCATGATGTCGAGGACGTTGGCGACGCCGGCCTCCCCGTTGGCTGCGAGCCCCCACAGGTAGGCCCTGCCGATCATGACCGCGCGGGCGCCCAGGGCGAGCGCCTTCACGACGTCGGAGCCACGGCGAACGCCTCCGTCGGTGACGACCTCGACGCTGTTCCCGACGGCGTCCACGATCGGCTTGAGCATCCGGATCGCCGCCGGAGTCCCGTCGAGGTTGTTGCCCCCGTGGTTGGAGACCGAGATCGCGCTCACTCCGCAGTCGACCGCGCGTAGTGCGTCGTCGACCCTGCACACCCCCTTGAGCATGAACGGGCCGCCGCCGAGCCGGTTCCACTGCGCACGCATCCACGCCACGTCGTCCCAGCTCGGCGGCGGCGTCGTCATCCACTCGAAGTAGGCACGGAAGAACGTCGGCGCCTCACCCCCCGTGGGCTGTGCCAGGTTGGGCGCCGTCAGGTCGGGGATGCGCCCGGAACGTGCGAACGTCGCGAGCCACCGCGGTCTGCGCGCCACCTGTGGGGCGAAGCGCAGGATGGTGCGGAGGTCCACCTTCTCGGGGATCTCCGGGCTGCCCCAGTCGCGGCCCATCGAGAACGACCAGTCCAGGGTCGCGATCAGGCCTTCCACCCCTGCGGCTCGGGCGCGTTCCATGCGTTGCACCATCACGTCGCGGTCCCCGGTCCAGTACATCTGGAACAGGGTGTGCGGGTTCACCGCGGTGACATCCTCCACCGAGCGGCTGGCGAAGTTGCTCAGCGACATCACCGTGCCCCGCGACGCGGCGGCGCGGGCCACGGCCACCTCGCCCTCGGGATGCACGGCCTGCACGCCGGTCGGGGAGATGATCACGGGCAGGGAGATCTGCTGACCCATGACCGAGGTCTCCATCGACCGCTTCGCTGACCCGCCGGCGACGTGCGGGGCGAGGCCGAGCTCGCCGTACGAGGCCTGGTTCTCCGTCAGGGTCTGGCCGCGCTCGGATCCGGCCACGAGGGAGCCGTAGACCGAGTAAGGCAACCGCTTCCTCGCCCTGGCCTGCGCGACGGCGACGGACTCGAACCAGGGGTTCCGCGCCCAGGGGTTGGTGAGCCAGGCGGTCTTGGCCATGACGGGCCCTCTCAGAACGTCAGTGTGGTCGGAGGGGTCGGTACCCCGCCAGCGGATCCTCCGCGCAGGCGGAGACCGGGGGAGCCGCGAGGTCGGGGCGGCGGGTCAGCTGGAGCATCACCGGCTGGTTTCGCGTGGTCGCAGGACGCGAGTGGTCCTGGCTGGGGGCGGGCACGACGCGGTCGGCGGCCAGCGCCGACTCGCCGTATCCCTGCACGCACTCCGGGTCGGGACCGTCCATCGGAAGTCCGGTGAAGAACTTCGCCGCCATGCAGCCGCCTCGGCACGCGTCGTAGAACGCGCAGCTCGTGCACGCGCCGGAGCTCTGGGGCGCACGCAGGTCCTGGAACAGCTGCGACGTCTGCCATACCCGCTGGAAGCCGCCGTCGTGCAGGACGTTGCCGGCGTGGAACTCGTCGTGGATCGCGAACGGGCACGCGTAGACGTCGCCGATCGGGTCGATGAGACAGACCACCCTCCCGGCACCGCAGAGGTTCAGGCCCGGCAGGCTCTCGCCGAAGCCGGCGAGATGGAAGAACGAGTCACCGGTCAGCACGTTTTCGCCATGCGCGGTCAGCCAGTCGAAGAGCACGCGCTGCTGCTCGGGCAGCGGGTGCAGGTCGTCCCAGACGTCGGCGCCGCGACCGGACGGACGTAGGCGCGTCAGCCGCAGGGTGGCGCCGTACTCGTCGGCGAGCGCCTTGAACTCGTCGAGCTGCCCGACGTTGTGCCGGGTGACGACGACGGAGATCTTTGCGTCCCGGAAGCCTGCGTCGGCGAGGTTCTGCAGGGCGCGGGTCGCGGTCTCGTACGAGCCCGGTCCGCGGATGTCGTCGTTGACCTCGGCCGTCGCGCCGTCCAGGGACACCTGCACGTCGACGTAGTCGGTCGAGGCCAGGAACCGGGCCCGCTCCGGCGTGATGCGTACGCCGTTGGTCGAGAACTTGACGCCCACGTGGTGGTCGACGGCGTACTGCAGGAGGTGCCAGAAGTCGGGGCGGATCGTGGGCTCGCCACCACCGATGTTGACGTAGAACACCTGCATCCGCTGCAGCTCGTCGATCACCGCCTCGCACTGCCGTGTGCTCAGCTCTCGTGGGTCGCGCCGGCCGGACGAGGACAGGCAGTGCGCGCACGCGAGGTTGCAGGCATAGGTGAGCTCCCAGGTCAGGCAGATCGGGGCGTCCAGCCCGAGCTCGAACTGCTCCACGAGGGTCCCGCCCACCGGCCGGTCGCCCTGGCTGTTCGGGCGCTGGCGGTCCTGAAGCCCGGCATCCTCGAGCAGGGTCATCTCACGGCTCCTTAGCGACGCGGCGGATCATGTCGGTGTCGGCGAGGCGGCGCAGCGCGGTCTCGTAGGCCGGCCAGTGGGCTGCCGGCAGGCCCGACGCCTCGAGCGCGGCGCGCACATCGCGGCTGTCGCCCAGTCCCCGCACGAGCGCGACCAGCTCGGGCCGCCGCAGGAACGTCAGCCTGCGGTTGCCGAAGTGGTACGCCAGTGCCCCGAACGGCTCCGGGCGCAGGGCCACCTGCGGCGAGAGCTGCCAGGCCTCGTCGAGCATCGGCTAGTACACGCCGCACATGCCGTCGATCGAGACCTCCTCGAGGAGGTCGTCGGCGGTCACCGGCGGCTCCTCGTGCTCCGTGTGCTGCGGGTCCAGTGTCGGCAACGTGATCACCCTTCCGCTCGACTTGCACGCAGTGCCGTACGGCATGCGGCAAACTAATGACACCGGTGGCCAAAAGGGAAGAGACAAATGACCGACGTGGAGGTGGGCGGGTGACGGACGCGATGGGCCGGTCCGACCGCGCGCCGCTGGGGCGTCCCGTGGCCACCAGCCACGCGGCCATCGAGCAGGCGGCGTTCCGGCTGTTCGCCGAGCACGGCTTCGACGGAACCACGCTCGACGCGATCGCGCGCGAGGTGGGCGTCGGGCGCCGGACGCTGTTCCGCTACTTCGAGTCCAAGAACGACATCCCGTGGGGGCAGTTCGACCGCAGTCTCGACGGCTTCCGCGGCATTCTCGACGCGATGCCAGCCGACATCCCGCTGTGGGAGGCCGTGCACGAAGGCGTGGTGCGGTTCAACGATTTCCCCGCCGACGCCAGCCCGTCGCACGTGACCCGGATGCGGCTCATCCTGCAGACCCCGGCGCTGCAGGCACACTCGGTCCTGCGCTACGCGCAGTGGCGGCAGGTGATCGCGGAGTACGTCGCCGGCCGCCTCGCTCTGCGGCCGGCCGACGTCCTTCCCCAGGCGGTCGGCCACGTCAGCCTCGGGCTCGCGCTGTCGGCGTACACGGCGTGGCTCGACGACCCGGCGCACCCGCTGCCGGAGCTGCTGGACCTGTCACTGCGCGAGCTGCGCGGCTACCTCGGGGCGGTGTGAGGACGTCTTCCGAGCCCTGCTTGCTTGGCGACGCGAAGGGCCGGTCACCTGTCGCAGGCGGGAGCTTCGTGCAATCTCGACGCGAAGGGGGCCGGTCACAGACTTCGACGGCTGTCGGTGGCCGGTGGTCCACTGGGGCGATGACTGACGTGCCATTGCAGGGACAGGTCGCGCTCGTCGCGGGTGCGACGCGAGGAGCAGGTCGGGCGATCGCGGTGGAGCTCGCTCGGGCGGGAGCCTTCGTCTACGCCACCGGCCGGAGCAGCCGTGTGCACGGCCGCTCCGAGATCGGTCGCGCGGAGACGATCGAGGAGACCGGGGAGATGGTCGCGGAGGCCGGGGACGGGGTCGCACTGCGTGTCGACCATCTCGAACCGGACGAGGTGCGTGCGCTGGTGGCTCGCATCGAGGCCGAGCGCGGCCGGCTGGACATCCTGGTCAACGACATCTTCGGCGGTGACCGCTATGCACAGTTCGAGGCGAGGCTGTGGGAGCACGACCTCGCCGGTGGGCTCCGGATGCTCGAGATGGGCGTGCACACGCACCTGATCACCGCCGCGACGGCCCTCCCGCTGCTGATGAAGGGCGGGAGCGGGCTGGTCGTGGAGATGACCGACGGCACGCACGAGTACAACCGGGCCTACCGCGAGGGCGTGGGCTTCTACTACGACCTGGTCAAAGCCAACGTCGAGCGGATCCTGGTCGGGCTGACGGCCGAGCTGCGCGACACCGGGGTCGCGGCGGTGGCGGTGACACCCGGGTGGCTGCGCTCGGAGGCGATGCTGGATCACTTCGGCGTCACCGAGGAGACCTGGCGAGAGGCCTGCGAGCGAGTGGATGGCTTCGGGATCTCCGAGACGCCGACGTACGTCGCCCGCGGGGTCGCCGGGCTGGCTTCCGACCCCGGTCTGTCCCGGCATGCAGGGCAGGTGCTGTCGGCTCACCAGCTCGCCGTCGCCTACGACGTCACCGACGTCGACGGGAGCAGACCCGACTGCTGGGGCTACATCACGGCCGGCCGTCCGGACGACGTCGAGGGCTACCGCTGACGCGGCAGCACTTTGGCTAGGCGCGGGTGTCGTACTCGTCGGGAAGGCGCATGCCGGGACCGCCGACCTGCAGGCCGAGCGGGACCGCCCGTCCCTGCGGCTCCTCCCACTCCTCCTGGCGGCCGAGCGCGGTGAGGTCGAGGTACTCGTAGCCGTTGTGGAACTCCTCGATGCCACGGCCGAACGTGGAGTAGGTGTGGAAGACCTCGTCGCCGACCCGGAGGAAAGCGCTGATGCCCGGCATCTCCTCGCCGCGCATGCTCTCCGTCCACGGTCCATCCGTCCACGGTGTTCCGGCCTCGGCCAGCTCGGCCTCGGTCCGGAAGTGGAGCATCACCGGCGCGACCCGGTCGTCGAGAGTGGCGTGGAAGTCGTAGTTGAAGTCGCTGTCGTGCGAGGAGTACCAGGGGAACGTCCAGCCCATCCGCGCGCGGTACGCCGCGAGCTTCTCGTACGGCGCCCGTGACACCGCGACCAGCGTGGTGTTGCGCACGTGCAGCTGCCGCAGGTTGCCGATGCCGTCGGCGGCCGACGAGCAGCTCGTGCACCCCACGTCCCAGTCCGGGCCGAACATGAAGTGGTGCATCACCAGCTGCGGCCGGCCCGCGAACAGGTCGAGCAGGCCCACCGTTCCCTCCGGGCCCTCGAACGTATACGCCTTGTCCACGCGGACCATCGGCAGCCGCCGGCGGTCGGCGTTGAGCCGGTCACGGGCATGGGTCAGCTCCTTCTCCTTGGCCAGTAGCTCCCTGCGCGCGGACAGCCACTCCTCCCGCGACACCACCTCGGGCAGATTCCCTGTCGTCATCGGAAGGCTCCTAACTGATCTTGTTTTGCAATCGGTGTCACGTTAGGGGAGACTGGTGCAAGAACGCAACCGGTATGGAGGTGGATCCGTGCGGAAGGACGTGCGGTCGGGATGTCCGGTGAACCTGTCGCTGGAGCTCTTCGGTGACCGGTGGACGTTGCTCGTCCTGCGCGACGTGATCTTCTCCGACGCCCGCCACTTCCGCGAGCTGCTCGCCGGCCCGGAGCGGATCTCGTCGAACATCCTCGCCGACCGGCTCGCCACGCTCGTCGAGCATGGTCTCCTCACCAGGAGCGGCGACTCCGCGCACAAGCAGAAGATCACCTACTCGCTCACCGAGCGCGCGATCGCCCTCGTCCCGGTGTTCGCCCAGATCGGCGCGTGGGGGCGTGCGCACCTCCCGGCGGCTCCGGAGTTCGCCGCCCGCGCGGACGTACTCGCCGACGGCGGACCAGCGCTGTGGGAGGCGTTCATGGACGAGCTTCGCGAGAACCACCTCGGGCCGCAGGCGCGTCGTCGACCGCCCTCCGAAGGCCCGACGGTCCGCGCGCACATGGACGCGGCCTACCAGGCGGCGATGGCCGAGGCCGGATGAGGCTCGTCTCCCGGACCGTCCGCCGCAGCCGTCAGCCCATCAGGACGCGGCCAGCGACGTGCGGCGCCTGTACAGCCAGCCGATGGCGATGGCCGTGAGGATCGCGCGCACGACCCAGCGAGCCTTGGTCCCGGCTGATCGGGCGAGGCAGCCGATGGGCTATAACCCAGGCATGAGCGAACCAACCATGCCCGAGGCGGGAGCCACGGCGACGATCTCGCGCCAGGTCAGCAACGCCGACATCGCGCAGACGTTGGGAACGGGCGAGGTTCCTGTGCTGGCCTCGTCCCGGGTCCTGACCTGGGCGGAGGCCGCGACGTGTGCTGCGATCGATGCCGACCTCGACGAGTCGCTGACCAGCGTCGGCACCCAGCTGCAGCTCGAGCACGTGGCACCCAGCCCACTCGACACGACGGTGTCGGTGCGTGCCGACCTGGTCCGGGTCGACGGGCGCGTTCTCGAGTTCGAGTTCCAGGCCGAGCACGACGACGGTCAGGTCGTGGGCCGCGGCCAGGTGACGCGCATGGTGGTCGATCGACGGCGCTTCCTCGAGCGGGTCGCTCCGGCCGGGTGAACGCCTGAGGCGCGTGCCGAGCCGGCCGAGGCTCAGCCGGTCGTGGCCCAGCGGGTCGCGGTTCAGTCGGTCGAGGTGAGCGCGACGACGATGCGTCGTTCGGCCCGGCCCTGCGCCTGTCGGTCCCATGCGTCGGGAAGATCGTCGAGATCGACGACCTCGTGCGCGACCGTCAGCCGGCCCTGTGCCGCATGCTCGAGCACCTCAGTCAGCGCCTTGGCCTTCTGCTCGGTGCTGAGCGAGTTGTTGGTGTAGCCGAGGACCGCGGCCGAGCGGCTGCGGATGGTGGCGGAGTCGAACGTCGCGGCGTCCCCGGCCGAGCTGCCGAGGTTGACGAACCTGCCGCCGGGCCCGACCAGCCGCAGCGCGGCGGACGCGGGTACGCCGCAGAGCGGGTCGATCACGACGTCCACGTCGCCGTCGCACTGGTCGGCGAGCCGTGCCGTCAGGTCGTCCACCTCGTCGTCGTCGCGCAGGGCTACGACGGCGTCCGCGCCGCAGGACCCGGCGCGGTCCTGCGCGCGCGGTGAGCGGCACGCAGCCACTACCCGGCGTGCACCTGTCAGGTGGGCGGCCTGGATCGCGACCTGTCCGACGACGCTGCCGCCGCCGAGCACGAGCACCTGCTCACCGGGTTGCAGTGCCGCTCTCCAGGTCAGCGCCATCCACGCGGCGACGGCAGAGAGACCGAGGGCGGCCACCACGGTGTCCTCGACCCGATCGGGCAGCGCCACCAGGCCGGATTCCGGAACGGCCACCTGCTGGGCCATGCTGCCGTCGCCGGGCTGCATTCCCGCAGCGGTGGGGAACCAGACCCGCGTGCCACCGGGCCACGAGGCAGCCTGCTCGACCACACCCACTCCCTGTACGCCGGGGACGTAGGGGAGTGCCGGCGGCCCGAAGTAGGACTTTCCCGTGGCGCACAGGACGTCGAGCGGGGTGACCGGAGCGGCCGTGGTCCTGACCAGGGCGTGGTCCTCGCCGCCGGCCGGGGTGGGCCGGTCGACCAGGCTGGGCGTCGCGCCATGGCGCTCGATGACTGCTGCGCGCATCGCCGGTCAGGTCGAGTAGTCGGGGTAGGGGAGGGTGAACCGCTGGAGCTGCCGGGCGTACTCCTTCTGGAAGCCCAGTGGCTCGTGGTCACGCTCGAACATCGCGATGAACAACGTCAACGTGAGGAAGGGGTGCGCACCGAGCTCGAACAGCTTGGGATAGTCGTGTGTGGCGAGTGCCTCACGCTCCTCGGCGGCGAACTCGAGCCACGTGGTCGCCTCGGCCTGGACGCAGTTGAGGATGCTGCCCGCGCGCTCGGCCTCCCACCACTGCACGGTGTCCCGCGGGTCCTCGCGGTAGCGCTCGACCAGCTCGGGGTCGCGGTCGATCGTGTAGAGGAACTTGTCCAGGAGGTACTTGCTCATGCCGGCCCTCCGTTCGGGTACCAGGTGAAGTACGCCTCCATGGTGTGGAAGAGGTCGAGACTGTCGACGTGGTCTGCCTTGGCGTCCTCTCCGGCGACTCCCATCATCAGCATGAAGTCCATGAAGCCGTGGGTCGCGTTGCCGGGTGTGTGCAGGCTGTCCAGCGTGACCTCGCGCAGACAGTCCCGCAGGTTGCCGTTGGCGATCCAGTCGACGGCCACGCGGTCGAACTCGGGGTC
>DATMEB010000066.1:0-7757 GCA_035557095.1 Nocardioidaceae bacterium | reverse complement strand
TCCTCGGCGGCAACCGCATCCCCTTCGCCCGTCAGTTCGGGGCCTACGCCGAGGCCTCGAACCAGGACATGCTCACCGCCGCGCTCGAGGGCCTCGTCGCCCGGTACGGGCTGGCGGGGGAGCGCCTCGGCGAGGTCGTCGCCGGCGCCGTCATCAAGCACAGCCGCGACTTCAACCTCACCCGTGAGGCGGTGCTCGGCTCCCGGCTGTCGCCGGACACTCCGGCCAACGACATCCAGCAGGCCTGCGATACCGGCATCCAGGCGACGATCAACGTCGCGAACAAGATCGCGCTCGGCCAGATCGAGGTCGGCATCGCCGGTGGTGTGGACACCACGTCCGACGCGCCGCTGGCCGTGAACGAGGGCCTGCGCAAGATCCTGCTCGAGGCCAACCGGGCGAAGTCGCTGCAGGGACGGCTCAAGGCGCTGGCCAAGATCCGGCCCGGCCATATCGCCCCCGCGGTCCCGCAGAACTCCGAGCCCCGTACCGGCATGTCGATGGGTGAGCACGCGGCGCTGACCGCGCTGGAGTGGTCGGTCGGCCGGGCCGAGCAGGACGAGCTCGCGGTGGCCTCGCACCACCACCTCGCCGCGGCGTACGAACGCGGCTTCCTGGACGACCTGGTCACGCCGTACCTGGGCCTCGAGCGCGACCAGAACCTGCGCGGCGACACGACCGTGGACAAGCTCGGTGCGCTCAAGCCGGTGTTCGGCAAGGGCGACACGGCCACGATGACCGCGGGCAACTCGACCCCGCTGACCGACGGCGCCTCGACCGTGCTGCTGGCCAGCGAGGAGTACGCCGCCGCGCACGACCTGGAGCCGCTGGCCTACCTCACGTTCCACGAGACCGCGGCGGTCGACTACGTACACGGTGGCGAGGGGCTGCTGATGGCCCCGGCGTACGCGATGCCGCGCATGCTCGACCGGGCCGGCCTGAGCCTGCAGGACTTCGACTTCTACGAGATCCACGAGGCGTTCGCGTCGCAGGTGCTCGCGACGCTGAAGGCCTGGGAGGACACGATCTTCTGCAAGGAGCGGCTCGGTCTCGACGCCCCGCTCGGCGCGATCGACCGCGGCCGGCTCAATGTGGCCGGCGGTTCGCTGGCGGCCGGTCACCCGTTCGCCGCCACCGGCGGACGGATCGTGGGCACGCTGGCCAAGCTGCTGGCCGAGAAGGGCTCCGGCCGCGGTGTGATCTCGATCTGCGCGGCGGGTGGCCAAGGAGTCACCGCCATCATGGAGCGGTGAGCCGAGCGCGCGAGCGCAGCGAGTGGGCGCAGGTGAACGCGACCGGGAGTTTGGAGCGGTGAGTCGAGCGCGCGAGCGCAGCGAGTGGGCGCAGGTGAACGCGACCGGGAGTTTGGAGCGGTGAGCCGAGCGCGAGCGCAGAGCGGTGAGCTCCAGGCAGGTCAGTCGACCGCTCGCAGGCCGACCTCCTCGCCGAGCGCGACGAACTCGTCCACCCCGAGGAGCTCGGCGGGCCCGAGCACGCCGGCGGGCGGCTTGACCTGCCCGTCGCGCATGCGCCGGGCCGTCAGCTGCAGCAGCGACGCGGTGAGGTCGTAGGGGTTCGGCCCGCGCAGCTCGCACCTGGCGAGCACCGCGCCGTCGCCGGCGACGGCGTGCGCGATCACCCGGGTCAGGACCTTCGCCCGGTCGGTCGCCGACGGCCCGCCGGTCGAGCCGCGCACCAGCCGCGAGGTCACGCGGTCGAGCACGCCGCTGGCCCCCGGCAGCCGCGTCAGCGGGCTGGTGAGGGCCGAACCGACCTGCACCAGCCGCGACCGCCGTCCGGCCCAGCCGAGGTAGAGGTCGACATCGCGCAGCTGCGGGAACGTGTGCGGCAGGAACAGGTGCTCCGAGCCGCCGATGCTGATCCCGGCCAGCGCGCCGCCGGAGGCGGGGAACCGGCGCACCCG
The DNA here is from genome assembly GCA_035557095.1 of Nocardioidaceae bacterium. Lineage (GTDB taxonomy): Bacteria > Actinomycetota > Actinomycetes > Propionibacteriales > Nocardioidaceae > JALZDI01. The sequence goes on along the minus strand of DATMEB010000066.1, from coordinate 5,833 downwards.
CGCCGCGGCGCGCTCGCTCACGAGCCGGCCGCCGCGCCAGGCGTACGCCGGCTCGGCGACGACCGAGGCGATCGACGCGGCCGTGCCTCCGGACGTCAGACGCCCGGCGTCCGAGCCGGCGGTGAAGTACCCGACTCGCACCGCGGTCGCCTCCGGCGCCTGCCGCATCGCGTGCACGGCGGCCAGCTGCCCGGGGACGAAGTCGTAGCCGAAGGCCGGCGCGAGCACGGCGCCGCTGCCCGCGGCCACGGGCGCGAGCCGGCCGAGCACGTCCCGGATGAACGGCGGCTCGCCGGTGGAGTCCAGGTAGCCGGCGCCCACCTCGGCGCAGACCTGGGCGGCGGGCCAGCCGTGCCGGGTGAACGGGCCGACGGTCGCGATCACCACGTCGTCGGCGGTGACCAGGCCACGCAGCGACTCCGGCCGGTCGGAGTCGGCCACCGCCACCTCCGGGTCACCGTCGAGGCCGTGCGCCAGCTCGGTCAGCCGCTCACGGTTGCGGCCGGCGAGCACGACGTCGGTGACGCCATCGGCGGCGAGCTGATGCGCCACCAACCCGCCGGTGTAGCCGGTCGCGCCCCACACGATGATGCGTCTTGCCACGTCAGCGGCTCCTCACGGTGCGTTGGTCTGCTCGTCGTCGATTCCCACGGCCATGGCGACGCTGGCGGCGACCAGGTAGTCGCGCACCTGGTCAGCGGGCAGCGGTGCCACGGTGGGCATCCCCGGCCCGGCCTCCTTGACCAGCAGTCCGACCCGGGCGAGCTGCATCGTGCCGAGCCCCTGGGCGTACAGCGTGTTCGCCAGCAGGTGCGGGTCGGCGATGTGGAACTGCCCGGCCTCGACGCCGGCCTCGAGCACCTCGACCAGGTGGCCGAGACACTGCGCGATCGCCCGGCCGAGGCGGAACACGGCGCCCTCGCTGAACTCCGCGAACAGCTCGGACCCGGTGTTGCGCATCAGCATCTGCGCACAGTCGACGAAGGCGGGGTAGGTCATGCCGAAGTCGTGGAAGGCCCCGGTGAGTGCGCGCAGCCGGGTGGCCGGGTCGGCCGAGGTGTCGTCGGCGTCGCGCAGATCCCCGGCGAGCTCGTCGAGATAGCCGACCAGCGTCAGGCCGAACAGCTCCTCCTTGCCGGTGAAGTGCCGGTAGATGATCGCTCGGTTGACACCCACCGCGCGGGCGATGTCGTCGATCTGCGCGTCGCGTACGCCCCGTTCGTCGAACAGCGCCCGGGTGGCCGCGATGATCGCCTCCGCCCGCTCACGCCGGCGGGCAGCCGTCGTCGGACGACGACCGGGCCGGTCGCCGCCCGGAGCATCTGGCAGGAGGTCCGAGGCCACGCGCCCACCCTAGCCCAGTGCTGTAACGCGGAGTTACACGTCAGTCGGCGGCCGCGCGCCGGTGTGGATCGCGCGCACGGTCTGCACGGTGTCGGCCTCCTCGGCGGTCTTGTCGGTGCGGTGCCGCAGCACGCGCGCGAACCGCAGGGCCATCCCGCCGGGGTAGCGGGGCGACGTCTGCACACCGTCGAACGCGATCTCGACCAGCAGCCCCGGCCGGGCGTAGACCACGTGCTCGTCGCGGTGGCTCTCCAGCTCCAGCAGCCGTTCGGTCTGCCAGGTCAGCATCGCGTCGGTGAGCCCCTTGAACGTCTTGCCGAGCATCACCAGCTCGCCGGACTCCTCGTCGCGGGCGCCCAGGTGCAGGTTGGACAGCCACCCCCGCCGCCGGCCGTGCCCCCACTCGGCGGCCAGCACCACGAGGTCGAGCGTGTGCCGCGGCTTGACCTTCACCCAGCCGGAGCCGCGCCGGCCCGCTTCGTAGGCCTCGCCGAGCCGCTTGACCACCACACCCTCGTGGCCGGCCGCGACGGCCTCGGCGAAGAACCGGCGGGCCTCCGCGACGTCGGCGGTGACCAGCCGCGGGATCTGCTGGTCGGCGGGCAGCAGCCCGACGAGCCGGTCCTGCCGGTCCGCGCCCGGCAGGTCGAGCAGGTCGTCGCCGTCGAGGTGCAGGACGTCGAAGAAGTAGGTCGTGAGCGGAACCCGGGCGCGCAGGTCGGTCACGTTGGCGCTGCTCGCCGTACGCGACCCGGTCGCCTGGAACGGCCGGGCCCGGCCGGCCTCGTCGAGTGCGACCGCCTCGCCGTCGAGCACCACCGAGGTGGCGGGCAGCGAGGCGACGGCCTCGACCATCTCCGGCACGCGCGCCGTGATGTCGTCGAGGGAGCGGGTGAACACGCGGACGTCGTCGCCCTCGCGATGCACCTGCACGCGGATGCCGTCGACCTTCCACTCCACCGCGACCGGCGCGTCCTCGGCCCCCTCGGCGGCCTTGGCCATCGCCGCGGGGACGTCGGCGGCGGTCGAGGCCAGCATCGGCCGCAGCGGCTGCCCGACCTCCAGCCGGAACCGGTCGAGACCGGCCACGCCCTCGGCCAGCGCCGCGGCGGCCACCGGACCGGTGGCGCCGCGCAGCATGACCGCGCGGCGGACGGCGTCACCGGGCACGCCCGCGGCCTCCGCGACCGCGGCGAGCATCACGCCGTCGAGCGCGCCCTGACGCAGCTCGCCCATCACCAGCAGCGCGAGGTACTCCTGCTCCTCGGAGGTCGCGCGCTCGAACAGCTGCGTCAGCTCGGTCGCGCGCGCGGCCTGCGAACCCGAGCCCGACAACAGACCCATGCGCTCGAAGGCCTCGTGCGCCTCGGCGACGCTCAGCGTGGGGGCCTCCGCCGCCGGCGGGAGCTCCTGCAGCGAGCGCCAGCCCACGCCGATGCGGCGCTGCCGCAGCTCGCCGGACAGGTAGCTCACGACGGTGGGCACCTCGTCGGGCTCCGCGGCACGCAGCGCCTCGGCGAGCAGCGCGGTCTTGGCGGTCCGGGACCGGGTCGAGGAGATCTCGCGCGAGGTCGAGACCAGCGACTGTAGGAGCACGGGCCTATTCTGCTGTGTTGTGCCGACAGCCCCCATCTCCGTCGCCCGCCGGGTGTGGAGACCGGAGTTCCCTTGCGACGTCGGCGCCACCCTGTCGGCGCTGCGACGGGGCCGGGGCGACCCCGCGTTCCAGGTCGACCGCGACGGCAGCATCTGGCGCGCCGCCCGGACGCCCACCGGTCCGGCGACGCTGCACCTGCGCCGTGACCTGGGCAACGGCGACGTGCTCGCCCAGGCCTGGGGGCCGGGTGCCGACTGGATGCTCGACCGGCTGCCGGCCATGCTCGGCGCCGACGACGATCCCGGCGGCTTCGCGCCGGACCATCCGGTGCTGCACGACGCGGTCCGCCGGATGCCCGGCCTGCGGGTGCCGGCGACCGGGCTGGTGTTCGAGGCGATGGTCGCCGCCGCGCTGGAGCAGAAGGTCACCGGTCAGGAGGCGCGACGGGGCTGGCGTACCCTCCTGCGCAGGTTCGGCGAGCCGGCCCCGGGGCCGGGGGAGGCCCGCGGGATGCGGGTCCTGCCCACGCCGGCCGACATCCGGCACATCCCGTCGTGGGAGTGGCTGCGCTGCCACGTCGACCCGGCGCGGTCGCGGGTCGTGCTCACCGCGGCCCGGGTCGCGGGCTCGCTCGAACGCACCGTCGGCCTGCCCGCCGACGAGGTCGACCGCCGGCTTCGGTCGCTGCCCGGGGTGGGCGTGTGGACCTCGGCGGAGGTACGCCAGCGGGCACACGGCGACGCCGACGCGATCAGCTTCGGCGACTACCACGTGGCCAAGAACATCGGCTGGGCCATGACCGGGGCGCGGGTCGACGACGCGGGGCTCGCGGTGCTGGTCGCGCCGTACCGCCCGCACCGCTACCGCGTGCAGCGGCTGCTCGAGCTCGCCGGCGCCGCCGCGCCGCGGCGCGGCCCCCGGATGCCGCCCCGGCGGCACCTGCCCTCCTAGCCGTGCCGCCTCCTACAGCAGCGGGCGCAGCGGTGCCAGCACGGCCTCGCTGAACTTCGCGGCCAGCGTGCGCCGTTCCCACTCGGCCAGCGTGAGCTCGCGGGCGTTGCCGCAGTCGGTCTCGAACACCCGCTGCATCTGCTCGGCCAGCCCGCTGTCGTACAGCTCCACGTTGATCTCGTAGTTGCCGGTCAGGCTCAGCCGGTCGATGTTGGCCGTGCCGATCGTGGTCCACTGCCCGTCGATGGTCGCGGTCTTCGCGTGCACCATCGCGTCCTGGTACAGCATCAGCCGTACGCCGCCCCGCAGCAGCGAGGTGTAGAAGCCCCGCGACAGCCAGTCGGCCACGACGTGGTTGGACACCTCCGGCACCAGGATCCGTACGTCCACGCCCCGGCGCGCGGCCGCCAGCAGAGACTTGAGGATCTGCTCGTCGGGGATGAAGTACGCCTGGGTGAGGTAGATGTGGTGCTGGGCGCGGTCGATGGCCTCGAGGTACATCCCGCGGATCGGGAACACCCACAGCCGCGGCACGTTGCGGTGCACCCGGATCCGCGCCTCCCACTGCTGGGCGCCGGGGTCGCCGAGCTCGGGGTGGTGGTCGTCGCGGTGCAGGTTCCAGAAGTCGATGAACGCGTTCTCCAGGTCCCAGACGCTGGGCCCGTCGATGCGCAGATGGGTGTCCCGCCACTCGGTGGCGTACCAGGAGCCCACGTTGTAGCCGCCGACGAAGCCGATCTCCCCGTCGACGACCAGCAGCTTGCGGTGGTCGCGGCCGGACCTGCGCAGGTCGTAGAACCGCCAGCCGGCCGGAAACACGGGGTACTCGATCACCTGCAGCGTGCTCGGGAACCGCTTGAACTGTGCGGGCACGACCAGGTTGGCGAACCCGTCGTAGATCACGTAGACCTCGATGCCGCGCTCGGCGGCCCGGACCAGCTCCTCCTTGAACTCCTGACCGACGTCGTCGGCCTTCCAGATGAACGACTCGAACAGCACCCGCTCCCGGGCGCCGCGGATCGCCGCCAGCATCGCGTCGTACAGGTCCTCGCCGTAGGTGAACGTGGTCACCTTGGACGCCCCGATCGCGACCGTCCCGGGCTCGCTGCGGGGGAACTCGGCCGACTGCGGGCGGTGCCGGCGACGCCAGGCGTCGATGCCGGTGAGGACGGCGATCACGGTGAGCTGCAGGCCCAGCGCCAGCAGCAGGAAGCGCTTCACGGCGCTGCGAACGACGGCGAACGGGCTCATGGCAGCAAATCTACGGCGTCCGTGGCCCCCGCGAGGGGCACCTCGGGATGTCGGCGTTGTCGGTGCCTGCCCGTACCGTGGGTTCATGCGTCCCGTCACCGACATCGAGCGCACGGTTGCGCCGTTCAAGGTCGTCTCCGACTACGAGCCTTCCGGCGACCAGCCGACCGCGATCGACGAGCTCGAGCGCCGGGTCGGGGGCGGCGCCAAGGACTCTGTGCTGCTCGGGGCCACCGGCACCGGCAAGACGGCGACCGTCGCGTGGCTGGTGGAGCGGCTGCAGCGACCCACGCTGGTGATGCAGCCCAACAAGACGCTGGCCGCGCAGTTCGCCAACGAGCTGCGGCAGGTCTTCCCCGACAACGCCGTCGAGTACTTCGTCTCGTACTACGACTACTACCAGCCCGAGGCGTACATCCCGTCGTCGGACACGTTCATCGACAAGGACAGCTCGCTCAACGAGCACATCGAGCAGATGCGGCTGTCGGCGACCAAGGCGCTGCTGTCGCGGCCGGACGCGATCATCGTCGCCACGGTGTCTGCGATCTACGGCCTCGGCGACCCCGAGGACTACCTCAAGCTGCGGCTGATCCTCGCCAAGGGCGAGCACATCGAGCAGCGCGCGCTGATCCGACACCTCACGGAACTGCAGTACACGCGCAACGACGTCGAGCTGCGGCGCGGCACGTA
>DATMEB010000065.1:0-59499 GCA_035557095.1 Nocardioidaceae bacterium | reverse complement strand
AGCCCGTTCGGACTGGACAACCCCAACGAGGTCTTCCACGCCGCCGACCGGCCGTACGGGCTGATCGAGGCCACCGTGACGCGCGACGACGACTCTAGGACGCGCTGGTAGACGGCATGGCCTGCTGCGCGCCGCCCCACGGGCGCCTCGCTGCGTTGCAGCCGCTCGACATACAACACCGGCATGCCTGCGCGGCTGCGCCTTGCGAGGCATGCCGTGGATGCGACGCTCGCGACGGCCGACCGTCTACCAACACGCCCTTGCCCGCGCCCCGGGTCATGGGGAGCGATGATCGTGGTGACCTCCCGCCCCGTGCGGTCACAGCGAGCGCAGGGCCAGGAACGCGTCCACCCGGTCCTCGAGGTCGGAGAGATCCCGACCGGTGAGGTCCTCGACCCGGGCGATCCGGTACCGGACCGTGTTGACGTGCAGATGCAGCCGTTCGGCGGTGCGGCTCCAGGAGCACGAGCAGTCCAGGAACGTCTCCAGCGTCTCGCGCAGCCCGGCGTCGTGCTTGTCGTCGTAGGCAAGCACCGGACCCAGCACCCGGGTGGCGAAGGTCCGCCGTATCTCGTCGGGCACGGTCGCCAGCAGCAGGACGTAGGACGTGACCTCCTCGCCGGTGACCACGGACACGGTGCCTCGACTGCCCTGACGCAGCTCCGCCAGCCGCTGCGCGTACCGTGCCTCCTCCCAGGCGCCGGACAGGACGGCCGGCTCCGAGGCCTCGCTGACGCCGACGGTGAGACGTTCGCGTGCGAGACCGGGCCCCAGCCGGAGGAGTGCCCGCCGCAGGATGTCGGCGAAGCCGGGCTGCGCGGCCGGTAGCACCGCGACCGCGCTGCCCTCCGCCCAGCGCGTCACCACGGGTTCTCCCAGATGCGTGGCGGCGTCGTACAGGACCGACCAGGATGCCTCGCCGAGCCCGGGACTGTCGGCGAACCCGGCAACCGCCACCGCGAGGGGTGCGGACGGGTCCAGGCCGGCCTGCCGCAGGCGTGCGAGCGCCTCCGGCTGACCGCCGGAGCCCGCGGCGACCAGCGCGACGGCGTCCTCGGCGATATGCCTGCCCACCCGCAGTCCCTCGTCCCGGCGAACGCGTTCCAGCGCGGCGATGGCCGCCAGCTCCCCGACGGCGTCGGAGACGTGCGGCTCCCAGCCCGCCCAGTCGCCCTCGACGACGACCATCCAGGAGGTCACCCGCTGCCCCAGGGCAGGTCCCACCGGGAACACCGAGTACGTAGCGGCCCCGCCGTTGCAGGAGGCGGGCAGCTGGTCGGCGGCCAGGAAGCAGCGCGTCACCCGGTCGAGGTCCGGCTCGGACAGGGGTACCGGGCCGGTCACCACGTGCCGTCCCGTGGCGGTGAGTACCCGGCAGGCGAGGCCCGTCTCCCGGGAGACATCGGCGCACAGGTCGTCGAGGGCCCTGCCCTCGGCCATTCCGGCGAGCAGCTGGCGCTGCCGGGCCAGGCTCGCCTCCAAGCGTGCTCCCCGCTCGGCGCCGGCCTGGCCCAGCACGTACTCGGTCAGATCGCCGAAGGACACGTCCTCGGGTACGCCGAACAGGACGAGGTCGTGCTCGCGGCACGCCTGCACCACGTCGTCGGGGATCCCGTGGAAGAGCGCGTCCCCGGCTGCCAGGGCACACGCTCCGGCTCGGGCGACCGCGGCCACGAACGTCGCGCTGCTGTCCGGGCCGGTGCGCCAGACGAGGCCGGTGACCACCAGCTCACCGCCGGAGACGTAGCGACCCGGGTCGGGCAGGTCGGTGGTGTAGACCCACCGGACCGGGGTCTGCAGGGCTTCCTCCGGCCCGTGCAGCAGCCGCAGCCCGAGGTGCGGCGCGTCCAGCAGGTCGGCGAGCAGCATTGGAGGAAGATACAACCATGCCGGCGCGGCGGCGACGGATCTTCGTCGCGCAGGCGGGTGTCCACGGGCTCCGTTGTTCGGTCTACTACTTGTAGCCGCTCGACGAGCGGCCAACCGACTCACACCATCAGCTCGGCCGTCGTCGCCGTGACCCTGACAGGAGCATCGATGGACTTCCTCTCCCCGAGCAGGTGGAGCGAGGCGCTGGCCGCAAAGGCGGAGGTCCCGGAGGCGGTGCCGATCACCGGCGGCACGGACGTCATGGTCGAGCTCAACTTCGACCGCCGCAGGCCTCCGGCCCTGCTCGACCTCACCCGGGTCGCCGACCTCGCACGCTGGGACACCGCCGACGGTCGGATCCGCCTGGGCGCGGGCGTCAGCTACACGCGGGTCATCGAGGAGCTGGGCGATCGGCTGCCCGGCCTGGCGATGGCCTCCCGCACGGTGGGCTCCCCGCAGATCCGCAACCGCGGCACCGTCGGCGGCAACCTGGGTGCCGCGTCGCCCGCAGGAGACGCGCACCCGCCGCTGCTGGCCGGCGAGACCGAGGTCGAGGTCGAGTCCGTCCGCGGCGCCCGGCGGATCCCGATCACGGAGTTCTACACCGGCGTCAAGCGCAACGCCCTCGAGCCGGACGAGCTGATCACGGCCATCTGGGTCACCCCTCCGGCGGGTCCGCAGCAGTTCTGCAAGATCGGCCCGCGCAACGCGATGGTGATCGCAGTGACCGCGTTCGCGCTCGCCCTGCACCCCGACAGCAGGTCCGTCGGTACCGGTATCGGCTCGGCAGCACCGACTCCCCGGCGTGCTCCAGAGGCCGAACGGATGCTGGCCGGGGAGATCGAGGCCGCTGGGTTGTGGGAGTCCCGCCGTCCGCTGCCGGACAGCCTCACGCGCGCGTTCGCCGAACGGGTACAGGCCGCGGCCACGCCGATCGGCGACGTCCGCGGCAGCGCGGACTACCGCCTGCACACGCTCTCGGTGATGGCCCGACGTGCACTCACCTGGGCCTGGAACGACTACCAGAAGGCGGCCTGAGTTGCGTATCACCACCACCGTCAACGGCCAGCGGCACGTCGTCGACGACGTCTGGGAGGGCGAGAGCCTGCTGTATGTCCTGCGTGAGCGGATGGGGCTGCCCGGCTCCAAGAACGCCTGCGAGCAGGGCGAGTGCGGGTCGTGCACGGTCATGCTCGACGGGAACCCGGTGTGCGCGTGCCTCGTGGCCGCAGGGCAGGTGCACGAGCGCGAGGTCAGCACCGTCGAGGGCCTCGCAGACGACGGGCTGCACCCGGTGCAGCAGGCCTTCGTGGACGCGGGCGCCGTGCAGTGCGGGTTCTGCACGCCCGGCCTGCTCGTGCAGGCGCACGACCTGCTCACCCACAACCCGCACCCCACCGACCCGGAGATCCGCGAGGCGCTTGCCGGCAACCTCTGCCGCTGCACCGGCTACGAGAAGATCCTGGACGCCGTGCGGCTGTCCGCCGAACGGATGGCCACAACCGGGGCAGGGGGCGCGGCATGACCCGAACACTGGTCGAGGGTGCGTACGTCGTCACGATGGACGCCGGGCGCACGGAGCACGAGACCGGGCACGTTCTGGTCCACGGCGACCGGATCGCCGCGGTCGGGGCCGGCGCAGCGCCTCAGGCGGTGCGCGACACGGCGGACCGTGTCGTGGACGCACGCGGTTGCCTGCTCACCCCCGGGCTGGTCAACACCCACCACCACCTCTACCAATGGGCGACTCGGGGCCTGGCGGTCGACGAGACGCTGTTCGGCTGGCTGACCCGGCTCTACCCGGTGTGGGCGGGGATCGACGAGCAGGCGGTCAACGTGGCGGCGCGCGGCGCCTTGGCCTGGTTGGCGCGCTCGGGGTGCACGACCAGCAGCGACCACCACTACGTGTTCCCCCGCAGCGGGGGAGACCTGTTCGCTGCCGAGGTGGAGGCAGCGCGCTCCGTCGGGCTGCGGTTCCACCCCTGCCGGGGGTCGATGGACCTCGGCCGCAGCCGGGGCGGACTGCCGCCCGACGACGTGGTCGAGGACCGCGACGCCGTACTCATCGAGACCGAGGCCGCCATCGACCGCTGGCACGACCCCTCGTTCGGCTCGATGCTGCGCGTCGCAGTCGCCCCGTGCTCGCCGTTCACGGTGACCACGCAGCTGATGCGCGAGTCGGCCGAGCTGGCGCGGAGCCGCGGCGTACTCCTGCACACCCATCTGGCGGAGACGCTGGACGAGGACCGGTTCTGCCGCGAGCGGTTCGGTCGCAGCCCGCTCGAGTACGTCGAGGACGTCGGCTGGCTCGGTACGGACGTCTGGTTCGCCCACGGCATTCACTTCGACGACGCAGCGGTGAAGCAGATCGGAGCCACCGGCACCGGTGTCGCGCACTGCCCCACGTCGAACGCCCGGCTCGGCGCCGGCATCGCGCGCAGCCGCGACCTGCGCGACGCCGGGGCACGCGTCGGCCTGGGCGTCGACGGCGCCGCCAGCAACGAGGCCGCGGGCATGCTCGACGACGTCCGGCACGCGCTGCTGTTCGCCCGGGCCACCGGTGGTCCTCAGGCGCTGGCGGTCCGCGACGCGCTGGAGATGGGCACCGTCGGCGGTGCCGCTGTACTGGGCCGCTCTGACGAGATCGGGTCGCTCGAGACCGGCAAGCTGGCCGACCTGGCGCTGTGGCGTCTTGACACCCTGCCGCACGCCGACGTCGCCGACCCGGTCGCGGCGCTGGTGCTCGGTGCCCCGCCGCCGCTCGAGCTGCTGATGGTCGGTGGCCGGCCGGTCGTCGAGGAGGACGAGGTCGTCACCGTCGACTCCGTGAGCCTTGCCGGTGAGGTCACCGCGGTGCACCGCGAGCTGATGTCGAGGGCTGGTGAGACCTCATGACCGGCCCCACGCAGGCACCGCCACGCACGCGCAGGACGCGCACGGGAAGCACCGGCACGGACGACGCCGGGATCGGCGCCAGCCCACAGCGCCCCGACGGCACGCTGAAGGTCACCGGCGAGTTCGCCTACTCCTCGGACCTGTGGATGGACGACATGATCTGGGGCGTCACGCTGCGCAGCCCACACCCGCACGCCCGGATCGTCTCGGTCGACATCGGGCCGGCACTGGCCACACCCGGCGTGTACGCCGTGCTCACCGCAGACGACGTCCCGGGCACGAACGCGGTGGGGCTGGAGCACCAGGACCAGCCCGTGCTCGCGGCGGGTGTCGTGCGATACCAGGGCGAGCCCGTGGCGCTGGTCGCCGCCGACCACCCCGAGGTTGCGCGACAGGCGGCCAAGCGGGTCGAGATCGAGTACGCCGTTCTGGAGGCGGTGACCCAGGGGCCACGAGCGCTCGAGCCCGATGCGCCGCGCGTGCACGAGCAGGGCAACGTCGTCCGGCACGCCAAGGTCCGCAAGGGCGACCCGAACCCCTCGGCCCCGGTCGTGGTGTCGCTCGACTTCGAGGTGGGCATGCAGGACCAGGCGTTCCTCGGACCGGAGTCCGGGCTCGCCGTGCCCGCCGAGGACGGCGGCATCGACCTGTACGTCGCCACCCAGTGGCTGCACGTCGACCAGCGCCAGATCTGCCAGGCGCTCGGCCTGCCGCCGAAGCAGGTCCGGCTCACGCTGTCCGGCGTCGGCGGGGCCTTCGGCGGCCGCGAGGACCTGTCGATGCACGTGCACGCGTGCCTGCTCGCGCTGCACACCGGCAAGCCGGTGAAGATGGTCTACAACCGCGAGGAGTCGTTCTTCGGTCACGTGCACCGCCACCCTGCCGCGCTGCACTACGAGTTCGGCGCGCAGCACGACGGGACTCTCGTGTACGCGCGCAACGAGATCGTGTTCGACGGCGGGGCGTACGCCTCGTCCACGGGTGCGGTCGTCGGCAACGGCGCAACCCTCGGCGTCGGCCCGTACCGCGTGCCTCACGTGCACGTCGACTGCTACGGCGTCTACACGAACAACCCGCCGTGCGGTGCCATGCGCGGGTTCGGCTGTGTGCAGGCCGCGTTCGCGCACGAGGCACTGATGGACGAGCTCGCCGACCGGCTGGGCATGGACCGGCTGGAGGTCCGTCGGCTCAACGGCATGCGCGAGGGGGACGAGAACATCACCGGCCAGGTCATCGACTCGGCGGCACCGGTGGAGGAGCTGCTGCAGATCGTGCGTGACCTGCCCATGCCGCCAGATCGCGACCTCGGCCATGGAGCTGTGGTCGACCTACTGTCGTTGCCCGGCGGGGTCGGCAACACCACCCACGGAGAGGGTGTGGTGCGCGGCGTCGGCTATGCCGTCACCTACAAGAACGTGGGCTTCTCGGAGGGCTTCGACGACTTCTCCACCGCCCGGGTCCGGCTCGGGGCCGCCGCCGGCGAGCCGGTCGCCACCGTGGTGACGGCCGCCGCCGAGGTGGGGCAGGGCCTGGTCACCGTGCAGCAGCAGATCTGCCGCACCGAGCTCGCCGTGGACCAGGTGGTGGTCGCGCCGGCCGACACCCGGGTCGGCTCCGCCGGCTCCACCTCGGCCTCCCGGCAGACCTACCTCACCGGCGGCGCGGTCAAGGCAGCCTGCGAGGCCGTCCGGGCCCGCGTGCTGGAGGTCGCCGCGCGCTCCACCGAGCGCAGCGCGGACACGCTGCGCCTCGACGCCGGCAAGGTGGTCGCCACGACGGGTGAGGTGCTCGTCGGCCTGGCCGACCTGCTCGCCGACGCCACGCTGTTCCCCGACGGTGCGGTCGAGGAGACGGTCGAGTGGCGGCACCGCCCGACGTACCCCGTCGACCCCGAGACCGGCCAGGGGCAGGCGCACGTGCAGTACGCCTTCTCGGCGCACCGTGCAGTCGTCGACGTCGACGTCGAGCTCGGGCTGGTCAAGGTGGTGGCGCTCGACACGGCCCAGGACGTCGGCCGCGCGCTCAACCCGCAGGCCGTCGTCGGGCAGATCCAGGGCGGCGCCGTGCAGGGCATGGGCCTGGCCTTGATGGAGGAGATCGTGTGCGAGGAGGGCAGGATCCTCAACCCGTCGTTCACCGACTACCTCATCCCGACGATCCTGGACACGCCACCGATGCAGATCGAGGTACTCGAGTACGCCGACCCGCACGCGCCGTACGGTGTCCGCGGCGTCGGTGAACCGCCCACGATCTCCTCGGGTCCGGCGGTCGCGGCCGCGATCAGGCAGGCCACCGGTAAGCCGCTGCGCCGGGTGCCGATCCGGCCCGAGCACATCACGGGGACCTGAGCCATGCCCCGCATGTTCCTCAACGGAACCGCAATGGCCGGCGGCGCAGACCACCACCTGGTCGGCTCCGCGCCGCTGGTGGCGCGCACGACCACGGCTGCGAAGTACCGCTTCCACAGCGTCGACGACAGGTACCCTGCCCTGGAGTACGTCGGAGAGGGCGGCGCCGAGGTGCACGGCGAGGTCTACGACATGTCCTACGAGCAGCTGCGTGACGTGCTGCTGCCGGGTGAACCCGACGGTCTCGAGCTCGGGGTGATCGAGCTGGCCGACGGTACCGCGTCGCTGGCGATGGTCCTGCGCCGCGAGTATGCCCGGCACCCGCGGCTGGTCGACATCTCCGCGACGGGGTCCTGGCGCCGTCACCGGGAGGGTGCATGAGGGCCGACCTGGTGGTACGGGCCGGGCGGGCCGTCGTGGACCACAGCGAGCAGGCGTGCGCGGTCGTGGTGCGCGCCGGGACGGTCGCCGAGATCCTTTCCCTGGACGCGCCGGTGGCCGCCGAAGCGGAGCTCCGGCTCGCCGACGACGAGGTCCTGCTGCCCGGGCTGGTCGACACCCATGTGCATGTCGACGAGCCCGGGCGGACCGAGTGGGAGGGCTTCGCGACCGCGACCGCCGCGGCCGCCGCTGGCGGTGTCACCACGATCGTGGACATGCCGCTGAACTCCGTGCCGCCGACGGTTGACGTTGCCGCGCTGGACGTCAAGCGCAAGGCCGCGGCCGAGCAGTGCCTCGTCGACGTGGGCTTCTGGGGCGGGGCCGTGCCGGGCAAGATCGCCGACCTGGACGCGCTGCACGCCGCCGGGGTGTTCGGCGTCAAGTGCTTCCTGCTCGACAGCGGGGTGGAGGAGTTTCCGCCGCTGGACGCCGCGGGCCTTCGGGAGGCGATGACGGCGGTGGCGGCCTTCGGCGGCCTGCTGCTGGTGCACGCGGAGGATGCGGACGTCATCGAGGCGGCCCCTGCCGCTCGAGGCCGGCAGTACGCCGGCTTCCTGGCCTCGCGGCCGCACGAGGCCGAGGACGCGGCGATCCGGGTGGTGCTGGACGAAGCCCGGGCCACGGGCGCCCGCGTGCACCTGGTGCACCTGGCATCGGCGGACGCGCTGCGGATGGTTGCGCACGCCCGCGCGGACGGCGTGCGGGTCAGCGTGGAGACCTGCCCGCACTACCTCGCGTTGACCGCCGACGACGTGCCGGACGGCAGCACGGAGTTCAAGTGCTGCCCGCCGATCCGCGACGCGGGCAACCGCGACGGCCTGTGGCGCGGTCTGGCCGACGGCGTCGTGGACATCGTGGTCAGCGACCACTCACCGTGCCCGCCGGAGCTGAAACATCCCGGCACAGGGGACTTCGGTGCCGCGTGGGGCGGCATCGCGTCGCTGCAGCTGGGGCTCGCCGTGGTGTGGACCGAGGCGCGCACGCGCGGCCGGACGCTGGTGGACGTGGTGCGCTGGATGGCCTCCGGACCCGCGGATGTGGCCGGCCTGCCGCACAAGGGCCGGATCGCTGTCGGAGCCGACGCGGACCTGGTCGTGTTCGCGCCGGAACAGACCACGGTGGTCGACCCCGCCCGGTTGTTGCACCGCCACCCGGTCACGCCGTACGCCGGCCGTGAGCTGGCCGGCGTGGTCCGCCGTACCCTGCTGCGGGGTCGTCCCATCGACGGCGAGCCTCGCGGCCGCCTGCTGCGCCGCGGGGAGGCCTGATGGACTTTCGCCGTTACCCGGACCTGGCCGTGCGCACGCTCGGCGGCAGCGTGCGCTGGGCCACCGACGAGGCCTTCGCCGAACGGGAGAACCTCATCAAGCCGGGTCCTGCGGTATTCGATCCGGCGGCGTTCGGTCACAAGGGCAAGGTCTACGACGGATGGGAGACGCGGCGTCGCCGGGTGGCCGGTCACGACGAGGCCGTCGTCCGGCTGGGTGCACCCGGCCTGGTCCGGGGCGTCGTGGTCGACACCGCGTGGTTCAAGGGCAACTTTCCGCCGCAGGCCTCGGTCGAGGGGCTCAGCCTCGATGGCGACCCGGGGGTTGACGAGCTGCGCGCCGCGACGTGGGAGCCCCTGGTGCCGGTCGTGGACCTGAAGGGCGACGCGGAGAACGCGTTCGCCGTCGACTCGGACCGGCGCTGGACCCATGTCCGGCTGACGATCCACCCCGACGGCGGCGTGGCACGGCTTCGGGTGCACGGCGAACCGGTGCCGGACCCGCGGGTGCTGGATGCCTTCGGCACCGTCGACCTGGCGGCGACGGAGCACGGGGGGCTCGTGGTCGGGTGCTCGGACATGTTCTACGGCTCGCCGAGCAACCTGATCGCCCCTGGGCTCGCCCGCAGCATGGGCGAGGGCTGGGAGACCGCGCGCAGGCGCGACGACGGCAACGACTGGGTCGTGGTCCAGCTCGCCGAGGCCGGTGTGGTGCGCGTCGCCGAGGTCGACACGTCGTACTTCCTCGGAAACGCCCCCGGGGCCGTGCTCCTGCGCGGCCGTGACGAGCACGCCGGCGACGACGACTGGCTCGACCTGCTGGCGCGAACACCCCTGCAGCCCGACACGAGGCACCGGTTCCTGCTCCCGGCGGCTCCGACGGTCACGCAGGTGCGCCTCGACATCTTTCCCGACGGCGGCCTGTCCCGGCTCCGGCTGGTCGGTTCGCTGGCCCGGCCCGGTCGCGAGCGCCTCTGTCTGCGCTGGTTCAACGCGCTGCCCGCGGGCGCGGCCCGGAGGGTTCTGCGCGAGGATGCCGGACTTGCCGAACCCGATGCCGAGGCGCTGCTCGCCGCCCGCCCGCTGCGCGTCGCCGCGGACCTCCCGTCAGCCCTGCGGGGGCCGGGCGCCGCGATTCAATAGACCAGAGGTACAGAAAATAGACCAGAGGTCTTGACGTCGGCGTGTCGTTCCTAGTAAGCCATGGGTCGACCTCGAACGAACGGCGACGATGAAGTACCTCCACATCCGCGACCAGGTGCTCGACCAGCTCGAGACCATGGCCCCCGGTGAGCCGCTGCCCCCCGAACGCGAGCTGGCGGCGCGGCTCGGCGTGTCCCGGATGACGCTGCGCCGGGCTCTGGACGAGCTGGTCTCGGCGGGCCGGGCCGTACGCCGTCAGGGCGCGGGGGTGTTCGCGGCCGGCCCGAAGGTCGACCAGTCGCTGTCGGCCACCTCGTTCTCGGTCCAGATGCGCAGGCGGGGGCTCGAGCCGGGGGCGCGCACCCTGGGCAGCGAGACGATCCCGGCGGGTGCGCGCGTCGGGCAGCGGCTCGAGGTGTCGCCGGGTGACCCGGTGCTGCGGGTCGAGCGGCTGCGCCTGGCGGATGGGTCGCCGATGGCGATCGAGATGCTGCACGTGCCGACCGACGTGGTCCCCGGCCTCGACGGACCCGACCTGGTCGACCGCTCCTTCTACGAGGTGCTGGCGCTCAAGTACGACGTGCGCATCTCCGGTGGTGTGCAGACCATCGAGCCCACCGTCACCGATGCCGAGGAGTCCGACCGGCTCGAGGTCCCGCTGCACTCGCCGGCACTGTTGTTCGAACGCGCCTCGCGGGACCAGGACGGGCGGGTCGTGGAGTACGTCCGCTCGGTCTACCGCGGCGACCGCTACCGCATCGAGACCCCGATCGTGCCCGACCAGGTGATCCCATGAGCGCGCCGTCGGTCTCGCGGGTCCTCGCCTTCGACGTCGGCAAGACCGGCTGCAAGGGCGCGCTGTACGACCGTGACCGGCTTGTCGCTGAGGTGACCTGCCCCGGCAGCGCCGGCATCGCCGAGAGCGACGGAGTGGAGTCGGCGACTGCGGCGGTGAGCGAGACCGCGGCGGCGCTCGGCACCCGCACGGCCGACAGCGTGGTCGTGGGGCTGGCCGGGCTGGGGCGGGCGCGGCACAAGGCGCCGGCAGTCGCGGCCGCGCTCGCGCAGCGCCTCGGGTTCGACGAGGTCGTGCTGACCAGCGACATGACGATCGCCCACATAGGCGCGCTCGGTGGCGAGCCGGGCATCGTCGTCACCGCGGGAACCGGCGTGGTGGCCCTCGGCGTCGACGCCACCGGCCGGTGGTCGGTGTCCGACGGCTGGGGCTACCTGCTCGGCGACGACGGCAGCGGCTTCGCCATCGGACGCGCGGGGCTGGCCAGCGCGCTGCGGCACCAGGACGGACGCGGTGGCTCGGCCATGCTGCACAGGCACGCGCTGGCGCGGTTCGGCCCGCTGGAGCTGCTGCCGAGCATCGTGCACGGCGCCGCCAACCCACCGCGCGAGGTGGCCGCCTTCGTGCCCGACGTCATCGCCGCTGCCGAGATCGGCGACGACGAGGCCGTCGCGATCCTGGAGCAGGCCGGCGCCGAGCTGGCCCGCTGCGCCGCCGGCGCGTCCCGGGTCTTCGGCCCGCGCGGTGTGACGGTGACGACGACCGGTGGGCTGTTCGACGCGGGGGCGCTGCTCACCGACGCGTTCGAGGTCGAGGTGCGGCGCCGGCTGCCGTACGCCCGTCGCGTACCGCCGCGCGGCGACGCTCTCGACGGGGCACGCGTCCTGGCGGCCACACGCACGTTGCCGCACGCCACGCTGGTCGCCCGGTTCGACGCAGGTGACCTGGTCGCGGCGTCGGCGCCCACCGGCGACGACGTCGCCTCCGGACTGCACGCACTTCAGACCGAGGCCGCACGGCCGGACCTCGCCGACCTCGACGACAGGTCGACGACCGACCTGGTGAACCTCCTGATCGACGAGGACGCACTGATCGCCCCCGCGGTCGGCCGTGCCCGGGCCGCGATCGCCGCCGCTGTCGAGGTGGTGGGCGATCGGCTGCGCGCCGGCGGGCGCCTGGTCTACGTCGGTGCGGGGACGTCCGGGAGGCTCGCTGTGCTCGACGCCGCCGAGCTGCTGCCGACGTACGGCGTCGGGACCGACATGGTGGTCGCGCTCGTTGCCGGCGGCTCCTCGGCGGTGATGGAGGCGGCCGAGGGAGCCGAGGACGACGAGGACGCGGCGCGTGCCGACATCGACCGGACCGGAGTCGGCCCCGCGGACGTCGTGGTGGGGATCAGCGCCTCCGGACGCACGCCGTACGTCCTCGCAGCCGTGGATGCGGCCGCCAAGGCAGGAGCGGCGACGATCGGCATCGCCAACAACAGCGACAGTGCGCTGGGCCGTCAGGTCGAGCACGCCATCGAGGTCGCCACCGGGCCCGAGGTGGTCGCCGGCTCGACCCGGATGAAGGCCGGCACCGCGCAGAAGCTCGTGCTCAACACGCTCTCGACCGCGGTCATGGTCAGGCTCGGCAAGGTCTACGGCAACCGGATGGTCGACATGCGCGTCACCAACGAGAAGCTGTGGCGACGGGGTCAGCGCATCGTCGCCGAGGTGACCGGGGCCGACGCGGCCGAGGCCGACAAGGTGCTCGGCGAGGCCGATGGCCAGGTGAAGACCGCGATCGTCGCGCTGCTGTCGGGCGTGGGAGGCGACGAGGCGCGCGAGCGTCTGGCCCGCGCAGGCGGCAGCGTCCGCGACGCGGTCGGCGAGGAGGGGGCACCGTGATCGTCCTGGGTCTCATCTCGGGTACGTCGGTCGACGGCATCGACGTCGCCGCTGCCCACCTGTCCCTCGACGCCGACGCGGTCGTGCTCGCGCCGCTCGGCCACCTCGAGGTGCCGTACAGCACGTCGCTGCGCGCCGACATCCTGGCCGCGCTGCCCCCGGCGCAGACGACGATGGAGACCGTCTGCCGCATCGACACCGGGGTCGGTCAGGAGTTCGCCGCCGCGGCCCGCCGCGGGGTCGCCGAGCTGTGCGACGGCCGCGCCGACCTGGTGGTCTCCCACGGACAGACGCTGTTCCACTGGGTCGAGGACTCCGCCGTCCGCGGGACGCTGCAGCTCGGGCAGCCGGCCTGGATCGCGGAGGCGACCGGGCTCCCCGTCGTCGCCGACCTTCGCACCCGCGACGTCGCGGCCGGCGGGCAGGGGGCGCCGCTGGCGAGCACGCTGGACGTGCTGCTGCTCGCGGAGAGCGGTCGCCCGTCGGCCGCGCTGAACATCGGCGGGATCGCCAACCTGACGGTCGTCCGTCCCGGCGACGAGCCGCGCGCGTTCGATACCGGTCCGGGCAACGCGCTGGTCGACGCCGCGGTCGGCTGGCTGACCGACGGGGCGGAGTCCTTCGACCGCGACGGGCTCCACGCCGCCAAAGGTCAGATCGACGAGAAGCTGCTCGACGTACTCCTCGAAGAGCCCTACTACGCACTGCAGCCGCCGAAGTCCACCGGCAAGGAGCTGTTCCACGGCGACTACCTGCGCCGGGCCTGCGCCCGGGCGGGAGCCGAGCCGGGCGACGACGTGGTCACGACCGTGACCGCGCTGACTGCGCGCACGGTCGCGGACGCCTGCCGCGCGTACGCCGTCGAGGACCTCCTGGTGTCCGGCGGCGGCGCGCGCAACCCGACGCTGATGCGGATGCTCACCGAGCGTCTCGCGGATGTCTCGGTGAGCGACAGCGCCGCCGCGGGTGTGCCGTCGGACGCCAAGGAGGCCTACCTGTTCGCGCTGCTGGGGTTCCTCGGCTGGCACGGCGTACCCGCGACCGTGCCCAGCTGCACGGGCGCGCGGCACCCCAGCCTCCTCGGCACGTTCGTGCCGGGCTCCCGGCCGATGGAGCTGCCGGCGGCACCGCAGCATCCCCCCACCCGACTTCGCATCAGCCCGACCACCTAGCCACCCGACTCAGTCGCAACACTTCGCACCCTGGAGGACCCCATGCGCGGACTCGATCTCGCAGTGATCGTGGCCTACCTCGTCGCCTCGGCGGTCATCGGACTATGGCTGTCCGGTAAACAGAAGACCCTCAAGGGCTACTTCCTCGGTGACCGCGACCTGCCCTGGTGGGCCGTGGCGCTGTCGGTGGTGGCCACCGAGACCAGCGCGCTGACCGTCATCAGCGTGCCCGCGGTCGCCTACCTCGGCGACATCACCTTCCTGCAGCTCGCGATCGGCTACCTGATCGGTCGGATCGTGGTGGCGTTCGTGCTGCTGCCGAAGTACTACGCGGGCGAGATGGTCACGGCGTACGCCTATCTCGGCAAACGGTTCGGCCGGGGGATGCAGAGCACCGCGTCGGTGGCGTTCCTGGGCACACGGCTCCTCGCCGACGGCGTGCGCATGTTCGCCTGCGCGATCCCGGTGAAGGTGATCCTGGACGGGATGGGCATGAACGTGTCCTTCTTCTGGATCATCGTGGTGCTGTCGCTGGTGACCGTCGTCTACACCTACATCGGCGGCATCCGCGCGGTGGTCTGGGTCGACGTGTTCCAGATGGGGGTCTACATCCTCGGTGCGCTGCTCGCGCTCGCCATTCTCGTCAACGGTGCCGGCAGCGGCTTCTGGGGCGAGGCCGTGGCCGCGGGCAAGACCAGGTTCTTCGACTTCGCGTCCGACCCGGTGTCGTCGCCGTACGCGTTCGTCACCGCGATCGTCGGCGGCGCGCTGCTCTCGATGGCCTCGCACGGCGCTGACCAGATCATCGTGCAACGGCTGCTGAGCTGCCGCAGCCTGAAGGACGCGCAGCTCGCCCTGATCGGCAGCGGCGTGATCGTGTTCGCGCAGTTCGCGGTGTTCCTGTTCGTGGGCCTGGCGCTATGGGGCTACTACGACCAGCAGACCCCCGAGCAGCTCGGCGCATCGCCGGCCGGCGACGACATCTTCCCGCGGTTCATCGTGGAGGGGCTGCCGGTCGGGCTGTCCGGGCTGCTGCTGGCCGGGATCCTCGCCGCGGCGATGAGCACGCTCTCCTCCTCGCTGTCCGCACTGTCGTCGTCGACCATGACCGACCTGTACGAGAAGTTCGTCGGCGAGCCCGCCTCGGACGAGAAGGCCCTCCGGATCAGCCGAATCACCACGTTCGGCTGGGGTGCCGTCTTCATCGTGTTCGCCAACCTGTTCACCAGCACGGACAACCCGGTCGTGGAGCTGGGCCTGTCCGTCGCCGGGATCACGTACGGCGGACTGCTGGGCGCGTTCTTCCTCGGCATCTTCGTGCCGCGGGCGCTCCAGCTCGACGCGATGATCGCCTTCCTCGTCGCGGTCGCGACGATGGCGTACCTGTTCCTGTTCCAGGCGGAGCTGATCGGGTTCACCTGGTACACCGCCATCGGCCTGGTGATCACGATGGTCCTCGGCGGTCTGCTGTCGCTGCGGCACCCGCGGGCGCCGGTCGAGCCCGACCGCGAGCCGGTGGGCGTCGAGCACTAGGGGAACACGTCCTAGACCGGGGGAGCCGCACCGGGGGCGCCGTGCCTGCGCGGCGTCCCCGGCGCGCCCGCTGTACCGGGAGGTTGCGTACGCCCAGCCCAGATGCGGTTCAGCTGAACCGCGCGGCGGGGAGTGGCCGTCAGGTTGTCCTGCCGGGACTCCGCGGGATCCGGTAGGACTGAGGCATGGCGGAGAAACTGAGCAGCGTGCCCGGCCCGGCACTGGCGACGTTGACGCACGAGCGCTTCTCCGGTGACAAGTGGGTGTACGAGCGCAAGCTCGACGGTGTGCGCTGTCTGGCCTACTACGACGGTGAGCACGCGTGGCTCCGCAGCCGCACCGGCGGCGACCAGGGGCCGGCGTTCCCCGAGGTGGTGGAGGCGCTGGAGGCGCAGCAGAGTCCGAGCTTCGCCGTCGACGGCGAGGTGGTGGCCTTCGACGGCGCGCAGACGAGCTTCTCCGCGCTGCAGCCCAGGATCCACCTGACCAGCGCCGAACGGGCCCGGCGCACGGGCGTGGCGATCTTCTACTACGTGTTCGACCTGCTGCACCTCGACGGGCACAGCACGCGGCGGCTGCCGTTGCGTGAGCGCAAGGCCCTGTTGCGCGACCTCTTCGACTGGGACGACCCGCTTCGGTTCACCACGCATCGCAACGCCGACGGCGAGAAGTACTTCGAGGAGGCGTGCGCCAAGGGCTGGGAGGGTCTGATCGCCAAGCGCGCCGACGCGTCGTACCCGTCGGGGCGCACCAAGGACTGGCTGAAGTTCAAGTGCGAGCAGGGTCAGGAGTTCGTGATCGGCGGGTGGACCGACCCGCGCGGGTCGCGCGTGGGGTTCGGCGCGCTCCTGCTCGGCTACTACTCCAGGGGCGGCGACCTGGTGTACGCCGGCAAGGTCGGCACCGGGTTCGACACGGCCATGCTTCGATCGATGCACGGACAGCTCAACGACCTGGAGCGTTCGTCACCGCCGTTCGAGCAGGGACCGCTGCTGCCGAGGAAGGACGTGCACTGGGCCGAGCCGAAGCTGGTGGGCAACGTGTCGTTCACCGAGTGGACCCGCGACGGCCAGCTGCGTCATCCGCGCTTCCTCGGCCTGCGTGACGACAAGCGCCCGCGTGACGTCGTCCGCGAGGTGCCCTCCTAGCACGCCTCGGCCTTGACGCACCGATCCGTCAGGGTCGTGATGCGCCGATCGGTCCCGGTGAGATCGCCAGAACTCACCTTCGGGGCCGGGGCGAAGGTGAGTTCCGCCCAAGTCGGGCCGCTCGGCGCGGCGTCCGGGGGATTGTCGGTGCTCGGTGTCACCCTCGTGAGCGTGGAGAACACGACGTCCGAGCAAGATCTGCAGTGGCTCTTCGTCGACACGCTGGCGTGCATCGTCGGTGCCGACGAGTCCGAGGTGCGTGCACACCTCGCGGCCATGGACGCGCGCGGCAGCCGCGAGGGCCAGGAGCGGATCATGGCCCAGCTGTGGCGCTGTGACCACCCGCAGACCCTCGACGCGCTCGACCTTCTCGCGGGCCACCACCCCGACGAGGCAGTGGCCCGCGAGGCCCGCAAGGCCGCGATGCGCACGCGCACCCGCGCACTCGGCACCAGGCGTGCCGCCTTGGTCTCGGCCTGACCCACGCCGGCCGGAACAGGTCTGACCGGAGCCGGTGCCTCAGCCGGGAGCCGGTCCCTGAGAGGGCCTGTCCGGGCTGCGGCCGACCTGCGGTGACCCACCCTGGAACCGCGCCAGCCGCGCGGCCCCTCCCGCGGTGAGCACAAGGCCGACGAGCGCCACCGGCAGGAGTCCCGAACGCACCCCGTCGTCGAGCAGGAGCACGCCGACGACGGCGGGCACCGCCGTCTGCATCACGATCATCGGCGCGGTGGCCGCCGTGACCGCACCTCGCTGCAGCCCGATGGAGTACAGCAGGAAGGACAGTCCGGCACTGGCCAGGAACAAGTACGTCGCGACCGACTGCACCAGCTCCAGCGGCGTGAACCCGGGCAGCACGCGGATCGCGACGCTGTCCACGGCGAAGCCCAGCCCCGCGAGCGTGCCGAGCGCGGCGGGCACCAGCGGCCGGTGCGAACGGCTGACCACCAGGCCTGCCACGGCGATCAGCACCAGCGCCACGCACAGCCCGAGCATGAACCCCGTGCTCGCGCGGTCCACACCCGTCGGGCCCGAGGCGGTCGTCATCAGCCCCAGCCCGGCGAACACGGCCGCGACGGCGAGCCACTCCGCGGTGCGCAGCCGGTCGCCGAACACCCGGACCGCCAGCGCCGCGGTCACCACCAGGCTGGCCGCGATGCCGCCCTGGGCGAGGTACAGCGGCAGGGCCCGCAGCGCGACGAGGTGCAGCAGGAAGCCCAGCACGTTGAGCAGCACCGCGGCCACGAAGACCGGCTGCCGCAGCAGCTGCAACAGCATCCGCGGGTCGAGGCCCGCGGCGGGAGGCACCCGGCGCGCGCCGACCGCCTGCATGATCGCCGCGACGCCGAACACGGCCGCGGCCGCGAGCGCCGCCCCGATCCCGAGCGGCATGGTCAGTCGCCGGGCTTGGCCACGCCGGCGGCTTCGGACACCTGGTGCGGCGTCGTGGACGGCGACCCGCTGCCGGACCGCGTCAGGGTCAGGTAGACGCTGAGCGCCGCGTAGTAGGCGATGTAGGCCAGCGACAGGACGACGACGACCGCGTTGGGGTCGGGCATCTGCGCCAGCAGGACGGCGTACGTCACGAGCCAGCCCGCGGTCAGCCAGATGTTGAGCCGGCGGAAGACCGCCGTACGCGAGGGGTAGATGTAGCGCACGGGCACGAAGACGAGCACGGAGCAGGCCAGCAGCAGCCCGGCCGCGACGGCGGGGGACAGGCCGAGCACGATGACGTAGAACGCCACCACGTTCCAGTAGCTCGGGAAACCGAGGAAGAAGTGGTCATCGGTCTTCGCGTCGACGCGGCAGAACTGGAAGCTCGACGCCAGCAGCGGCAGTGCGGCGAAGACCGCGCCGAGCGCTCCCGACGGCAGGTAGTCGCCGGTCCAGAGCAGCACCACGGGCACGAACGTGTAGGTGATGTAGTCGACGATGTCGTCGAGGCGGGCACCGTCGAACCAGGGGATGGTCTCCTTGACCCGCAGCCGGCGGGCGAGCATCCCGTCGGTGCCGTCGATGGCCAGCGTGGCCAGCAGCAGCCACAGGGCGCGGATGGTCTCGCCGTCCACGGCCGCGACGACCGCGAACAGGGCCAGCACCGTCCCGCTGGCGGTGTACAGGTGCAGTGCCCAACCGGCGATCGTGAGTCGCGTCGAAACGGCACCGGGCTGGTGTGCCGCAGGGTGCGTACGCAGTGAGGTCTCCCGTGACGGGTACGACGAGGGTGCCGTGGGACAGGGTCGGCCGAGTCTCTCACAACGCCCAGACCGGGCCTTCTTCGCGGGCGCCGACGGCCATGAGCCGCGCTCTTCCACCGGTCTGGCCGCCTCGACAGCCCACCTCGGCTGTCGGTGCCCGATGGGACGCTGGTCGGGTGTGGTCGCAGAGGTCCGAAACGCCGTCGACACGCCGGGACGAACGGGTTGTTCCGCGTCTGACCTGCGCAAACGCGGCCACGCCGAACTCGCGGCGCAACTGCCTTGATTCCGAGGGGAGGGCCACGTAGCGTACCCCTAGATCTAGTAGTTACAGGGGTGTAAGTAGTCCACAGATTGTGGTTCTCGGTCCACAGCAGGATCGAGGTTCTACACAGGAAGTCCACAGAGTCGTCCCCAGCGGCGACCTACCCGGGGGAGGTGTGAAGCAGCCATGCATTGCCCGTACTGCCGTCATACCGACACCCGCGTGATCGACTCGCGCACCGCCGACGACGGTGGCGCGATCCGCCGGCGTCGGCAGTGCTCGGACTGCCAGAAGCGGTTCAGCACGGTCGAGCAGATGCAGCTCGCGGTGCTGAAGCGCTCCGGCGCCACCGAGCCCTTCGACCGCGCCAAGGCGATCGCCGGCGTCGCGAAGGCGTGCAAGGGCCGCCCGGTCGGCGACGACGACCTGGCCCGGCTCGGCCAGCAGGTCGAGGACGCGCTGCGCGCCAGCGGCTGGGCGGAGGTGCCGGCCCACGAGGTGGGGCTGGCGATCCTGGGGCCGCTGCGCGAGCTCGACGAGGTGGCCTACCTGCGGTTCGCGAGCGTCTACCGCAGCTTCGAGTCGGCCGACGACTTCGAGACCGAGATCGCGATGCTGCGTGCCGAGCGCCCCGCACCGGCGGAGGCGCGGGCCGACCCGCCGCCGATCCCTGCGGACGCGGCGCCGGGCGACACGGCCCGCGCCGGGGTCACACCCGCGCGGTCGCGGCACACCTAGATCGCCCGCCGCGCGGAGAGGGGAAGCTCTGCGCGGCGGGCCACCAAGCAGGCAGCAGCACGAGCACTGATGCACCAACAGCACTGAGCAGCACCAACAGCACCAACAGCACTGAGCAGCACCGCAGCACATGACCAGGACAGCAGCAGTCGAGACCCGACTCAGCGACGAGGACGAGGGAGAGGCCCCATGACAGAGACGGTGAGTGGCCGGGCAGGCGCATCCGGAGGCGCGGCGAAGCCCCAGGGCGGCTTGAAGATCGCGCGCGCGTTCACGACCCAGGGAGTGCACCCGTACGACGAGGTGACGTGGGAGCGTCGTGACGTCGTACAGCAGAACTGGAAGACCGGCGAGACGGTCTTCGAGCAGCGCGGTGTGGAGTTCCCCGAGTCGTGGAGCATGAACGCCACCACCATCGTCACGTCGAAGTACTTCCGCGGCGCGGTCGGCAGCGACCAGCGCGAGTGGAGCCTCAAGCAGCTGATCGACCGCGTGGTGAAGACCTACCGCAAGGCCGGTGAGGAGCACGGCTACTTCGCCACGCCCGCCGATGCGGAGGTCTTCGAGCACGAGCTCACCTGGCTGCTGCTGCACCAGTACTTCAGCTTCAACTCGCCGGTGTGGTTCAACGTCGGCACCACCTCGCCGCAGCAGGTCTCGGCCTGCTTCATCCTTTCGGTCGACGACTCGATGGACTCCATCCTGAACTGGTACAAGGAGGAGGGCCTGATCTTCAAGGGCGGCTCCGGTGCCGGCCTCAACCTCTCCCGCATCCGTTCCAGCAAGGAGCTGCTGCGCTCCTCCGGCGGCACCGCCTCCGGCCCGGTCAGCTTCATGCGCGGTGCGGACGCGTCCGCGGGCACGATCAAGTCCGGTGGCGCGACCCGCCGGGCGGCCAAGATGGTCGTGCTCGACGTCGACCACCCCGACATCGAGGAGTTCGTGCAGACCAAGGCGCGCGAGGAGGACAAGATCCGCGTGCTGCGCGACGCCGGGTTCGACATGGACCTCGGCGGCAGCGACATCACCTCGGTGCAGTACCAGAACGCCAACAACTCCGTGCGCGTCACCGACGAGTTCATGCGTGCGGTCGACGAGGGCACCACGTTCGGGCTGCGGGCTCGCATGACCGGCGAGGTCATCGAGGAGATCGACGCGCGCACGCTGTGGGACAAGATCGGCAAGGCTGCCTGGGAGTGCGCCGACCCCGGCATCCAGTACGACGACACGATCAACGACTGGCACACGACGCCCGAGACCGGCCGGATCACCGCGTCCAACCCGTGCTCGGAGTACATGCACCTCGACAACTCCTCGTGCAACCTCGCGTCCCTGAACCTGATGAAGTTCCTCACCGAGGACGGCCGGTTCGACGTCGACGGGTTCGTCAAGGCGGTCGAGATCGTGATCACCGCGATGGACATCTCGATCAGCTTCGCCGACTTCCCGACCGAGGCGATCGGTGACACCACCCGGGCCTACCGCCAGCTCGGCATCGGCTACGCCAACCTCGGCGCGCTGCTGATGGCCTGCGGCCTCGGCTACGACTCCGACGGTGGACGTGCGCTGGCCGGCGCGATCACGTCGCTGATGACCGGCACTGCGTACAAGCGCTCGGCCGAGCTCGCCGGCGTGGTGGGTCCGTACGACGGGTTCGCCCGCAACGCCGAGGCGCACGCCCGGGTGATGCGCAAGCACGCGGCCGCCAACGACGCCGTGCGCACCCTGCACACGATGGACAAGGCCGTGCACAAGGCCGCGACCGACGCGTGGGCGCAGGTCATCAAGGTCGGCGAGCGCAACGGGTGGCGCAACGCGCAGGCCAGCGTGCTCGCGCCGACCGGAACGATCGGCTTCATGATGGACTGCGACACCACCGGGATCGAGCCAGACTTCTCGCTGGTGAAGTTCAAGAAGCTCGTCGGCGGCGGCTCGATGCAGATCGTCAACCAGACGGTGCCGGCGGCGCTGACCAGGCTCGGCTACCAGCAGGAGCAGGTCGAGGCGATCGTCGAGTACATCGCCGAGCACGGTCACGTGATCGACGCGCCCGGCCTGCGCCCCGAGCACTACGAGGTGTTCGACTGCGCGATGGGTGAGCGGGCGATCAAGCCGATGGGCCACGTGCGCATGATGGCCGCGGCCCAGCCGTTCCTCTCCGGCTCGATCAGCAAGACCGTCAACCTGCCGGAGTCGGCGACGGTCGAGGAGATCCAGGACGTCTACTTCCAGGGCTGGAAGCTCGGGTTGAAGGCCAACGCGGTCTACCGCGACAACTGCAAGGTCGGCCAGCCGCTGTCGACGGCAGAGTCGCAGCGCAAGAAGACCGAGACGGCCGCGCCGGAGACCGTGGTGGAGTACCGCCCCACCCGCAAGCGCCTGCCGAAGTCGCGTCCGTCGCAGACCACGTCGTTCACCGTGGGCGGGGCCGAGGGCTACATGACCGCGGGGTCCTACCCCGACAACGGTCTGGGCGAGGTGTTCCTCAAGCTCGGCAAGCAGGGCTCGACGCTGGCCGGCGTGATGGACGCGTTCTCGATGGCGATCTCGATCTCGCTGCAGTACGGCGTGCCGCTGGAGACGTTCGTCTCGAAGTTCACCAATATGAAGTTCGAGCCGGCCGGCCTCACCGACGACCCCGACGTGCGGATGTCGCAGTCGATCATGGACTACATCTTCCGCCGTCTGGCGCTGGACTACCTGTCGTTCGAGACGCGCTCGGCGATGGGCATCTACTCCGCCGAGGAGCGTCAGCGCCAGCTCGAGACCGGGTCGTACGAGCCGTCCGACGAGGAGGGCTACGACAGCGAGGTGCCCGAGGCGGAGTGGTTGCGGTCGTCGGCCACGACGGAGGCACCGAGCGCGCCAGAGGCCGCGACCGATGAGGCGGCGGCTCGGCCGGCGCCGCGGGAGGCCCACACCTCCGCGGAGCTGCTCGAGGCGATGACGGGCACTGCCACCGACGCGCCGCTGTGCTTCACCTGTGGCACCAAGATGCGGCCAGCCGGTAGCTGCTTCGTCTGCGAGGGCTGCGGCAGCACCTCCGGGTGCAGCTGAAGCAACCGAGACGCGGTGTCCCCCGTGGGCGCAGTCGACCAGGGGGACACCGCATCACCATGGTGTGGGTGGTGTCTCGGTGAGGAGGTTGCGTCCTCGCGCGACACGTGGCGATGGATCACCTGGAGGCATCGCTCGTTGGTCTGCCACCAGTCCGGGCCTCAACGACGCGGCCGAGATCCCACACCGCAGGAACGGCTCAGGTCCGGCGGCGGCGCGAGGTGAACCGCTCGACGAGGTTCCGCCACGACTCACCCAGCGTCGGCGGCGAGACCTCGAAGCTGAACGCAGCCCCGGCGACGTCGACCTGGTAGCCCTCGGCCAAGGCCACCACCAACCGGTCGACCACGTCCGCTGCGTCGCGGGGCAGCTCGTGACTGGCGGTCAGGTCCTGGTACATCGTCTGCTGATCGAGGTGCCCCCAGCCCTGGGCCTCCAGACGTTCGGCGATCACGGCCGGGTCGGACCCGCGCGCCGCTGCGCGATCGGGTGGGAGCACACCGTTCAGCGTGAGCTCGCTCCCGGGCGACCAGTGGAAGGCGACCAGGGCCCCGTCCTCGCCGGCAACGCACAGCAGCCCCCGTAGCCCCTGCTGTCGGGCCGTCTCCTGCTCCAAGGCCACCTGCAGCGCCCGCCGCGTGCTGGCCTGATCCGCCATCGGCCCTCCCGTTCACAGTCGACGCGTCCGTGCAGACGCTACTCAGCGGCGGTGGCCTCGGGACACCTCGGGCACTCCGGACGGTGACCGCCGGGTGGGACCCTGAGCTCGCGGTGTCCCGGCAGCGGGCTGCGCTCGGCGTTGCCGAACCGCTTCGGAGGCGCGGGGTGTCAGGGACGGTCTAGCATCGCCGGATGCAGGCGGCCACGAGCACGGCGCAGGACTCCTCGACCCGGGTGGGTCTGGTGCTCGACGCCGGTGGTGCCCGCTCGGCGTACCAGGTTGGCGCACTGGAGGTCCTGCTGCCGGCTCTGGCCGAGGGCGGGACACGCCCTCGCGTTCTGATCGGCACCAGCGCCGGTGCGCTGCTCAGCGGCGCGCTCTGCGCCACCGCACATCTGGAGGCAGCCGAGCAGGTCACACGGCTCAAGAAGCTGCTCGGCGGGGCGACCAAGGGACAGGTGATGCGGCCGCTGTGGCGGCAGGTTCCCGAGGTGATGGCTCGCTACACGTCGGAGACGCTGGGCCTGTCGACGTTCCGTCTGCGCGGGTTGTTCGGGACCCAGCCGCTGGCCCGTACGCTCGAGCGGTCCATCGACTGGGAGGGCCTGCACCGCAACGTCGACGAGGGTGTCGTCGAGGCCGCCGCGGTCACCGCGACGTCCGTGCGTACCGGGCACGTCGTCATGTTCACCGAGTCCGCCTCGCCGGTGCCCTCCGTGGCGCCGGACTACCGCCGTCGTTTCGTCGCCACGCGGTTGAACGCGTCCCACCTGATGGCCTCCGCGGCGATCCCCGCCCTGTTCCCGTCGGTGCACGTAGACGAGCCCGACGAGGTGGCCGGGTGGTACGTCGACGGGGCCACCAGACGACGGGTGCCGCTGGCCCCGGCTCTCGAGCTGGGTGCGGATCGCGTGGTCGTGGTCGGCACCGGCGGACTCCACCCGCCGGACCCGGCCGACCTGGACCGCGAGGGAGCCGTCGATCTCGGAGACGGCGTGGCGACCCTGCTCGGTGCGGTCATGGACGACCCGGTGCGCCACGACCTGCGGCGGCTGGCCGAGATCAACGCGATGGCCGAGGACGCCGAGCTGGGCCCCGCTCTCAGACGTCACCGCGAGGCCAGTGGCGGCTCCCCCTACCGCACGGTGCCCTACGTCGCCGTCGCACCGGAGGACGGCGAGGAGCTGGCCCGTGCCGCGATGGAGGTGTTTCGTGTCAACCACGGCTCGCTTCGCCGCACTCTCGGCGACCCGGACATGCAGGTCATGCACCGGCTGCTCGGCAGCGACAGCCCGCTTCAGGGCGAGCTGCTGTCCTACCTGATGTTCGACTCCGACTTCTTCGACGCCGCCTCGCAGCTCGGCCGCCGCGACGCCCAGCGGTGGGTCGACGACAATCCCGACCTGTGGCGTACCGACGGACTGCCCGGAGCCGGGAGCTGATGCGACCGCCGGCCCTGGCAGAAGACCGAGACCGGGCCGCGGAGGTCGTCGCCGCGGCTCAGGTGGTTGGGGCCTGTGTCCGCCCGGCAGCGCCCGGCGCCAACTCGGGTTCGCTCTGCGCGACAGGTCGTACCAGCAGCACGCAGACGAAGCCGATCAACGCCGAGACCGCGATCAGAGCGGCGATGGGCCAGTAGGAGCCTCCCGCGGCCCCCACCAGTGCGGTGGCGATGAGCGGCACGAAGCCGGCGATCGCCCCGCCGAGCTGGTAGCCGATGGAGGCGCCGCTGTACCGGACATGCGCCGGGAACATCTCGGAGTACAGCGCGGCGGTCGGGGAGTACACCGCGTTGTGCCCGATGCAGATGGAGACCACGACCGCCACCCAGGCCAGCACCGTCACCTGCGAGGTGATCATGAAGTTCAGCGGAATCGCGAACACGGCGATGAAGAGCGTGCCGAAGATGATCACCGGGCGCCGGCCCAGCCGGTCCGACAGGATGCCCCAGGTGGGGATGGTGAGGATCTGCACGGCGCCGGCCGCGGTGACCCCCACGAGATAGCGGTTCTCCGCGAGGCCGTACTCGCTGGTGGTGTACGCCAGGGTGTACACGGTCATGGCATAGAAGAGCACGCCGTGTGCGAGGTACATGCCGGCGGCCAGCAGAACATTGCGGCTGTCCTTGCGCATCAGCTCGACGACCGGCACCTTCACGGTGCGGTGCGTCTCCTTCACCTGGGTGAAGACCGGTGACTCCATGATGCGCAGCCGGATGAACAGGCCCACGCCAACCAGCGCGATGCTGACCAGGAACGGCACCCGCCAGCCCCAGGCCAGGAAGTCGTCCTCGGGAAGCTGCTGCATCAGCAGGAACATGCCGGTGGACATGAGCCCGCCCACCGCGCTGCCGACCTGGGCGAAGCTGCCGAAGAACCCGCGCCGTTTCTTGTCCGAGTGCTCGACCGCCATCAGGACGGCGCCGCCCCACTCGCCGCCCACGGCCATGCCCTGCGCGAACCGGAGCACGACCATGAGGATGGGCGCCCAGATCCCGATCGCCGCGAACGTGGGCATCAAGCCCATCGCGAAAGTGGCCAGGCCCATCATCGTCAGCGTGACGACCAGCGTGGTCTTCCTGCCGATGCGGTCGCCGATGTGGCCGAAGAGCAGACCGCCCACCGGGCGCGCGATGAAGCCCACCGCGAACGTGGCGAAGGCGGCCAGCGTCCCGGCCAGCTCGGAGAAGTCGGGGAAGAACAGCTGCCCGAACACCAGGGCCGACGCTGTGCCGAAGATGAAGAAGTCGTACCACTCGATGGTGGTCCCGATCATGCTGGCGAAGGCAACCCGCCGTACGGACTCTCGCCGGACCGGGGCGCTGTGCGTCTGCATGGTGCGTGTCGCCTCCTGCCCTGGGGCGCCGGGGACCCACCGCCCCCCGCCCACGGACCCGACGTCACGCGTCTGTTTGTATGACGGGCACACGGTATGGTCACCCCGCTGCTGCAGGCAACCCCCTTGTCGAAGATTGTGAGACCGTCATACAGTCTGACGGCGACTGGCTCGCCGGAGAGGCGGTCGTGAGCCGAACGGGAAGGCCGGAGACGATGATGACGCCAGGGGACTACGAGGTCCTCGCGGTTCGGTACGGAACCCGGGAGACCTGCGCCAGCCAGGTCTACCTGAACTGGTTCCAGTACGGCGAGCCCGACTATCCCCTGGCGATGGACTACTACGTGTGGCTGGTCCGCGGACGCGGCCGCCTGATCCTGGTCGACACGGGCTTCACCCCCGAGGTCGGTGCGCAGCGGGGGCGGACCACGACCGTGCCGCCGCTGGCGGCGCTGAAGCGTCTCGGTGTCGCGCCTGCCGAGGTGGACACGGTGGTGGTCACCCACGGGCACTACGACCACACCGGACACGTCTTCGCCTTTCCGGACGCCGAGCTGGTGATGTCAGGGCGCGAGCTCGACTTCTGGGCGGGCCCGTACTCCCGGCGTCCGCAGTTCGCGCACTCCGCCGAGCGTGCCGACCTCGACGAGCTCGTGCGACGCGACCAGCAGGGTCGAGTGCAGCGCCTGTCAGGACGCCAGGCCGTCGCGCCCGGGGTGGTGGTACGCGAGGTCGGCGGTCATACGCCGGGCCAGCTCATCGTCGAGGTCGAGGGGCGGGACGGTCCCGTGGTGCTCGCCTCGGACGCCGTGCACTACTACGAGGAGCTGGAACGCGA
The DNA here is from genome assembly GCA_035557095.1 of Nocardioidaceae bacterium. Classification (GTDB taxonomy): domain Bacteria; phylum Actinomycetota; class Actinomycetes; order Propionibacteriales; family Nocardioidaceae; genus JALZDI01. Next base: position 32,406 of record DATMEB010000065.1, on the reverse strand, counting down.
CCGGCCGTTCGTCGTGGTCGCCGACCTGCAGGCCATGTACGCCGGGTTCGACACGGTCGCCGATCTCGCCGGGGCTCCCGGGGCAGTCCTCGTACCCGGACACGACCCGCTGGTCATGCAGAAGTTCGAGCCGGTGGACCCTGTAGCGCCGGGGCTTGCCGTACGGATCGGCTAGGCGATGGAGGCGAACATGGAAGGCACTCTCAGCGGCCGGACGGCCGTCGTAACCGGTGCTGCGACCGGCATCGGGGAGGCCAGCGCACGCCTGCTCGCCGAGCGCGGCGCCAACGTGGTGGTCGTGGACCAGAGCGGCGACGGTGCCGCCGCCGTGGCCAAGTCCCTGCCCGGTCCGGCGATCGCGGTGCCCGCCGACGTGGCGTCCGAGCCGGACGTCACGGCCTACATGGATGCGGCCACCGAAGCATTCGGTCAGGTCGACCTGCACCACCTCAACGCCGGGATCGTGGGTCCCTTGGACCCGCTGCCAGAGGTGCGCATGGAGGACTTCGACCGCGTCGTCGCAGTCAACCTGCGTGGCACGTTCCTCGGCGTGCGGGCGGCGTTCCGGCAGTACCTGCGACAACGCACGGGCGGGGCTGTCGTGATCACCGCCTCCATCGCCAGTCTGCGCGGTAGCCACGACCTGCTGGCCTACCAGGCGTCCAAGCACGCCGTGCTGGGCGTGATGCGCGGGGCCGCGATGTACGGCGGACCGATGGGAGTCCGCGTCAACGCGGTCGCGCCGGGGCTGGTACCCACCGCGTTGTTCGCCTCCTCGGGCAGCGTCGCCGGGGCGGGCGGCGACATGGAGCAACGCGGCCGCACCGTCCCGCAGCGACGCACCGGTACGCCGCAGGAGGTGGCGCACGTCGCGGCCTTCCTGCTCGGTGACGAGGCTGCGTACGTCAATGGCGAGGTCGTCTCGGTGGACGGCGGTGCGGCCTGGGTCAACAGCGTGCGGCCGGCCGGCGGCGCGGGCCGGTGGGATCCCAGCGACGTCGACGAAGGCATCCACGGCCACCCGGAGGAGACATGAACGTGCACACCGTGGGCATGGTCGGCCTGGGCAACATGGGCGGACGCATCACCCGGCGCCTGACCGCGGCCGGCCTGCGCGTGGTAGGTCATGACACCCGCGAGGGTGCCGCAGAGCAGGCTGGCGCGGTGCCGGCGCCCTCGCTCGCCGAGGTGGCCGAGCAGGCGGAGGTCCTGCTGCTGTCGCTCCCCGACAGCGGTGTCGTGGAGTCCGTGGTACTCGGTGACGTGGGACTGCTGGCGCACTGTCGTCCCGGCCAGGTCGTCGTCGACCTGAGCACCGCCTCGCCGACGTCCACCCGCCGGCTACACGACCTGCTGGCGGAACGCAAGGTCGAGCTCCTCGACGCCGGCATATCCGGCGGCGCCGCCGCGGCCGAGAAGGGCACGCTGACCCTCATGGTCGGTGGTTCGGCGGAGGTGCTGGAGGGCGTGCGCCCGGTGCTGGAGCCGTTCAGCGCAAAGGTCCTTCACATGGGCGAGACCGGGAGCGGCCACACGACCAAGCTGCTGAACAACTTTCTCAACGCGGTGAGCCTGGCCGCCACCGCGGAGGTCATGGTCGCTGGCAAACGGGCCGGCCTGGACCTGCACGTGCTCCTCGACGTGCTGAACGCCAGCAGCGGAGTCAACTTCGCCACCCTGAACCGGTTCCCCCGGATCGTCGACGGCGACTATCTCGAGGGAGGTCTCAGCGGTCGGCTGATGATGAAGGACGTCGTGCTGTACGTCGAGCGCCTCCGAGAGCTCGGGGTGCCGTCGCTGAACGCGTCGGGACCCATGTCCGCGTTCGGGTTGGCAGCGGCGCTGGGCTACGCCGACAGCATCAGCAACCGCGTGGTCGACGCGATCGGCGACGTGGCCGGAGGCGTCCGGTTGCACAACGACGCCGAGCAGAAGGGGCAGTGATGAGGCTCGTGCACATCCGTGCGACCGGCACCGTTTCCGACACCGATTCCGGCACCCGCCTGTCGCACACGGCGACCTCCCTGGGTATCGCGACGTGGAGGGAGCCGAGATCCCACGACGACAACGAGGCGGGCCGTCGAGCCCGCAGTGGAGGCGGACATGTCTGACTCGTCGAGAGGGGCCGCCGAGCGGTCCGCGACCTTCCAGCAGGGGATGGAGGCGCGCAAGGAGGTGCTCGGCGACCGGCACGTCGAACGGTCGATGTCACGGGTCAGCGAGTTCAGCGAACCCATGCAACGACTGGTCACCGAGCACGCCTGGGGAGACATCTGGACCCGCGAGGGGCTCGACCGGCGTACCCGCAGCCTGCTGAACCTCGGCATGCTCACCGCCATGAACCGGATGCACGAGTTCGCTGTGCACGTGCGGGGCGCGGTACGCAACGGATGCACCGAGCAGGAGATCCAGGAGGTCCTGCTGCAGACGGCCGTCTACTGCGGCGCGCCCGCGGCGCTGGAGTCCTTCCGGGTCGCGGAGTCGGTGCTGGGGGAGATGGCCGACGACGAGCGAGCGGCGTCCTGGTCGCATGACGGACAGCCTGCGACCCTGCCCGGCCGAACCCGGTCTCGTGAGCAAGGCGTCTGAAGTGTCCGACGGTCATCCTGTATGATGAGAATGTGCATGACGCTCCCACGACCAGCCAATGGACCGCACCGGCACTGGGCCGGGTCGCGGCCCCGCTCCGGGAGCAGGCCTGCGACGCGCTGCGACAGGCCATCATCAGCCTCGAGCTGCCTCCCGGATACCGGTTGGTGGAGCGCGAGCTCATCCAGCGGCTGGGGGTGTCTCGCACCACCGTTCGGGAGGCGCTGCGGGAGCTGGAGTCCGAAGGACTGGTCACCGTCATACCGCAGCGCGGTGCAGTCGTCGCCACCCTCTCGGCCCGGGAGACCGCGGACCTCTACGAGGCGCGGGTGGCGATCGAGGCGCTGGTCGTGCGCCGTTTCGTCGAGCGCGCTGCCGACCCTGCGATCGATGACCTGCGCGCCGCGGTCGAGGAGTTCGCAGTCCTCAGCGAGCGCGGTGGCGACATCGCGCAGATGCTGGCTGCCAAGGACAAGTTCTACGACGTACTCGTGCGCGGTGCCGGTAGCCCGCCGCTGCAGCAGCTGCTGGGCAGCCTGCAGGCGCGGGTGCGCCAGCTGCGCGCCACGTCGCTGTCGCAGGACGAACGACCCAAGCGCGCCGCAGAAGAGCTGCGCGACCTGGTCGAGGCGATCGCGGCACGGGACGTCCTCGCCGCCGAGCGGCTGTGCTCGGCTCACGTGCGCGCCGCTGCCAACACCGGCCTGGGCGCACTTCGTCACGCCGACTCCTGACCGTTCCCCGCACCTTCCTCGACCGCCCCGGCGCACCGCACACGCCCTGGCGGTCGCCGCAGCTCCCCACAACCGACGGAGGCCTCGAGCATGACGACGTCCACCGGAGAACTGACCGCCCGCCAGGCCGAGGTCAAGGACAAGTTCGTGCAGGTGAGGGGAACCTGGGGCCCGTCATGGGACGCGATGTTGCGGCTGGACCCGGAGTTCGTCGCTGCCTACCTGGAGTTCTCCGCGGTGCCGGTGCGCAAGCAGCATCTGGAACCGGTGGTGCGGGAGTTCATCTACATCGCGGCCGACTCAGCCGCCACGCACATGTTCACACCAGGCACCCGGGCACACATGCGGGCGGCACTGGAGCTGGGTGCGAGCGAGCAGCAGCTGATGGAGGTCCTGGAGCTCACCAGCACGCTCGGGATCCATGCAGCCAACATCGGCGTCCCGCTGCTGCTGGAGGTGATGGAGGAGCAGGGGCTGCGGTCGGGGCCGGCACCGCTGGACGAGCGGCGCAGCCGGCTCAAGGAGCAGTTCACCGAGGCACGCGGCTACTGGCATCCGTTCTGGGACGGGCTTCTGGAGCTGGACCCTGAGCTGTTCGAGGCGTATACGGACTTCTCCGCGGTCCCGTGGCGCACGGGCGTGCTCGAACCGTGGGTGAAGGAGCTCGTCTACTGCGCCTTCGACGCGGCCGCGACCCATCTGTACGCACCCGGACTGAAGGTGCACATGCACAACGCGCTGCGCCTAGGGGCCACGCCCGAGCAGGTGATGGAGGTGCTGGAGATCGTCAGCGTCATCGGCATCCACGCCGCCATGGAGGCGGCCCCGATCCTGCTCGAGGAGGCGGCCGCGGCTCGCCGACGCTGAGCGTCACTCGAGAACAGTGCACTCACCATCACGTGGTCGCGGTTGACCGCGACGCCGCGTAGGCACGACTGTTGGGCGCTCCGCTGGTTTCCGGTCAAAGGCTTGACCATTGCGTAGTCAACTGACTACGTTCCGTGCAGCCCGAAACACGGGAAGCCCCTTGGTGATCCCGGGGGGATGGTTGCGAGAGAAGGGCAGCAACCCCATGTCCGTTTCATCCAACACTCGTCGACGCCTGTTCACGTTAGGCGCGGCCGCGGCGACGACCGCACTGCTCCTGGCACCGGCCACCTCGGCGAACGCGCGGCCCGACACCGCACGTCTCGACGCGTCGGCGGCCAAGGGCACGACCGTCGCCGTCGCCCAGGACCGACTGGCCGACCGGCTCGACCGTGACCTCGGCACCGCGCAGTCCGGCGGCGCCTACATCGACAAGGCGGGCGAGCTGGTCGTCACCGTCACCGACCATGCGGCCGCACGCCAGGTGAACGCCTCTGGCGCCACCTCCCGCCAGGTCGCCTACTCCTCGGCACAGCTCGACGACGTCAAGGGCGCGCTCGACCGGTTCGCCAAGCGCTCCGGCGCAGGTGCGGTGCAGGGCTGGTTCGTCGACGTCCGCAGCAACAACGTCGTCGTGACCGCGACCAAGGGCGCGGGCAACGCGGCCACGGCGCAGTTCCTGGACAAGGCACGTTCGTTCGGCGACCGGGTCGCGATCAACCGGACCACCGCCGACGCCGTACCCGCTGCCCTGTACGGCGGCCAGCAGGTGAACATGAGCAACGGCTTCATCTGCTCCAACGGGTTCAACGCGCAGACCTCGTCGGGCCAGTACATCCTGCTCACCGCGGGGCACTGCGCCGAGGGCAACCCGACGTTCTCCCGCAACGGCACCCTGATCGGCGCGACGCGCGGCTACAGCTTCCCCGGCAACGACTACGCCTCGGTCAACATCAACGACCCGGGCTTCTGGGCGCCGCAGGCGGCCGTGGACATGTACAACGGCTCCGCCCGCGTCGTCAGCGGCTCCAGCAGCGCGCCGGTGGGCTCCTCGCTGTGCAAGAGCGGACGTACGACCGGATGGACCTGCGGGACGATCGAGGCGTACAACCAGACCGTGAACTACGGCGGCGGTGACATCGTCTCCGGCCTGGTCCGGCACAGCGCCTGCGTCGAGCAGGGCGACAGCGGCGGCTCCAACATGAGCGGCAACCTCGCCCAGGGCCTGTCCAGCGGCGGCCAGCTGTACAACTCCGGCGGGGGGCTCGTCTGCGGTGAGAAGGTCGGACAGCCCAACGTCAGCTACTACCAGCCCGTCGATGAGGCACTCAGTGCCTACGGCGCGTCCTTGCTGACGCAGTAACGGAGAGCAGCAACCGCAAGCACCAACCGCAAGCACCAACCGCAAGAGGCAATCGCACGAACGGTGGCCCCGGGCCCGCACCGGCCCGGGGCCACCGGCATGTCCAAGCCGTCCCGCGGTTGTGGCTTCTTTGGCAGCATGGGGCTCATGAACCGAGCTGCGGTGGACCAGTGGGTGGTCGAGTACGAGCGCGCGTGGCGAACCGCGGGCACCGAGCTGCTGGCCGGCCTGTTCGCGCCCGACGTCTCCTACCTGCCGTCGCCGTGGGCGCCGCCGATCGACGGACTCGAGGCGCTCGAGGAGTTCTGGGAGGGCGAGCGCAAGGGACCCGACGAGGAGTTCGCGATGCACTGCGAGGTGCTCGCGGTCGAGGGCCCGACCGCCGTCGTGCGCATCTCGGTCGACTACGGCGAACCGCTGCACAGCCGGTGGCGCGACCTGTGGGTGATGGTGTTCAACGAGGACGGGAAGTGCTCCGCGTTCGAGGAGTGGCCGTTCGCCCCGAAACAGTCCGACGGCCACTAGCCGCCGGTCATCGCGGGCCCACGTCCAGCAGCCGCACGACAGCCTCACCGGCCTCGTCCGACGCCGCGAGGTCTACCTCTGCGCTGACGCCCCAGTCGTGGTCGCCCTCCGGGTCGTCGAAGATCTGCCGCACGCTCCACCGCTGCGTACCCTCCTCGACCACCAGCAGATGCGGTCCGCGTGCGTCCGGACCCGCGCCGAGGTCGGAGTACTCGCCGTAGTAGCGCTGCATCGCCTCCGCCCAGCGTTGGGCGTCCCAGCCGGCGTCGGCGTCCAGCTCGCCGAGCTCGTCGTACCGACGTAACGCGGCCAGCTCGACCCGGCGGAACAGCGCGTTGCGCACCAGCACCCGGAACGCCCGCCGGTTGGCGGTGACCGGCGGCGGCCGGTCGTCGAGCGGGGACGGCGCCGCGCGCACTGCGTCGAGCGCTGCCTCGGGCGAGGTCAGCCGCTCCCACTCGTCGAGCATGCTGGAGTCGGTCTGACGGACCAGCTCGCCGAGCCAGGCGGTCAGGTCGTCGACCTCGTCGGTGCGCGCGGACTCCTGCACGGTCTGCCGCATCGCCTTGTAGGCGTCGCTGAGGTAACGCAGCACGAGGCCCTCGGCGCGTGCGAGCCGGTAGGCGGCGACGTACTCGTGGAAGTTCATCGCCGACTCGTACATCTCGCGCGCGACCGACTTCGGCCGTAGCTCGTGGTCGGCCACCCACGGATGGCCGCGACGGTACGACGCGTACGCGTGCTCGAGCAGCTCACGCAGCGGCTGCGGGTGCTCGACGTCCTCGAGCAGCTCCATGCGCTCGTCGTACTCGATCCCCTCGGCCTTCATCGCGGCCACCGCCTCGCCGCGCGCCTTGAAGCGCTGCGCGGAGATGACCGGGCGCGGGTCCTCCAGCGTCGACTCCAGCACCGACAGCACGTCCAGGGCGTACGTCGGGCTGTCGCGGTCGAGCAGGTCGAGGGCCGCGACCGCGAACGGCGACAGCGGCTGGTTGAGCGCGAAGTCGTCGCCGAGGTCGACGGTCAGCCGCACGGTACGGCCGTCGGGGTCGGGCGGGTCGAGTCGTTGCACCACCTCGCCGGCCAGCAGCGCCCGGTAGATCGCGACGGCGTCACGGACGTGCCGTCGGCGCGCGGCCGGCTCCTCGTGGTTGTCGGTCAGCAGGGCACGCATGGCCGTGAACGGGTCACCCGGACGGGCGATCACGTGCAGCAGCATCGCGTGCGACACCGTGAAGCTGGAGGTCAGCGCCTCCGGGTCGGCCTCGACCAGCCGGGTGAAGGTCGGCTCACCCCACGAGACGAACCCCTCCTGCGGCTTCTTGCGCACGACCTTGCGGCGCCTCTTGGGGTCGTCGCCGGCCTTCGCCAGCGCCTTCTCGTTCTCCACGACGTGCTCGGGCGCCTGCACGACCACGTGCCCGACGGTGTCGTGACCGGGACGGCCCGCGCGCCCGGCGATCTGGTGGAACTCCCGCGCCCGCAGGTGCCGCGTGCGCCGGCCGTCGTACTTGCTCAGCGCGGTGAACAGCACGGTGCGGATCGGAACGTTGATGCCGACGCCGAGTGTGTCGGTGCCGCAGATGACCTTGAGCAGGCCGGCCTGCGCGAGCGTCTCGACCAGCCGGCGGTAGCGGGGGAGCATGCCGGCGTGATGCACGCCGATGCCGTGCCGGACGAGCCGGGACAGCGTCTTGCCGAACCCGGCGGAGAAGCGGAACGCGCCGATCATCTCCGCGATCTGGTCCTTCTCGGCGCGGGTGCACACGTTGATGCTGGTCAGCGCCTGCGCGCGCTCGATCGCCGCCGCCTGGGTGAAATGCACGACGTACACGGGGGTGCCGCCCTGGGCGAGCAGCCGCTCCAGCGTCTCGTGGACCGGGGTGACGGCGTACGCGAAGTCCAGCGGCACGGGCCGCTCGGTGTGGCTGATCACCGCGGTGGACCGTCCGGTACGCCGGGTGAGGTCGGTCTCGAAGCGCGAGACGTCGCCGAGCGTCGCCGACATCAGCACGAACTGCGCGTGCGGCAGCTCGAGCAGCGGCACCTGCCATGCCCAGCCGCGGTCGGGCTCGGAGTAGAAGTGGAACTCGTCCATGACCACCAGCCCGACGTCGGTGTCCCGGCCCTGGCGCAGCGCCTGGTTGGCCAAGATCTCCGCGGTCGCGGTGATGATCGGCGCATCGGCGTTGATCGAGGCGTCGCCGGTGAGCATCCCGACATTGTCGGCGCCGAAGACCTCGCACAGCGCGAAGAACTTCTCCGAGACCAGCGCCTTGATCGGCGCGGTGTAGATGCTGCGCCGGCCGTCGGCGAGCGCGGCGAAGTGGGCGCCGGTGGCGACCAGGCTCTTGCCCGAGCCGGTCGGGGTGGCGAGTACGACATTGCATCCCGAAACGACCTCGATCAGCGCCTCGGCCTGTGCGGCGTACAGCTCGAAGCCCTGCTCGCCCGCCCACGTCGAGAACGCGTCGAAGACGCCGTCTGGGTCGGGCTGCTGCGGGATGCGGTCGGTCAGGGTCATCGCACGCCCATCCTGCCTGCTGGGAGGACGCGGTACCGTCGGCGGTGGTCGAAACACGCGAGATCCTGGACCAGGACCGGACGAGGAGACTGACGACCCATGAGTGCTGTGCCCACGATCACCCTCAACAACGGCGTCTCGATCCCCCAGCTGGGGTTCGGGGTGTTCCAGATCGACCCCGACGACACCAAGGACGCGACGCTGGCCGCGCTCGAGGTCGGCTACCGCCACATCGACACCGCGGAGATGTACGGCAACGAGGCGCAGGTCGGTGAGGCCGTGCGCGCGTCGGGGATCGACCGTGACGACATCTTCGTCACCAGCAAGCTCAACAACAGCTTCCACGCCTACGGCGAGGCCCTCGGCGCCTTCGACCAGACGTTGAAGGACCTGGCTTTCGACTACCTCGACCTGTTCCTCGTGCACTGGCCGCTGCCCGGTGTGGGCGACTTCGTCGAGACGTGGAAGGCGATGGAGGAGATCTACCGGTCCGGTCGCGTCCGGGCAGTCGGGGTCTCCAACTTCCAGAAGCATCATCTGCAGCGGCTGTTCGACGAGACCGAGATCGTGCCCGCGGTCAACCAGATCGAGGTGCACCCCTACCTCGTCCAGGACGAGCTGCGGGCCTTCGGCACCGAGCACGGCATCCCCACCGAGGCGTGGTCGCCGCTGGGCCGGGGCGCGGTGCTCGAGGAGCACACGCTCGAGCAGATCGCGAAGCGGCACGAGCGCACACCGGCCCAGGTGACCCTGCGGTGGCACCTGCAGCGGGGCGACATCGTGTTCCCCAAGTCGATCAACCGGCACCGGATGGAGGAGAACTTCGACGTGTTCGGGTTCGACCTGAGCCAGGACGAGATCGCCGAGATCTCCGCGCTCAACCGGGACGAGCGGATCGGTCCCGACCCGGACACGTTCAACTACGTCCCGTGAGCGGCTGCCGGACGGACAACACGCCGCGATCGTGGAGTCGACACGCATGAGCCAGCTGTTCACGCCGCTCGACGTGCGCAAGACGACCTTCGCCAACCGGGTGTGGGTGTCACCGATGTGCCAGTACTCCGCGGTCGACGGCGTGCCCGGCGACTGGCACCTGGTGCACCTCGGGTCGTTCGCACGTGGCGGTGTCGGCCTGGTGTTCACCGAGGCGACCGCGGTGTCCCCGGAGGGGCGCATCTCGCCCGCCGACACCGGGATCTGGAACGACGAGCAGGCGGCGGCGTGGTCGGGGATCGTGGACTTCGTGCACGGTCAGGGCCCGGTGGCCGGCATGCAGCTCGCGCACGCCGGGCGCAAGGCGTCGGCGATCCCGCCCTGGGAGGGACGGGGCCCCGTCAGCAACGCCGAAGGCGGATGGGAACCCGTGGCGCCCTCACCGGTCGCGGCTGACTCCCTGCGGGCTCCGCGCCAGCTGACCGTCGCTGAGATCGGCGACGTGGTCGCGTCGTTCGCGCTCGCCGCCGAACGGGCGGTGGCGTGCGGCTTCGACGTGCTCGAGGTGCATGCGGCGCACGGCTACCTGTTGCACGAGTTCCTCTCGCCGCTGTCGAACCAGCGCACTGACGAGTACGGCGGCGCGTTCGACAACCGGGTGCGGATCGTGCTGGAGGTCGTCGACGCCGTGCGTGGCGTGGTGCCCGAGCACATGCCCGTGTTCGTACGGCTGTCCGCGACCGACTGGGTCGACGGCGGTTGGAGCGTCGACGACTCGGTGCGGCTCGCGGGCATCCTGCGTGGCCACGGCATCGACCTGGTCGACGTCTCCTCCGGCGGCGTCGTCGCCGCGGAGATCCCGGTGGGTCCCGGTTACCAGGTCGAGTTCGCCCGGCGGATCCGGCAGGAGGCGGAGATGCCCACGGGCGCGGTCGGCATGATCACCGACCCCCGTCAGGCCGAGCAGGTCGTGGCCGAGGGGAGTGCCGACGCCGTGCTGCTGGCCAGGGAGCTGCTGCGCAACCCGCACTGGGCGCTGGGCGCCGCGCACGAGCTCGGCGTACGGCCCGGCGAGGGCGTCGAGTGGCCCAAGCAGTACCTGCGGGCCCTCCCCGACTGACTGCCCGACTGACGGCGTGTGGCGCCCGCCCGTCCTAGACCTGGATGCCGCGGGTGAGCGCCCCGTCGACCACGAGGTTGGTACCGCTGGTGAAGCTCGACCGGGGGCTGGCCAGGAACACCGTCGCAGCCGCCATCTCGTGGGGCGTACCCATCCGGCCGGTCGGGTTGAGCCCGAGAGCCATGTCGTACAGCTCGGTGTTGCTGTCCTTGATGCTCTCCCAGACGCCGCCGGTGAAGTAGACGTTGCCCGGGGAGACGGTGTTGGCGCGGATGCCCTTGTCGGCGAGCTGCAGCGCCAGTCCCTGGATGTAGCCGATGATCGCGGTCTTCGCGGTGCCGTACGGACCGGAGGCGAAGTCGGCCTCGCGCCCGGAGACGCTGGAGATCGCGACGATCGCGGGAGAGTCGCTGCGCTCGAGATGCGGCATCGCCGCCTTCACAAGCCGGACCGTGTGCATGAGGTCGACGTTGAGGCTGGTCTCCCAGTTCTCGTCGGTGTCGGGGATCGCCAGCGCGCTGACGTTCGCGACCACCACGTCGAGTCCGCCGAGGGTGTCGGCGGACTTCTCCACCCACTGCGACAGGGCAGCGCCGTCGCCGACGTCGACGGTGCTCCCGGTCACCGAGCCGAGCGCCGACAGCGCCTCCTGGGTCTTCGTGACCTCCTCGGGGTCACGTGCGCAGAACCCGACGGTGGCACCCTCCTCGAGGAACGTCTCGACGATGGCCCGGCCGATTCCGCGGGTGCCGCCGGTGACGAGCACGCGCTTGCCGGTGAGCTGCAGGTCCATGGGGATCCTTCCGAGATAGGAGTACGTCGAGGTCAGATGGAGCCGAGGGAGCGCGCGCGCTCGCGCAGGTCGCGGTGCAGCCCGCCGAAGGCGTCGGCGCGAGGCAGCAGGTCCTTGGCAGCCTTCACCACGACGCTGTAGTTGGCGTCGACGACGTTGGCGACCGGTACCTCGGTGATCTGGGTGAGCAGCTGGTAGGAGTCCATCGTGTGCAGGCCGTGCAGCTCGGAGACCCAGTGCACCAGCTCGGCGTTGCCGATCCGCCAGGAGTCCTCCATCGGGCGGCTCGACCCCACGGTCATCAGATGGGTGTCGTCCTCGATGCGCGGCCAGCCCGGTGCACCGCCCTTGACCAGCTCGACGATCAGCGTGGTCGTCATCGCACCCTCGACCGCGGTGCCGCACGCCTCGCCCTCGCCCTGGCGGTAGTGACCGTCGCCGATCGAGAACAGCGCACCCTCGACGTTGACGCCGAGGAACACGGTGGAGCCGGCGCGCATCTGCGGGGTGTCCATGTTGCCGCCGAAACGGTCAGGCACCAGCGACGACCGGGCCTCACCGCCGGCGGGGGCGACGCCGACGGTGCCGAGCATCGGCGCGACCGGGAGCTCGACGCGGTGCTCGCTGTGACGGGCGGCGAACATGACGGTGTTGCGGTCGCGGTCCAGCTCGTAGATCCACGTCGTGTCCGGCAGCGGGTCCTGCAGCGTGACCACGCGGTCGGTGCTCGTCATCCCGCCGAAGAACGGGATGGCCGCCGACGCGCCCCAGTCGCGCGCCGGCTCGACCGCGACGAAGTGCAGCGCGAGCGTGTCGCCGGGCTCGGCTCCCTCGACGTAGAACGGCCCGGTCTGCGGGTTGACGAACGGCAGCGCGAGCTTCTCGCTGGACAGGTCGTCGACGCTGCGGAGCGCGCCGTTGAACGCGTCGTCGGACCACAGCCGAAGCACCGTGCCCGGCTGGACCTTCATGACCGGGGCGACGCCTCCGAACGTGTACGCGTACTGCTCACGGGTGGGGATGAACTCGACGACGTCCATACCGGGGGAGTCTAGGGATCCTCGCCAGTCTGGCAACGGCCCCGAGTGGCGCGATCTGGTCGGGTAGGCCGACCCGACGTCGACCCGTACGCGCCACTCGAGCACCGCGTCAGGACGTGTGGTGCACCTCCTGCAGTCCGTACACCGGGGTCGGGATGCCCTCGTAGCGGGCCTTGAGCTGCAGTGCGAGGTACAGCGAGTAGTGCCGCGACTGGTGCAGGTTGCCCCCGTGGAACCACAGCGCCTCCTGCTGCGTGGGCTTCCACATGTTGCGCTGCTCGCCCTCCCACGGGCCGGGGTCCTTGGCGGTGTCCGAGCCCAGACCCCACACCTTGCCGACCTTGTCCGCGATCTCCTGGCTGATCAGGTCGGCCGCCCAACCGTTCATCGAGCCGTAGCCGGTCGCGTAGACGACCAGGTCGGCCGGCAGTGTCGTGCCGTCCTCGAGCACCACGGAGTCGGTGGTCAGCTCCGCGACCTGCCCGTGGGCCAGCTTGATCTCACCGCCGGCGACGAGCTCGCCGGCGCCGACGTCGATGTAGTAGCCGGAGCCCCGCCGCAGGTACTTCATGAACAGGCCCGACCCGTCCTCGCCCCAGTCGTGCCAGAAGCCGGCCTTCTCGAGCCGCTCGTAGAAGTCGGCGTCGCGTTCGGCCATCTGCTCGTACAGCGGGATCTGGAACTCGTGCATGATCCGGTAGGGGAGCGAGGCGAAGATCAGGTCGGCCTTCTCGGTCGTGATGCCGTTGGCGAGAGCATCCTCGGAGTACAGTGCGCCCAGACCGATCTCCATCAGGGTGTCGCTCTTGACGATGTGCGTCGACGAGCGCTGCACCATCGTCACGTCGGCGCCGGCCTCCCACAGCGCGGCGCAGATGTCGTGCGCGGAGTTGTTCGACCCGATGACGACCGCGCGCTTGCCGGCGTACCTGTCCGGGCCGGGGTGCCGGCTGGAGTGGTGCTGCTCGCCGGCGAAGACGTCCTGGCCCGGGAGGGTCGGGACGTTGGGCTTGCCGGACATGCCGGTGGCGAGCACGAGGTGCCTGGGCCGCAGGGTGAGCTCCTCGCCGTCGCGGTTGACCCGGACCGTCCACTCCTGGGCGTCCTCGTCGTACGCGGCCGAGTCGACGGTGGTGGAGCTCCAGTACGGGATCTCCATGACGCTGGTGTACATCTCCAGCCAGTCGCCGATCTTGTCCTTCGGCGAGAACACCGGCCAGTTGTCGGGGAACTTCAGGTAGGGCAGGTGGTCGTACCACACGGGGTCGTGCAGGCACAGGGTCCGGTAGCGGCGGCGCCACGAGTCGCCCGGGCGTTCGTTCCTCTCCAGCACCAGGGCGGGCACACCGATCTGGCGCAGCCGGGCGCCGAGGGCGATGCCGCCCTGGCCACCCCCGACCACCACGACGTACGGCTGGCGGGTGTTGCCGAGCTCCTGCGCGTCGAGCTCGCGCTGGTCCTTCCAGCTGCGCCGGTCCCGGACCGCGCCGTGCTCGACGCCCTTGGGGCGGCGTACGCGGCGGGGCTCCTCGTGCCCCTTGAGCTCGTAGAGCGTGGTGAGCAGGGTCCACGCTCCCTCGTCGTTGAGGCGGAGCAGGCCCTCACCCCGTCCGACCGCGGTCTCGAACGCGATCCACGCGGTGATGACGCCGTCGGCCTCGTCGACCGGCTCGGTTGTGGTGAAGCCCGACGGGTCGGTGTGGTCGAGGGTGTTGCGGAGCAGATCGGTGACGCCCTCGCGGTCCTCGACCGTGGTGAGGTTCCAGCTGAACGCGACGAGGTCGCGCCAGAAGCAGGTGGTCGCGAACAGGCCTGCCGCCCTGTCCACATCACGCGCGGACAGCGCCGCCTCGAACTCGGCGAGCCAGGCGGCGACCCGCTTCTCGGCCTTGCTCGCGGCGGCGGCGGCCGCGGTGTCCGGCTCCAGGGTCTGGGTCATGGTCACTCCTTCCTTACGTGACGAGCAGCACACTCCAGGGTCGGGGCCACACGGATGGGTTGCAACCGCTCGTCCGGTTGGTCCGCTGGTCCGTCGATGTCACGCGCAGCGGGTTCCGCTGAACCGGCTCGACCCTGGCGCGTTGCGCCCCTGACGGGCATGCCGTCAGCGGCCGTGCTCGTGCTCCAGGCGCATGCGCAGCCCGCGCTCCCACCGCCGGATGCCCGCCTCGGTCTCGGGGTCCATCGCAGGGTCGCCGGTGGCGAACGCGGCGGCCGGTCGCGACTGTGGCCGGGGCGGCTTGCTCCCGCGGAGCAGCCACGCGTCGAACAGCCGGTCCAGCGAACGCCGCCCGGACACCCGCTCGGCGAGACGGACCAGCTGCGGGGTGGTCCCGTGGCCGTTGCGGCGGCCCTGCGCCCAGCGCCGGAGGACCCGGAAGAAGTCGTCATCTCCGATTCGCGTCCGCAGTGCGTGCAGCGTCATCGCACCCCGGATGTAGATCGGCAGGTCGAAGATCCGCTGCGACCCGGGGTTGCCGATGCGCAGGTTCCAGAAGTTCGCGTCGGCCGGCCGGGCGTAGTAGTTGTCGAAGAAGTTCTGCGGGGTGAACCCGAGCTCGCGCTGGTTCCAGAGCCACTCGGCATACGTCGCGAAGCCCTCGTTGAGCCAGATATCTCGCCAGCGGCGCAGCGCAACCGAGTCGCCGTACCACTGGTGGGCGAGCTCGTGCACCACGACGTCGTCGCCGAGTGTCGGCGCGGTCGTCGCCTGCCAGAACGCCGGCACGTAGATCGGCCGCGTCTGGTTCTCCATGGCGAACGACACGCGGATCCGGTCGACCAACGCGCCGGCGGTCTCGAACGGGTACGGGCCGAACCAGCGGGTCTCCGCGCGGAGCATCTCGCCCTGCTTGCGCAACGAGGAGTCGATCCGGCGGCGCAGGGCGCCGTCGATGCGGGAGTCGACCGCGTCGATGATGGGCAGGCCGCTCGCGGTTTGCCGGCGGCGCACGTCGTACCGCCCGAACGACGCGGTCACCAGGTAGCTGGCCATCGGGTCGCGCGCCACCCAGGTCGTGGTGGCCCAGCGTCCGTGCACGTTGGTGGTCGACGGCAGGCCGTTGGAGACGGTGTCGAGACCCCGCGGGACGGTGAGGCGCAGCCGGTAGGTCGCCTTGTCGCCGGGGTGGTCGTTGACCGGGAACCACTGCGCGGCGACCTCGGGCTGGCCGATCGTCGTGGCGCCGTCGCCGGTCGTGAGGAACCCGGCGGGGTCGAAGCCGGGGAGACGGAACGGCCTGGGCACGCCGCCATAGCGGATCCGCGCCGAGAAGGTCCGGCCGGCCGGCAGCGCCCGGCGCGGCCGGACGGTGAGCTCGTGGTGGCGGGAGCGGCTCCAGCGGGCCCGGCGGCCCTGGACCGCGACCGAGCGGATGTTCATGCCCACCAGGTCGAGGTTGAAGCTGCTGAGCCGTTTGCCGGCGCGGGCCTCGATGCGGGCCACGCCAACGAGCCGGTCGGTGCGCGGGCTGTAGCGCAGCCGCAGGCGGTAGTGGCGCACGGAGTACCCGCCGTTGCCGTAGAGCGGGAAGTACGAGTCGCCTCCTCCGGCGCCGCCGGGTGAGGGCCGGGCCTGGCGGCCGAGCTGGCCTGGACTCGGCGTGGCGCTCGTCGTCCCGACGAGGAGGAGGGGCACGGCGAGCACGGCGGCACTGATCGCGACCGCCGCGCGGCTGGTGCGGGAACCGAGCATGATGGCGGACCTCCCCACGGGGAGACCGGCGTCTCGCCCTCGGCTCGAAAGGTACGCCCGGCCGGTCACCGGCTCAATGCCGCGCGCCGGTCTCCGTCAATGTCGCTGTCACCAGCGCGGAGCCTGCCCCGGCCGCACCGCGACCTCGAGCAGCAGCGGCTCCTGGCGTCGCGCGAGGCCGGGGAGCACGTCGTCCAGCACCGTGACGAGGTCGTCCAGCGACGCCAGGCGCCGCGTCGGGCAGCCGAACCCGGCCGCGATCGCGCTCACGTCGACCTCCTCGAACGCGGGCCAGACCGGCTTGCCTCCGGCCGCCTCGGCGAGCTGGTCCATGACGGCGTACCGGCCGTTGGCGAGCACCACGACGAGCACGCCGACGCGGTAGTGCACCGCGGTCCACAGCGCCTGGATCGCGTACAGCGACGCTCCGTCCCCGATGATCGCCACGACGGGACGCTCGCCGCCCATGCGCAGGCCGACGGCTCCTGGCAGGGCGAAGCCGAGGCCGCCCATGGCCGCGCTGACGAAGCCCATCGGACGCCGAGCGGGTAGCAGTGCGTGCAGGTCCGGTCGGCTGGACGGCGTCTCCTCCACCACGACCGCGTCGTCGGGAAGTCGCGCGGCCAGCGCGCTGAGCACGTGGGCAGCCTGCAGCGGCTCGCCGACTACAGGTGGTGGGGGGGCCTCACGTCGGGTCGACGAGAAGGCACCTTCGGTACCCGACGCGGCCACCGCGCCCGCCAGCCGTTCGCAGAAGGCCGGCAACGGTGCGATGACCGCGAGGGAGGCGGGCGCACGTGCGGCCTCGTCGTGGTCGTCGGTGACGACCACGAAGCGTGTGTCCGGGCCGGCCAGCGGCCCCGCGTGGAACTGGTACTGACGCAGTACCGGCGCACCGACGACCAGCACCAGGTCGTGAGTCGCCAGGATCTCGCGCAGACCCGGCCGGTCGGCTGGGAGGTGGCCGGCGAAGTGCGGGTGGTCCTGCGGGAACCCGGCGCGTGCCCCGAACGCCTCCTGCCACACCGGGCAGCCGAGACGCTCGACCAGCCGAACCAGACCGGCCCAGGTGCGTTCGTGGTCAGCGCCGGCGCCGACGACCAGGGCGGGTCTCGTGGCCTCCTCGAGGAGCCGGGCGACGGTGTCGACGGCCTCGGCGTCGACGTCGGTCGCCTCGCGCAGCAGATCGGCGGCCGGCACGGGGACGTCGTCGGCCGGCTCCTCCCAGTCGCCGCTGGGTACGACCACCAACGCGGGGCCCCGGCGCAGGCGGGCCGAGTGCGACGCGCGGGCGAGCGCGCCCGGGACGTCCTGCGGACGGGTGGGCGTCTCGGTCGAGACGGGGTACTCACCGGCCAGGCCGTCCAGCCTCCCGCTGAGGAAGGGCTCCTGGACGAGGTGGCGCCGGTCCTGCTGGCCGACGACCACGACCAGGGGTGCACGGTTGACCCGGGCGGTCGCCAGCGCCCCGACCGCGTTGCCCAGACCGGCGGTGGTGTGCAGCAGCACGAACGCGGGGCGCTGCTGCGCCAGCGCGTAGCCGGTCGCGGCTCCGACGACAGACCCCTCGTGCAGGGCGAGCACGAACTCGAGGTCGTCGGGAAGGTCGACCAGGAAGGAGATCTCGGTGGAACCGGGATTGGCGAAGATCGTGGTCAGCCCGTGGGCGCGCAGTACGTCCAGGGCAGCATCGCGGACGGTGCTCAAGCGAGCGCCCTCGTCCGCTCACGCACGAACGCCAGCACGACGAGTCCGGCGACGATGAGGCCGGCGTCGAGCCAGACCGCGGCCTCCCAGTTGCCGGTGGCGTCGCGCAGTACGCCGCTGACGGCGGGGGAGAGCACCGCTCCGATCTCGCCGATGAGGTTCATCATCCCGAACATCGACCCGCGCTGGGAGGGCTCGGCGATGTCGGCGGCGAGCGCCTGGCTGACCGGCTGCAGGGCGTTGAAGAACAGGCTCGCGGTGAAGAGCAGAATGCCCATCACCCACAGGGAAGGCGTCTCGGCGGTCGCGATGTACGCGGCGAACAGGATCGTCAGCACCGCCTGGGTCGCGGTGAAGCCGAGCAGCATCGGCTTGCGGCCCCAGCCCTGGCGCACGGCCCAGTCCGACAGCCAGCCGCCGGCCGGGAATCCGAGGATGCCCGCGCCCGCGTTGAAGGTCGCGATCAGCGCGGCCTCGAGGAACGAGGAGTCCGCCGCGCCCGCGACGATCGAGACCGACCAGAACCCGAAGAACCACAGGTTCCACAGGATCGCGATGAACGACACGTAGATCAACATCAGGTCGCGGTTGCGCACGACGGGCGCCAGCTCGGTGCCCTTGCGCTGCATGACGAACACGACCAGCGCGATCGCCAGGCCCACCTGCAGCGCCGCGATCGTCAGCGTCGACAGCCCGAACTCCGCGCCGGCGAAGTACACCCCCATGATCAGTGCGAGGGTCACGGCCGAGTACCCGAGCAGGTGGGTGGTCGCACCCTTCAGCGCTGCCGCCTGCAGGTGCTGCCGCCAGCGCCAGGCCATCGCGAGCCCCACTACCAGCGTCGCCAGTCCGAGGACGGCGAACGTCATGCGCCACGACTCCTCGGTGGGCAGGAACAGGTCGCCGAGGCTGATCAGGTACGGCGTACCGATGGTCGCCAGCGTGATGCCGAGTGCGAGTCCGGTGATGACGACACCCATGCCGAGGCTGCGCTCGCGCTCCGGGGTCGTCTCGGCGATCAGCGACCTGTCGTTGGAGTAGTAGGCGCCCTCGCCCAGCCCGGTGATGACGCGGATCACTATGAACGCGAGGAGCCCGGTGAGCAGCCCGGTGACGATGGTCGCGAGCCCGGCCCAGATCAGCGACACGATGATCAGCGTGCGGTGCCCGTAGCGGTCGCCGAGGTAGCCGCCGGGGAACTGGGTGAGCATGTAGCCGGCGAAGAACAGCCCGCCGATCAGCCCGCCGAGCGCGTGCGGGTCGGGTGCCGAGGCGAAGAAGTCGACGTCGTTCTCGATCATCCAGGTGACGACCGGTCCCGTGACCGCGCGGTCGGCGGCGCTGACGGTCCAGCCCGCCAGCAGCCACCACCAGATCTCCCGCCACGGTCGCGTTCCGTGTGGGGCTTCGTACGTCGTGGTCGGCTGCGGTGCCGCATGGCCGGACATGGGGACTCCTTCCGTCTGGCCGGTCACCGTAGGGCGCACCGAGCTGTGGGCGGAACAGCTGGCATAGTCTTTCTGCTGTGGCGAATGTTGGCGGCGGCGAGGCCTCGGGCGACGCGTACGCGATCGACTCCGTGGGCAACGCGCTGCGCACGCTGCTGTACCTGCGCGACGTCGACGAGGTGCGGGTCTCCGAGCTGGCCACGCACCTCGGCGTGGCCGCGTCGACGGCGCACCGGCTGCTGGCGACGCTGCGCGCGAACGACTTCGTCGAGCAGGTGCCCGGCAGGCGTGCTTACCGGCTCACTTCGCTGCTCAGCACGTTCTCGGGCGGGCCGCCCGACCGCGAGACGCTCGCACACATCGGCCGTCCGGCGCTGGTGCAGCTGTGCCGCGATACCGACGAGACGGCGAACCTGCTGGTGCTCGAGGGCGCCGACGCCCGCTTCATCGACGGCGTCGAGAGCACCCGGACGCTGCGGGTGGCCCCACGTACCGGTGACCTGCTGCCCGCGCACGGGACCGCGGGCGGGAAGGCGCTGCTGGCCATGCTCCCTCCGGAGCAGGTACGCGCGCTGCTGGGCAAGCGGCTGCGCAAGATGACCACGCACACGGTGTTGTCCCGGTCGGCCTTCGAGAAGGAGCTCGCGGTCGTGCGCGGCCGCGGCTACGCCACCAACGTCAACGAGAGCGTGCTCGACGTGGGTGGCGTGGGCGTGCCGGTCATGGACCGCTTCGACCGGTGCGTCGCCGCGATCACGGTGTCGGGGCCGTCGTCGCGGCTGAACGAGGAGACCGCGCCGTCGCTGCTGCCGTACCTGCGGTCGGCCGCCGCCCGGATGGCCTCGCGCCTGTGACGTGCGGGCATCGTCTCGCCGCGTGCCGCTTCGGCGGCGTGCAACGCTGGTAGGGGCACACCCCGGGGAGGTCGCGATGAGCAACGAGGCGCACCAGGTCCGATTCGAGACGTCGCCCAAGCGGGTCCGCGCACTGGTGGGCGGGCGAACCGTCTTCGACACGACGGCGGCGCGGCTGGTCTGGGAGCACCCGTACTACCCGACGTACTACGTCCCGCGAGCCGATGTGGGCGCGGAGCTGCGGGAGAACGGCGACTCCATGGAGCGCGACGGGCTCGGCAAGGGACGCTCTCTCGATCTGGTCGTCGACGGCCGGGTGGTGGCCGAGGCCGCTTTGGCCTACGACGACGGCACGGTGCCGGAGCTGCGCGACCTGGTGCGGCCGCGGTGGGGCGCGATGGACGAGTGGCTCGAGGAGGACGAGCCGGTCTACGTGCACCCGCGTGACCCGCACAAGCGTGTCGACATCCTGCAGAGCTCGCGACATGTGCGCGTCGTCGTCGACGGAGTCACGATCGCGGAGTCGAACAAGCCCACACTGCTCTTCGAGACCAGCCTCCCGACGCGCTACTACCTGCCGGTGGCCGACGTCCGCACCGACCTGCTGCGGCCGACCGAATCGGAGACCCGGTGCCCGTACAAGGGCACGGCGTCGTGGTGGTCGCTCGATGCCGACGGGACGGTGCACGAGGACATCGTGTGGATGTACCGGCTGCCGACCCCGGAGAGCCACCGGATCGCCGGGTTGCTGGCGTTCTACGACGAGCACGTCGACGTCTACGTCGACGGTGAGCTGCAGGAGCGGCCGGACAGCCCGTTCGCCTGAGGGGTCACCGGCCGAGTCGGGCCTGCGGGCTCAGGTCGTCGGCGAGCTTGCCGTCGATGACGCTCTGTACCAGGGCACGGCCCAGCGAGGGGGCGTGCTTGAACAGGTTGTGCCCCGCGAGGAACGAGGCCCCGGGTGTCTCCCAGACCGCGATCGCGTCCGACGCCCAGGGCAGCTCGGTGACCCAGCAGTGCACGAAGTCGACCGGGGTGGGATCGAGGCCGGGTAGTGCGCGCGCGACGTACTCCGTGGTCCGGTCGGCGATCGCGGCCAGCTCGGAGGGGTCGGTCAGGCCGCCGTCCTCGCCTGCGGACGCGTGCGCGCCCACGCCGACGGCGTAGCGGTCGTTGCCTGGGTAGGGACTGCCGTAGACACCGCTCTCGCCGAAGACGCCGCTGCTGTCCTGCAGCGTCGACAGCTGTGGTGGCGGCCCCATCGTCGTGGCGAACGTGATCCGCAGCGTGGCGCTGTGCTCCAGCGGGATGGAGACACCCGCGCCGCGGGCGAGTGCCTGCGTGCCGCGGCCGGCGCAGACGAGCGCGTGGCCGTGCTCGTGACGCCCAGTGCCGGTGCGCACCTCGACCGCTCCTGTCGCCGTGGGCCGTAGCGAAAGGACGTGGTCGACGACGATGTCGTCGCGCAGGCGCTCGACGAGCGCGGTGATCGCTGCCCTGGTACGGATCGCACCCCCGGCCTCGTCGAGCATCGCCGGCCCGACGTACGCGGCCAGCAGCGGTACCCGCGCGGCGACCTCGTCGGCGTCGATGCGGCGGATGGCGAGATCGGGAAACTCGGCCAGCAGCTCGAGCCGGTGCGGCACCTCCGGCCCCAGCGCCACGGCACCGTGGTCGGCGACCAGTTCGGTGCCGAAGTCGGCCTCCCATGTGCGCCACAGAGCGCGGCTCTCGATGGCCATGGCCACCAGGCGTGGGTCGTCGTGGGTGTGCCGGAACAGCCGCGACTGACCCGCCGACTGTCCGCTGCCGGGAGGCGAGGGGTCGTACACGGTGACCGACAGTCCCTGCTGCAACGCCGCGTACGCCGTCGACAGCCCGACGATCCCGGCGCCGACGACGGCGACGTCTGTGTGTGCGGTCATGGTCGGCCCACCCCAGGTGAGGTCGAACCCTGGATGGAATCGGCGGCGCTCGACGACTGCAGGAAGACCCGTTCGTCGAACCCTCCGCGTTGCCTGCGCTTGCCCGCCGCGTGGGAGGCAACGTCTCGGAGAGCCCATCCCTCGAGGGCGGCGAGTGCGAGCAGCACTTCGTAGACATCTGCCGCCTCGTCGAGAGCTGACCCTGGTGGTGCCGCGCGCAGCTCAAGCGCCTCTTCGACCAGCTTGTCGAGCAGGGCGGCGCGATAGGCATCGTCGTCGAGCAGGCGCGTGTCCGCCGTACGCCCCTCGGCGCGGATGATCTCGGGGATCCGGTCGCGGACCAGCTCGCCCATGCTTCTCCTTCTTCTTGGCGCCTTCCATACTGACAGCCATGACGTACTCGGGGGCCGGAGATCCGCTCGCGCAGGGTCAGCGCGTCGTGGCGGTCCTCGAGACCGGCGCCCGCACTGCGACGTACAAGCTCGCGACCTTGATGGCATTGATCGACTACTCCGTGGAGCATCTGCCGGCGCAGCCGAACGACCGACTCGACGTGCCCCTGCGGGATCTCGCCTATCGGGTCATCGAGCTCTATTGGCACCAGGTGCTCCCGTTCGAGGGCAGGCAACTCCGCCAGTCGACGCAGCCGGTGGCGCGAATCCT
The DNA here is from genome assembly GCA_035557095.1 of Nocardioidaceae bacterium. Classification (GTDB taxonomy): domain Bacteria; phylum Actinomycetota; class Actinomycetes; order Propionibacteriales; family Nocardioidaceae; genus JALZDI01. The sequence continues at coordinate 9,627 of DATMEB010000065.1, read as the reverse complement.
GCGCGCGGTCGAAGAACTGCGGGCCGCGTCGGGGGCGGCGCGTCGCGGTCTCGCGCTCGACATCGTCAAGAGTCGTGCACCCGCAGCGTTTCAGCGCGCGACCGAGTCGGTTCTGCTCACCCTTGTGCGGCAGCCTGTGCACCGTCTGCAGAAACTGCCTGGCAGCACGAGGAGCGAGCCGTTCCTGTATGACGACTCGTGGATTCATGACCAGGTGAGCCGGAGGACGATACGCCAGCACGGTGACGTCCTTGAGCTTTTCCACGGTGTGGCGTACGGGCTGGCGCGGCTATCCGGGCTGCTGAAACCGACGCTGGAACTTCTCTGGGTGGAAGACGTCCGGCGAATGAACCGCTTCCTCGACGAGAAGGTGCCTGATGTGACCGGTCACCTGTTCGGTCGCGACCGGCTGAGCCTTGCGCCGGCTCGATCGGCCCTCAAGGAGGCGTTCGGGCCGGTGTGCTTCTACTGCGATGCTTCGCTGCCGGCGGACAACCCGGTCGACCACGTCTTGCCGTGGGCGCGGCTCGGGATCGACGGGCTAGCCAACATCGTGCTGGCGTGCAGACGGTGCAACAACAGCAAGTTGCACTCCCTTCCCGCGGTCACGCATGTCGATCGCACCTTGTCACGGGACAAGTCGACGCTAGAGCAGGTCGCCTCGTCGATCCTGTGGCCGACGCAGTATGAGCGAGTGGTGTCGGCTGCCCGCGGTCTTTATCTCGGGGAGCCGGAGGGTACGCCGACATGGCAGGGCGTCCGAAGCACCGTGTTGCTTGACCTATCCACCTACTCACCCTGGTGGGTCGAGTACACCGGTGAGCGCCATCTCGAGACCTGAGCGCAGTGGGCTTCCGGCTGGGCCGGCGCGGTGCGGAGGACGGCCAAAATGCCACGGCCGGCAGCGCCAGTCGTTGGGTCCGGCCAATGCTCCACTGTCGGTGCAAGACGTTAGGGTCGCCGGTATCGGGATGACCACACGGGGGTGAGAGCGTGCCGCTGACGATCCATCGTGCCGAGCGCGCGGACGCCCTGGTGTCCGGCCTGGCCGAGGTGCTCGCCGCGTCGCCGGCCGACCCGTTCACCGCGGACGTCGTGGCCGTGCCCTCCCGGGGCGTCGAGCGCTGGATCGCACAGTCGCTCTCCACCGTCCTCGGCACCCAGCCGGGTCGCAACGACGGCGTGTGCGCCAACGTCGTCTTCCCGTCGCCGGGCCGCCTGGTCCGCGAAGCGGTCGCAGCAGGTTTCGGGATCGAGCCCGACGACGACCCGTGGGCCGAGCATCGGCTGTCCTGGCCGCTGCTCGAGGTCATCGACGGCTGCGCCGCCGAGGACTGGTGCCGCACGCTGGGCCGCCATCTGGGCCGCCATCTGGGCCGCCATCTGGGCCTCATCGACGGCGCCGTCGACCAGGGCCGCCGCATGGCCGTCGCCCAGAAGCTGGCCGGCCTGTTCACGTCGTACGGCGCGCAGCGGCCCACGATGGTCCGCGACTGGCTGGCCCGGCGCGACACCGACGGCTACGGCAACCCGCTCGACGCCGACCACCGCTGGCAGGCCGAGCTGTGGCGGCGTCTGCGCGACCACATCGGCACCGAGAGTCCCGCCGAGCGTGTCGACACCGCCGCGGAGGGGCTGCGCACCGATCCCGGCCTCGTCGACCTGCCCGAGCGACTGTCGCTGTTCGGCCCCACCCGCCTGACCACCGACCAGATCCAGGTCGTCGACGCGCTGGCGGCACAGCGGGAGGTGCACCTCTGGCTTCCGTACCCCTCGTTCGGCCTGTGGCAGCACGTCACCGACGCGACCGCGGCCACCGCGACGCGCGGGATCCCCACCCGGCGCGACGACCCCACGGCCGACGTACCCGATCACCCGCTCGTGCGCTCGCTGGCCCGCGACGCCCGCGAGATGCAGCTTCGTCTGCAGGCATTCACCGACATCGGCAACGACGAGCACCTCGCCGCTGCGCCCACCGACGACACCCTGCTGACTGCATTACAGCGCGACATCCACGCCGACCATGCTCCGGCGACCAGCCATCGGCTCCGTGACGACGACACGTCTGTGCAGGTCCACGCCTGCCACGGCCGGCAACGCCAGGTCGAGGTGCTGCGGGAGGTGCTGCTCGGCCTGCTCGCCGACGACCCCACCCTCGAACCCCGCGACATCATCGTGATGTGCCCCGACATCGAGCACTACGCCCCGCTGATCGCGGCCACGTTCGGTCTCTCGTCTGCCGACCTCGACGGTGCCTACGACAACGCCCATCCCGGCCACCGGCTCAGCATCCGGCTCGCCGACCGGTCGCTGCGCCAGACCAACCCCGTCCTCGCCGTCGCTGCCCGCCTCCTCGAGCTCGCCGACTCGCGGCTCACGGCATCCGAGGTGCTCGACCTCGCGGCGATGCCACCGGTGCGCCGCCGGTTCAAGCTCGATGACGATGCGCTCGAGCGCGTCGGAGACTGGGTACGCCGCTCCGGTGTCCGCTGGGGTCTCGACGCCGAGGCGCGCACGACGTACGGCCTCGGCCGGATTTCGCAGAATACCTGGCAGGCCGGTCTCGACCGCGTTCTCGTCGGTGCGACGATGGACGAGGAGGGTCTGCGGTCCCTCGACGGCACGCTTCCGCTCGACGACGTCGACAGCACCGAGATCGACCTGGCTGGGCGGCTCGCCGAGATGGTGGACCGCCTCGCGGCGGCAGTGGAGCACCTCGACCGCGAGCAGACCCTGGAGCAGTGGGTCGCTGCCCTTGCCGACGCCATGGAGAGCCTCGTCGATGTCGCTCCGCAGGAGGCCTGGCAGCTGTCGCAGGCCAGGTGGCAGCTCACCGACACCCTCGCCAACGCCGACCAGCACGCGGCCGGCGCGACGTTGCGACTCTCCGACGTGCGCGCGCTCCTCGGCGAGCGGCTCAAGGGTCGCCCGACCCGGGCCAACTTCCGCACCGGTCACCTCACCATGTGCACGATGGTGCCGATGCGCTCGGTGCCACACCGGGTGGTCTGCCTGCTCGGCCTCGACGACGGCGTCTTCCCGCGTACGACGCGCGTCGACGGTGACGACGTGCTGGCCCGCAACCCCCGGGTGGGAGAGCGCGACCCCCGTGCCGAGGACCGGCAGCTGTTCCTCGACGCGATTCTGGCCGCGAAGGAGCGCCTGGTCGTCGTCTACACCGGTGCCGACGAGCGCACCGGGGCGCCACGCCCCCCGGCCGTTCCGCTCGGCGAGCTGCTGGACGTGCTCGACCGCACCGCGCACGTGGGGGACGGGTGGGTTCGCGACCGGGTCCTGACGCGCCATCCGCTGCAGCCGTTCGACGCCCGCAACTTCGTCGCGGGTGAGCTCAACAGGGCTGACTCGTTCAGCTTCGACCGGTCGGCGTACGACGGGAGCCGCGCCCTGCTCACCGAACGCGCACCACGACCGCCCTTCCTCGAGGGCCCGGTGCCTGAGCAGGACCCGCTGCAGACCGTGGAGATCGACGCGCTGGTGCGCTTCCTCGAACACCCGGCCAGAGGCTTCCTGCGCCAGCGCCTCGGACTGAGCGCGACCGACGAGGAAGACGAGCCCAGCGACGCGATCCCCGTCGCCCCCGACCCGCTGGAGAAGTGGGCCGTGGGCGACCGTCTCCTGAGCGCCGGACTCGCGGGCATCCCCGCCGACCGCGCCCTTCGCGCCGAGTGGCTGCGCGGCGACCTCCCACCGGGCCGCCTCGGCGACGACCTGGTCGGCCCGATCAACGAGGAGGTCGCCGTGCTCGTCGACGGCAGCGCCGACCTGCGCAGCCTCGACGCCGAGCACGCCGACGTGTCCGTCTCGCTGCCGTCCGGTGTCACGCTGGCCGGCACGGTCCCGCGCATCCACGGCGACTGCATCGTGCGAGTCGTCTACTCCCGGCTCGGACCCAAGCACCGCCTGCGTGCCTGGGTGCACCTCCTGGCGCTGACCGCGCACGCACCCGACCGGACGTGGCGGGCGGCCACCATCGGACGCAACCCGAGTTCTCGCGGTGCCAAGGTCCTCGGCTCCTTCCTCGGCGGGGTCAGCCCGGCGGACGCGCTCGTGCACCTCGACGCGCTCGTGCGGGTCTACCGCGCCGGGCTGACCTTCCCGCTGCCGCTGTCTCCCAAGACCTCCTGCGCGTACGCCGAGAAGCGCGGTGCCGACAAGTCGGTGCACACCGCGGTGAAGTTCGCCGGCGATGCCTGGCGCAAGAAGGGGTTCGGGCCCAAGGACCAGGGCGAGTTCGGCGACGCACACCACCAGGTCGTCTGGGGCGACGTACACCTCGACGAGCTGCTGCGGCACCCTCCCGACGCCGACGGCACCTACCCCGAGGAGCAGCACCTTTTCGGGCAGCTCGCCCGTCGCGTGTGGGCGCCGCTGCTGGCCGCGGAGGTGACCCGCGAGCGATGACGCACACGCCGGCAATCTTCGACCTCTGCGGACCCCTGCCCGAGGGCACCACGGTGCTGGAGGCCAGCGCGGGGACCGGCAAGACCTACACGATCGCCGGCTTGGCCGTCCGCTACCTCGCTGAGGGCGTGACCCGCATCGACGAGCTCATGCTCGTCACCTTCGGTCGCGCCGCCACCGCAGAGCTGCGCGAACGCGTGCGCGAACGTCTCGTCGAAGCGACGACAAGCCTCGACGATATCGATACGGCCCGGCAGTCGAAGGACGACCTCGTCCGTCACCTCGCCCAGGGCGGCGACACCGACGTCGAAATCCGGCGCCGGCGTCTCGCGACCGCGGCTGCCAACTTCGACGCCGCGACGATCGCCACCACCCACGGCTTCTGCCACCAGATGCTCGCCGGCATGGGAATCGCCGCGGACGTCGACCACGACGTCACGTTCGCCGAGTCCACCGGCGACCTGGTCACCGACGTCGCCACCGACCTCTACGTCGCCGACTACGGCACCATCGACGCAGGCGAACCCGCACTCGACTTCCGTACGGCCGCGAAGGTCGCCAACGAGGCGGTCGGCGACCCGGCGGCCCGCCTCGAGCCTGCCGCCGCCGAGCTGGCCAGGCATCCGGAGGCGGCGGTGCGCTACCGGTTCGCCGCCCGTGCGCGCGAGACCGTCGCGCAGCGCAAGCGCGCCATGCGCGTCATGGACTACGACGACCTCCTCGTGCACCTGCGAGACGCGCTGACGGACCCCGAGACCGGTGAGGACGCCTGCGCGCGGGTGCGCAGCCGCTACCGGATCGTGCTGGTCGACGAGTTCCAGGACACCGACCCGGTGCAGTGGGAGATCCTGGAGCGTGCCTTCCACGGCCACCGCACGCTGGTGCTGATCGGCGACCCGAAGCAGGCCATCTACGCCTTCCGCGGCGCTGACGTGGTCACCTACCTGCTCGCCACCGAGGCCGCCGCGGTCAAGGCGACCCTGGCCACGAACTGGCGCAGCGACCGGCCCCTGGTCGACGCGCTCCGGCACGTCATGGGCGACGTCGCGCTCGGCGACCCGCGCATCCTCGTACGCCAGGTCGACGCCGGGCACCCGGAGCCGAGCCTCACCGGTGCGCCGGTCGACGCGCCACTGCGGATCCGCGCCGTCCCGCGCCAGGCGCTCGGTGTGGAGGAACCGGAGAAGCCACTGGCGGTCGGCGACGTACGCCCGTTCGTCGCCGCGGACGTGGCCGCCGACATCGTCGACGTGCTGTGCTCCGACGCACGCCTCACCGTCGACGGCGAGAAGCGTCCGGTCGAGCCGGCCGACGTCGCCGTGCTCGTCCAGCGCAACGAGGACGGTGTCACCGTGCGCGATGCGCTGGCGGCGATCGACGTACCCGTCGTGCTGCTCGGCACCATCAGCGTGTTCCAGTCGGCGGCGGCGCGCGACTGGCTGAGGTTGCTGACTGCGCTGGAACAGCCCAACCGGCCCGGGCTCGCGCGGGCCGCGGCGCTGACCGACTTCGTCGGGTGGAGCGCCGCGGAGCTGGCGAGCGCCGACGACCAGGCGTTCGACGCGCTCGGGGCGCGCTTGCGGGAGTGGGCGACGGTGCTCACCGGCAGTGGTGTGGCCGCGCTGCTGGAGAGGATCGACGCGACCTACGGGTTCACGCGGCGCGTACTCGCCCGTGCCGACGGCGAGCGCGACCTCACCGACCTCCGCCACATCGGTCAGGCGCTGCACGCGCAGGCGACGCAGGCGCATGGCGGGGTCGCGTCGCTGGTCGAGTGGCTGCAGCACCGGATGGCCGAGTCCGGCGACGACCCCGACGAGGAGCGCAGCCGCCGATTGGAGTCCGACGCCAAGGCGGTGCAGGTGCTCACCGTGCACCGCAGCAAGGGCCTGCAGTTCCCCATCGTCTACGCGCCGTTCCTGTGGAGCAGGTGGATACCCCGGGACCCTGACCCGCTCAAGCTGCACGACGAGTCCGGTGCCCGGGTGATCGACGTCGGGGCGCGTGGCGGTCCGGCGTACGACGGCCACAAGGCGGCGCACCTCGCCGAGGACGCGGGAGAGTCGTTGCGCCTGGCCTACGTCGCGCTGACCCGGGCCAAGTGCCAGGTGGTGACCTACTGGGCGCCCACCACCAACACCCTGGCCGCGCCCTGGCACCGACTGCTGTTCGGCCAGCGCACGGGAGACGGCGTGGTGCCGGACAAGGCGCCGGTCCCCACCGACGCACAGGCGCGCGACCGGCTGACCACGATCGCGGCCACGTCGCACGGCGGCGTCAGCGTCGAGCCGATCCGCCGGCGACCGGCCGCGGTGTTGCCCGTCGAGGCCTCGGCGACGCCGGAGCTCTCAGTGCGGACGTTCGACCGCACGCTCGACCTCATGTGGGCGCGCACGTCGTACACCCGGCTGACTGCGGCCCTGCACGAGGAGGTGGGCGCGCGGGTCACCAGCGAGCCGGAGACCCCGGGTGTCGTCGACGAGCTGCCGGTCGTACCGGAGACCGAGAGCGCCGGGCAGCCGACGTCGACCGCGCAGGAGTGGCCGGTCTCGCCGATGGGCGAGCTGCCCAGCGGCGCCGGGTTCGGCACGCTCGTGCATCGCGTGCTCGAGGAGGTCGACTTCGCCGCGCCCGACCTGCGTGCAGCCTTGGTGGAGGCGTGCACCGACGCCGGTGCCGTGCGGTTCGTCGGCGTGCCGGCCGACGTGCTCGCCGACGCGCTGCTGCCGTCCCTGCAGACGTCGCTCGGTCCGCTGGCCGGTGGCCGCCGGCTCGCCGACGTGGCGATGACCGACCGGCTCGACGAGATGGATTTCGAGCTGCCGCTGGCCGGCGGGGACACCCCGACGGGAGAGGCCGCCGTCGGGCAGATCGCCGGCCTGCTGCGACACCACCTTCCTCCGGACGACCCGCTCGTGGAGTACGCCGACGACCTCGCCGTGCCCGTGCTGGCCTCGCAGCGGCTGCGCGGGTTCCTGACCGGCAGCATCGACGCCGTGCTCCGCGTGCCCGGCGCAGGCGGCGCCGCGCGCTACCTCGTGGTCGACTACAAGACCAACTGGCTGGGTGTGGAGGGGCCGCTGACCGCGATGCACTACCTGCCAGAGGCGCTGGCCCGAGCGATGCGGCACGCGCACTATCCGCTGCAGGCGTTGCTGTACTCCGTCGCGCTGCACCGCTTCCTGCGCTGGCGTCAGCCCGGCTACCGGCCGGACAAGCACCTCGGCGGCGTGCTGTACCTGTTCCTGCGCGGCATGTGCGGCGAGCAGACCCCCGTCGTCGACGGGGTGCCGTGCGGGGTGTTCTCGTGGTCGCCCCCGCCGGCGCTGGTCGAGGACCTCTCCGACCTGCTCGACGGAGGTGTGCGGTGACCGCGTTGGAGACTGTCCTGCCCGAGATGGATCGTCTCGACGTGCAGCAGGCACGCCGTGCACGGGGTCTGCTCGAGCAGTTCAACCGGGCGGGCGTGCTGGGTGCGGCCGACGTACATGTGGCGACGCGGCTGCAGCGCCTGGGCGGGGAGGACGACGAGCGGGTGCTGCTGGCCGCCGCACTCGTCGTGCGTGCCGTGCGCCAGGGGTCAGTGTGCGTCGAGGTCGCCGAGGCGGCCGCCACCACGGCCGTCGACGGCCTTTCCGCCGAGGAGGTCGCGGCGCTGCCGTGGCCAGAGCCGGCGGCGTGGGTCGCCGCCGTGCAGGCGAGCCCGCTCGTCGCGTCGGGCCCGGAAGGATCGACGGACCGGCCACTGCGCTGGGTCGAGGGCCTGCTCTATCTCGACCGGTACTGGCGTCAGGAGAGCGTGATCGCGGACTACGTCGACGCCGCCGTGGCGCAGCCCGCGGCCGCGCCCGACGGGGCGAGGCTGACGGAGACGCTCGCGCGACTGTTCGACGACGCCAGGCCCGACCGGCAGCGGCTCGCCGCCGTCGTGGCCGCGCACCGCCGGCTCAGCATCCTGGCCGGCGGCCCGGGCACCGGAAAGACCACGACCGTCGCGAAGATCCTCGCCGTGCTCCAGGACCAGGCCGCGGGCAGCCTGCGCATCGCGCTGGCCGCACCCACCGGCAAGGCCGCCGCACGACTGCAGGAGGCCGCCAACGCCGCGGCCGACCAGCTCGACGAACAGGACCGCACGCGGCTCGGGACGCTGAAGGCCTCGACGCTGCACCGGCTGCTGGGCTCCAGACCCGGTGCCCGGACAAGGTTCTGGCACGACCGCGACAACCGGCTCCCGTACGACGTCGTCGTGGTCGACGAGGCCTCGATGGTGTCGCTGACGATGATGTCGCGGCTGGTCGACGCCCTGCGGCCGACCTGCCGGCTCGTGCTCGTCGGCGACCCCGACCAGCTCGCGTCCGTGGAGGTCGGCGCGGTGCTCGGTGACCTGGTCGAGCGGCCGGTGGCCGCGACGACGCCGAAGGCGACGCAGATGGAGTCGTCGGCCGACTCCGACCTTGCGGGCCTTTCGGCCCACGAACGCGACCGAGCTCTCACCGCGGGTGTCGTGCGGCTCGACCACGTCTACCGGTTCTCCGAGGAGATCCAGGAGCTCGCCGACGCCATCCGCAGCGGCGCACCCGACGACGTCTTCGACGTGATCGCCAAGGGCTACGCGTGCATCGAGTTCGTCGAGGCTGACCCCGAGGGAGCGATCAAGCTCGATGCCCTGCGTGCCGACGTCGTGTCTGCCGGCTCGGCCCTCGTCGACGCCGCGCGCGCTGGCGAGCCCGGGCAGGCGTTGACCTCGCTCGAGCGGCACCGGGTGCTCTGCGGCCATCGCGAGGGCCCGCACGGTGTCGCGCAGTGGGGCAACCGGGTGGAGGAATGGCTGGCCGAGGCGATCGAGCGCTACGGCCGCGAGGGACTCTGGTACGTCGGACGACCGCTGCTGGTCACCGCCAACGACTACCAGCTACGGCTGTTCAACGGCGACAGCGGCGTCGTCGTCGACGTCGACGGACATCCGCGTGCGGCCTTCCGTCGCGACGGCGAGGTCACCACGCTGCCGACGAGCCGGCTCTCGGACGTGCAGACCGTGCATGCGATGTCCGTGCACCGCAGCCAGGGCAGCCAGTTCGACCGGGTCACGGTGGTCCTGCCGCCGGCCGACTCGCCGCTGTCGACCCGCGAGCTGTTCTATACCGCGGTCACCCGCGCCAAACAGCACGTGCGGATCATCGGGACCCAGGAGGCGTTGGCCGCCGC
>DATMEB010000064.1:0-33336 GCA_035557095.1 Nocardioidaceae bacterium | reverse complement strand
CTGCTCGCCGCCGGCTGCGGAGAGGGGCCGTACGAGCCCACGCCGCGAGGCGACCCCGGTCCCGGCGCGCCCCCGTCGAGCCAGGCACCGGACGCGCCCGGCTCGGCCACGCCGGAGCCGGAGACCCCACCCGCCTCGTGGCCCCCAAGCGATCCGCCGCCGGACGATCCGCCCCCGGACGGCAGCCGGCTCGAATGGCGGGGTCCCTGCGAAGGCGACCCGCAGAGCATCATCGGCACCCCCGGCGACGACGTCCTGCGCGGAACGAAGCACAGCGAGTTGATCTGCGGCCGCGGGGGCGATGACACGCTCTACGGCGGAGGCGGCCGCGACGTTCGACTCTTCGGTGAGGAGGGCGACGACACCCTGGTCGGTGGGCCCTGGGGCGACTACTTCATGGGTGGCCCGGGGGACGACGTCCTGCGCGGCATGGGCAGCGGCGGGCCGCTCACCGACGGCGACGGCCAGGACATCATGCGCGCCCACACGGGCCACGACGTGCTCATGGGCGGCAGTCTCGCGATCGGGGAGACGATGTACGCAGGGCCTGGCAACGACGTCCTGCTGCCGACCGCACCCCGGCTCCTCAAGAACTTCGCCGATGGCGGATCGGGCCACGACGTGGTCGTCGCCGTCAACCTCGCGCACGACCTGGTCGACCTCAACGGCATCCCGGAGGTCTCCGTCGGCGCCGGTGCCTGCAGATGGCGGGTTCCCCTGCAGCTGCAGTCGAACGGGGCCGCGACCGGCGGAGAGATGTCCTGCACACTTCCCTGGCCGCGCAGGCTCTCCGGGCTCGACGGCGTGCTCGACGTGTCCGGAAGCATCGACCCGGACGGCAACACCTCGCTCTCGGGCAGCCTCTTCGGTGGGATGGGCTCGGTCTCGGGCTCCGACTGGCGTCAGATCGCACGCGGCCAGAACGGACTCGACTCGGATGGCTGCATCTGCGACCGGCTGGTCGACGTCGGCCAGCCCGTCGGCGACCCGCGCATCCCCTGGGACGCCAACGGCTGAGCGACCAGGGAGCCGCAGCACACGGACCCGGCGTCAGCCGAGCTCCTCCCGCGCGGCGGGGGCCCGCTCCTCGTGGGGCGCTTCGGCGGGCCGCACCTCGGGTGGCAGCGGTGCCACCCGTAGCCAGGCCTCCCCCGCCACGGCGTGCATCGTGAACGAGAGCCAGAACGCGATGGCGAAGCTGTCGTGCAGCGACAACAGCCCAGCGCCCATGAAGAACCCGATCCAGAGCCTGATCGTGCCGATACCGATGCCGATGGCGAACGCGCGGATCATCCAGCGCCGGTGGCGAACGACGTCACCGCGACGGATCGCGCGGAAGGCCAGCACCAGGCAGACGAGGAACCACGTCCCGAACAGCACGGTCGCCGAGGCCTCGCCGACGCCGCCGAACGCGAACCGCACGCCGAAGACGAGCGCGAAGACGCCACTGGCGAGTGCCGCCACGAGCAGGACCCGGCCCAGGCGCCGGTGCAGCGTGTAGTGCCTGCCGCGGATGCGGTACGACAGTTGCAGCGGCGCGCCGAGCAGGTACAGCACCCCCGGCGCGATGTGTAGGTAGGCGAGCCACGGGTGCTCGACGTACGTCCGGTCGAAGCCGTCGGGGACGGTGCCGGCCCGCAGGTGCGGGACGTCGATCAGCAGCCGGTTCACGACGAAGGCCAGGACGATCGACGCGAGTACGGCGACGAGGACCTGCGTCGGTCGTATCCAGCGAGGACGACTGCCCAAGGCCACGCTCGGATCGATCATGATCCCCCCATTGCGGCCTCCGGGTTGCGGAGGCACACTCTCGGATCAAGTTGGCACGGCCACTCGGCCCACGGCAAGGGAGTTTTCAGGGCTTCGAGGCAGGCTCGAGCCCGCGACGGGTCGCGTCAATCGGAAGGGCGGTGGACGCCTCGTGACGGGTCTCGGCGGCCGGCTTCTGGACTCGGGCTTCGGGCATCCTCGCGGCGTCCTCGGTCGCGCGGGCGGCCGGCTGATGGCTCGCGGCAACGGGCCGACCGAGCTGCGCATCGTCGAGCGGGCCGCGGTGGGGCCGACCGACGTCGTGCTGGTGGTCGGCCCCGGCCCCGGGGTCGGGCTCCGCGCCGCTGGCGAGCGGGCACGGCTCGCCGTCGGGGTCGACCCGTCGGCGCTGATGCTGGCCCAATGCCGTCGGCGCTGCGCGGACCTGGTCGAACGCGACGCCGTGCGGCTCCGCCTCGGAGACGCGGCCGACACCGGACAGCCGGACGACTCGGTGGACGTGGCGATCTCGGTGAACAGCTACCAGCTCTGGCCCGATCCCCCTGCGGGGCTGGCCGAGCTGCACCGCGTCCTGCGTCCTGACGGGCGCCTGCTGTTCTCGGTGCACGAGAGATGGCTGCCCGGAGGACGCGACGGCCTCACGACGGCGGTTCAGGACGCGGGGTTCGTCGACGTCGTGACCGAGCTGTGGGAGCCACCAGGTCGTTCGGCTACCACCGCCGTGCAGCTGGATGCCCGCAGAGGCGCCCCCTAGCAGCGCCGGCGTCAGTACGGCGGGTTGCCGGTGCCCACGAGCTTCAGCTCACCGTTGACCGTCTGGACGAGGTAGACAGGCGGGATCGCCTGGTTCATCAGGTCGTTCCACGGCTGGAACGCGATCTCGCCGTAGATCGCGCCGTCGACCTGCACGTCGGCCAGCGCGTCCCTCACCTGCTCACGGTCGGCGGGGTCCTCGACGTTCTCCAGCGCCGCGGCCAGCACCTTGATGCCCTGGTAGCCGCGCACGCCCTCGGTGATCTCGCCCGGGTCGTACCCCTTCTTCTCCCACGCCGCGTTGAACTTCTTCGCGCCTGCCACGTCGGCGGCGAGCGACGGGTCGAACGACGGGTAGAACATCGTGGCGTAGGTGTCCTCCACCGCGGCCGCGCCGGCGAGGTCTTTCACCTGCACCGGGCTGTTCGAGCCGCCGGTGGTGATGATGCGCGCCTTCGCGCCCTGGCCCTGCGCCTCCTTGAGCAGCAGCGCAATCTGCGCCGCGTCCGTCGTGACGATCCAGGTGTCGGCGCCGGACTCGATCGCCTGGGTGACGAACGTGGAGAAGCTCTGCTCGGTCTGGTCGAACTTCGCCGTACCCAGCACGTCGACGCCCAGCCCGCTGAGGATGTCGCCGTAGTGCTCGGCCGCACCCAGCCCGAAGTCGTTGTTGACCGAGAGCATGAACGCCTTCTTGATCCCCATGTCGCCCAGCACGCCCTTGAGCGCGGTGGCCTCCATCGTCGACGTGGGCGAGATCCGGTAGGTCCAGTCGTTGCCGGACGCGTTCTTGTCGGTGACGTCGTCGGAGCTCGAGGTCTCCACCAGCAGCGGAACCTGCGCCCGCTCCAGCACCGGTTGCATCGCCAGCGTGCACGACGACCCCCAGCCGCCCATGACCGCGGAGACCTGCGCCTGCTGCGAGAGTCGCTGCGCGACCGTGACGCACGTCGCCGGATCGTTGGCGTCGTCCTCGATGACCAGCTTGATGTTCTTGCCGTTGATGCCGCCACTGCTGTTGATCTCCTGGGCGGCGATCTCGGCGCCGTGCGCCACCGCCTGGCCGGCGCTGGCCACCGGCCCCGACAGGGGCTGCGCGACGCCGATCGAGATCTCGTCCGACGACGCGGCGTCCGGCGAGCTGACGCACGCCGCCAGCAGCGGAGTCGCGAGGATGCCGACGGCGACGGTGCGTACGAGTGTGTTGGGGCGCATGGCCCACCTCCACGAGTGGTGCGAATGTTGGCAGCTCAACCGGCCAGGTAGGCCTTCTGGATCGTCGGACTGTTCATGAGGTCGCGCGCCGGTCCGGAGTCGACCACTCGGCCGCGCTCCAGCACGTACGCCCGGTCGGACGCCTCGAGCGCGAGCTCGGCGTTCTGCTCGACGAGCAGCACGGTTCGTCCGCTGTCGCGGATCGCGACTGCGACATCGAGCACCTGCTCGACGATGATGGGGGCGAGCCCGAGCGAGGGCTCGTCGAGCATGACCAGCTTCGGGCCCGCCATCAGCGTGCGCCCGATCGCGAGCATCTGCTGCTCGCCGCCGGAGAGGCTGCCGCCGATCTGCGTACGTCGTTCACCGAGCCGCGGGAACAGCGTGAGCACCTCGTCGAGCTGCTGGTCGAACGCCTTGCGGTTGACGTGCGCGGCCATGCGCAGGTTGTCGAGCACGCTCAGCTCGGGGAACACATGCCGGCCCTCCGGGCAGTGCACGAGACCCGCGGCCACGATCTGGTCCGGTCGCGAACGCGAGATGTCGCGGCCGTCGAACGTCACCGTGCCGGCGGTGGGCCGGATCAGCCCCGAGACCGTCTTGAGCAGCGTGGACTTCCCGGCGCCGTTGCTGCCGATGATCGTGACCAGCTCGCCCTCGCCGACCTCGACACTGATCGAGTCGAGCGCGGGCACCTTGCCGTAGCCGGAGGTGAGGTTCTCGATCGTCAGCATGTGCGGTGCCTCTCGCCGAGGTACGCCGCGCGCACGTCGGGGTCCCGCTGGATCTCCGCCGGGGTGCCCTCGGCGATCTTGGCTCCGGCGTTGAGCACGACGACGTGGTCGGACAGCGCGAGCAGGAAGTGCATGTCGTGCTCGACCAGCAGCACACCGATCCCACGGTCCTTGACCTTGAGCAGCAGCCGCGACATCTCCGCGCTCTCGGTGGTGTTGAGGCCGGCCGTCGGCTCGTCGAGGAGCAGGAACTGCGGCTGCGCCGCGAGCGCGATCCCCACGGCGAGCATGCGCTGCCGGCCGTACGGCAAGGTGTCGGCCTGCCGGTCGAGGTCATCGAGTCCGACGAACTCGGCGAGCGCGGCGATGCTCGAGTCCAGCCGCCGCTCGGCCTTGCGGTGCCCCGGAAGTCCCAGCATCGCGCTCACCAGCGAGCGGTGCTCGGTGCGGTGCATCCCGATGCGCAGGTTCCCGGCGACCGAGACCCTCGGGAAGATGCTCTTCTTCTGGAAGGAGCGCACGACCCCGCGCCGCGAGATCTCGTCGGGCCGCAGTCTGGTCAGGTCCTCCTCGCCCAGCCGAACCGTTCCCGACCGTGCGCGCACGAAGCCGGTGACCGCGTTGAACGCGGTGGACTTGCCCGCACCGTTCGGCCCGATCAGTGCGGTGACCCGCCCGCGCTGCACCGTCATCGAGAGGTCGGAGACGGCCTTCAGCGCGCCGAACTCGACGGTCAGCGAGTCGACGTCGAGGGAGCTCGAGGTCGCGTCACGCGACGGCAGCACCGAGTCCATCACGGTCATCGCGTCACCCCTTCCTCGTCGGGTGCAGGCACCGGGGCCGGCTGCGCCTCAGGAGGGTCCGGTTCCGGCTCCGGACTGCGCTTGCCTACGCGACTCGTGCGCCACGAGCCCGTGTACGCCGTCAACGAGCCCCACAGACCACGCGGCAGGAACCGCACGACCAGCACGAGGATGAGGCCGAACACCACCAGCCGCCACTCGTCGCTGAAACGCAGGGCCTCGGGCAGCTGGGTGAAGATGATCGCGCCCACTACAGGGCCGAGCACGGTGCCCAGGCCGCCGCCTATGACCATCAACAGTGTGTTGATCATGACCGAGAAGCTGAACACCTCCGGCGACACGAAGCCCACGCTGTGCGCGTAGAGCGAACCGGCCACCGCCGCCATGGCCCCGCCGACCATGAACGCCAGGTTCGCGTGCCGGGCGGTGTCGATGCCCACCGCGCGGGCAAGGTTCTCGTTCTCGGCAAGACCACGCAGGCTGTAGCCGAGGCCCGACCTGGCCAGCCTGGCCACGAACAGCACGGTGACCAGCGCGACCGCGAACACCGCGGGATAGACCAGCTCGGGCTCGATCAGCTCGACCGGGCCGATGCCGATCGGCGGGATGCCCGACAGGCCCATCGGCCCACCGGTCATCGACACCCAGTTGAGCGCGACCTGTCGCCCCATCTCGCCCACCGCGAAGGTGGCGATCACGAAGAACGCGGCGCGCAGCCGCAGCGTGATCTTGCCCAGGACGAGCCCGGCGACCAGACCGCCGACGGCCGCGCCCACCATCCCCAGCACCATCGGCATCCCGACCTCGGCGGTGAGGATCGCGGAGACGTACGCGCCGAGCCCGAAGAACGCCTGGTGGCCGAGGCTGAGCAGCCCGGAGTACCCGAGCAGCAGGTTGAGGCTGGACGCGAGGATCACGTAGATCGCGGCCAGTGAGGCGATCTGCGCCTGGTACGGACCGCTTTGCGTGCCGACCACCAGCAGCACGACGATCGCGGCCAGGCCCGCCGCCGCGCGTACGAGCCGGTTGGTGGTGAGCACGCTCATTCCTGCACCGTCTTCGCCGCCCCGAACAGACCCTGCGGGCGAAGGAGCAGCACCGCCACCAGCATCAGCAGGCCGATCGAGTCCTCGTAGGCCGCACTGACGTATCCCGCGCCCAGGCTCTCGACGAGACCCAGCAGCAGCCCGCCGGCGATGGCGCCCGGGAAGGAGCCGAGCCCGCCCAGAATCACGACGACGAAGGACTTCGCGGTCGCGAGCGCGCCCATCGTGGGAGTGACCTGGAAGACCGTGGAGATCAGTACGCCCGATATCGCCGCCAGCAGGGCACCGAACGCGAAGGTCAGCGCGTAGACGCGACCGACGTTGACGCCCATCAGCCAGCTGGCCATCGGGTCCTGGAACGTGCCCCGCATGGTGAGCCCCGCCCGGGTCCGCGAGATGAACAGGTGCGCAGCGATGATCGATGCCGCCGCGGCGCCGATCACGAACAGGCTCTGCGGGGTGATCTGCATGACGAGGAGGTCGATGGTCGACCCCGACACCGGCGAGTCCACCGTCTTCGGAACGGGGTTCCACAAGATGATGGCCAGGTTGGGCAGCATGATCGCGAGGCCGATCGTGGCGAGCATCGGCATCTCGATCCGGCCGTGCGCGCGCAGCGGTCGCAGGACCAGCCGGTCCACGACCAGGCCGATGACGGCCGCGGACGCGGCCGAGACGACCAGTGCGAGGAAGAACGGCATTCCCAGCAGCCGAGTGGTCGTGTACGCGAGGTAGGCGCCGAGCATGTAGAACTCGCCGTGCGCGAAGTTGACGACACCCATGTACCCGAAGACGAGGGTGAGTCCAGAGGCCATCAGCGCGTAGATGCACCCGAGAGTCAGACCGTTTCCTAGGAACTGGCCTAGTTCGTTCATTTCGCGGCCCTTCTGGATGCGGACAACCGCAGGGGGTCGGGTCGTTGGGCGCGTGGACTTGCGACAGAACCTACGAGTCGCAAACCTCGACGTCATTAGCAGCGATTGCTAGTCGGCTCCGGGCTTCTTTGTCGGACTGTGACGTTGCCCAGGGGCTCCGCGAGTGCGGCAGTCGCACCTGTGTCGCCCCGGTGCGTGATGGAAGCACCGACTCGTTTCACCGATGTGTCGGGCAGGTTCGTCGGACGTAACAACCACGCCGCCCTGGTCAGACATTCGCTGTCGGGCGACGTACCTCGAGACCCGTGAGCCGTACGCCGGAGCGCACACGGTAGCGCCTGTTCACGCTGATGAGCAGGGAGAACCAGGCGGGCAAAGAATGTGCGGACCTGCCAGCGAGCAGGGAGCCGAACTGACAACACTTGCTATGTTGTGCGGCCAACACGATGGGACGGAGGTCTCGAGGATCAGCGTGGACCCGCGGCGTTCACCGACCTCACCCCGGTCGAGGCTCGGGACTCTCTCCGTGCGCGAGGTGTGCCGGTTCGAGCTGCTGCGCGACGTCAAGGTGCTGGCAGGCGGCAGCGGCATGGACCGCCGTGTGCAACGGCTCAACGTCATGACGGTGCCGGACATCGCGCGGTGGACGAAGCCGGACGAGCTGCTCCTCGCGACGGGCTTTCCGCTGTCGCGGAAGAGCGAGGAGCTTGTCACGCTGGTCAGGGACCTCGACCAGCGAGGCGTTGCAGCACTTGCCGTGAAGCTCGGCGACTACGGCGCGGTGCTCGACGCGGCAGTGCTCCAGGCGGCCGACGAGGTGGGCCTTCCGGTCCTTGCGGTCCCCGAGGAGGTCCCGTTCGACGACATCCTCAGCGAGGTGCTCGCGGCCATCACCAACCGGCAGGCGGGGGCGTTGTCGCGCGCCCAGCAGGTGCACGAGGCCTTGTTGCGCATCTCGCTCGGCGGCGGTGGGCTCGACGAGATCGTCGGTGAGCTCGGCTCGGTCATCGAGGGCCTCGGCGTGGTCTGCGTCAACGCCTCGGGTGAGGTGCTGGCCGAGCAGCTGACCGACGAGCAGTGGCAGCTCCTGCGCAACGCCGGTGTCGTCGACGAGACCGGCACGTTGTCGCGGCTCTCGGTGCTGGTCGGCAACCCGGAGCGCTACGGCTCCACGATGCTCGGAGCACCGATCTCGGCCGGTGAGCTCCGGCACGGCTACCTCCTCGCCGTCTCCGTCACCGGTGGGCTCGACCACGAGGTCGAGATGATGGTCCAGCAGGCGGCGATGGTGGCCGCCCTGAACATCTCCCGGGACATCGCGGTGAGCGCGGTCGCACGCCGGTTCGAGGCCAGCGCCATCCACAGCCTGCTCGCCGGCAGTGGGCAGGAGATCGAGGAGATCGCCCAGCGCAGCGGGGACTTCGAGTGGGACCTCGACCGGCCCCTGGTGGTGCTCGCCGCGCGGCGCGAGGAGCAGCCGACCGAACCGGAGCAGGCGATCAGCCGCCTGCACGACCTCGGGCCGTGGCTGTCGGCCGTGCGGTCGGTCGACCGGCAGGCGGCAGCCGGGCAGCTCGGCCGCAACCTGGTGGCGATCTGCGGCGGCACAGAGGATCCCGAGGCACTGGCGACCGCGGTCGCCGAGGCTGTCGCGGGTGCGACGCGCACGCGGCTGCGCATCGGCATCAGCGACGTCGCCGACGACGTGGCGTCACTACCGAGCGCGTACGAGCACGCCCGGATGGCGTTGGAGTTCACCCAGCAGTACGCCGGCTCCGGCTCGGTCAGGAGCTACCGGGGTCTTGGTCTCTTCCGGCTGCTGAACGCGGTCCCCGACCGGCGCGAGCTGCAGACGTTCGTCGACGAGGCCATCGGCCCTCTGCTCGCGCTGCCGCCGGACGAACGCGACGACATGCTGCGCACGCTCGACGTGCTGTTCATGACCCGGATGAACGTCGCCGAGACCTCGCGGGTGCTGCACTACCACTACAACACCCTGCGCTACCGGATCCGCAAGCTCGAGCAGCTGCTCGGCCGGTTCACCGAGGACAGTCAGCTCGAGCTGCGGGTCACCGTCGCTCTGCACATCGTGAAGATGTGGAAGCTGATGGACTGACCGTGCCGACCGCTACGGGCGCACCCTGTTGCTGACCCGCAGCAGCAGGTCGGCCAGCCGCTCGCGCGTGACCGACCAGACCAGCGGCGCCAGCTTGATCGACGAGGTATCGCCGCCTGCGGCCGCGACCCGTGCGCCGGCGGTCGATGCGCCTGCCGCGGTCGGCGCCGGTGGCGCCGTCGACGTGGCGGCGGCGCGCGGCGCGCCCACCGAAGCACCCGGCGTCGCGGCGGCCGGAGCCTCGGCACCCTGACGTGGCTGCGCGGGGGTGCCCAGCTGGGTCGCCAGCTGCTCGGCGAACTCGGCCAGCAGCTTGTTCGACACGTCCTGGACCCCGCGGCCCAGGGCGGCGATGCGCCCGGTGAGCTTGACGTCGCTGACGACGCGCATCGTGGTCGCGGAGCCGTCCGGGGCGAGCTGCACCCCGATCGTGGCCCGTGCCGTTCCCGACCCGCGACGGTCGCGGCCCGAGGCATCGAGCTGCATGCGGCGCATCGAGTCGTCGCGCTCGACGATCGCCAGCTCACCGGCGTAGTTCATCGACAGCGGGCCAACGGCGAGGCGGACGAGACCGCGGTGGGTTCGCTCGTCGACGGTCTCGGTCAGCTGGGCTCCGGGCATGCACGCCGCGACGGCCTCGATGTCGTCGAGGAACCGCCACACCTCGTCGACGTGCGCGGGCACCCGGACCGTGTGGTCGAGCTTCATTCGTGGTCACCGCCAGAGAGTCGGGAAGCGAAAGCCTCGGTCACGTCGTCACCGTCGACGTCGTCGATCTGTCGATCTCGTCGATGAGGGCGAGAACCCGTTCGGGGGTCATCGGCAGCCGGGCCGGGCGCACACCGATCGCGTCCTCGATCGCGCTGGCGATCGTGGCGGCGGTCGGCCCCACCGGCGGTTCGCCGATCCCGCGCGCGTTGAGCGGCCCGCGTCCTTCGCCGCTCTCGACGACGACTGTCTGCACGTCGGGCATGTCCATCGTGCTCGGGATCAGGTAGTTCGCGAACAGGGTCGAGACCGGGTTGCCCTCCTCGCTCACGCAGTCCTCCATGAGCGCGTACCCCAGTCCCTGCATGGCCCCGCCCTGGATCTGGCCCTCGACGCGCATCGGGTTGATCTGCCGGCCGACGTCGTGGCTCGCGACGTACTTGCGGACGACGACGTCTCCGGTCTCGACGTCGACCTCCACCTCGGCCGCGTGCGTGCCGAACGTGTAGTCGGGGAAGGTGTCGCCCTGGCCCTTGGCCGGGTCGAACTTCCCGGCCGGGGCCCGCCAGGTGTAGAGGTTGGACGTGGAGACGGCGCGCTCCTGGCAGGCGCGGGCGAGCTCCGCGAGGCTGGTGCCGCGTTCGCCGCCATGTTGACCACTGGGGTCGTCGCTGCGGGTCTTCACCAGCCCGTCCTCCCACGACAGCCGGTCGACCGGGACGTCGAGCAGCTCGGCCGCCACCGGGGCGAGCTGGTCGCGCAGCTCGCGGGCCGCCCGCAGGATCGCGTTGCCGGACATGAACAGCTGCCGGGTCGCGAACGTGCCGCCGGCCGGCGGGTTCAGCGCGGTGTCGCCGATGTAGACACTGATGTCGTCCAGTGGGACGCCGAGGATCTCCGAGGCGATCTGGCACAGGCTGGCCGCCTGTCCCGCACCGAGGTCGGTGACCCCGCTGCGGATGAGCAGGCTGCCGTCGGCCTGCAGGGTCAGCCAGGCCGACGCGTGGTCACGGAACCAGATCGTGCGGCCGTACGGCTGCATGCTGCACCCGAAGCCCTGGCCGACCCGCTTGCCCGGACCCGACGGCGGCGCGGGCTCGCCGAGCTGCTTCAGCGCACGGTCACGGGTCTCGACGACGGCGACTGCGGTCGTGATCGGCTCCCCGGACGGCAGCAGGTCGCCCTTCTCCACGAAGTTGCGGTCACGCACCTCCTGGCGCGACAGGCCCAGACGGCGCGCGAGCCGGTCCATCTGCGACTCGTACCCGAACACCACCTGCATGGCACCGAACCCGCGGAAGGCACTCGTGGGGACGTTGTTCGTGAAGACCGCACGCGACCGCGTCCGCACGTTCGGCACCCGGTACGGCCCCGCCGACAGGGCGGCACCGGCGAACAGCACCCGCGCGCTCAGACACGGGTAGGCACCGGCGTCGCCGATGATCTCGGTCTCCTGCGCGACCACGGTGCCGTCCGACTTCGCCCCGGTGCGGTAGCGCATCAGGAACGGGTGGCGCTTCGTGCTCGCCAGCATCGACTCCTGCCGGCTCCAGACCATCCGCACCGGTCGGCGGGTGTGCCACGTGAGCAGCGCGATGTACGGCTCGACGGTCATGTCCTCCTTGCCGCCGAAGCCACCACCCATGTACGCGGCGATCACGCGCACCTTGTTCTGCGGCACGTTGAGGATCTGTGCGACCTCGGACGCATGCTCGATCACCTGCGTCGAGACGCGCAGCGTGAGCACGTCGTTCTCCAGCCAGCCGACACCG
The DNA here is from genome assembly GCA_035557095.1 of Nocardioidaceae bacterium. Classification (GTDB taxonomy): domain Bacteria; phylum Actinomycetota; class Actinomycetes; order Propionibacteriales; family Nocardioidaceae; genus JALZDI01. Next base: position 21,544 of record DATMEB010000064.1, on the reverse strand, counting down.
GCCTCGGTCTCGAGATAGGCGTGCTCGACGTGCTGACTGCGGTACTCCCCCTCGACGACGACGTCCGCCTCGGCCATCGCCGCGTCGACGTCGCCCTTGTCGATGTGCCAGTTGACCAGGGTGTTGCCCACCGCGTGCACCGACGGCGCGTCCGGCGCCAGGGCCGTCTCAACGTCGAAGACGCCGGGAAGCTCCTCGTACGTCACCTCGACCAGGTCGACCGCCTGGTCGGCGATCTCGGGCTCGGTGGCCGCGATCACCGCCACCGGCTCGCCGACGTACCTCACCTGCCCGTCCGCCAGTACCGGCTGCGCAACCGAGACCTCGCCCAGGCCGCCGCTTGCGTTCTCCACGATCTTGTTGCTGGGCACGTCGTCCGCGGTCAGCACCGCCACGACCCCGGACAGGCTTCGCGCGGCCGAGGTGTCGATGTCGACGATGCGCGCGCTGGCTAGGTCGGAGCGCACGATCTTGCCATACAGCATGCCGGGCAGCTTCCAGTCCGCGGCGTACAGCAGCGAGCCCTTCACCTTGTCGACGAAGTCGTGGTGCGCCGGCGACGTGCCGACCACGGAGAGCCGCTCCTCGGTGCCGGGCGCCTGCGGTGCGTCGGGACCGGGGCGGGTGTCCGGCATGACGTCGGCCATCAGCGGGCCACCTCCTCGCCGGCGTGCACCCGGTTCTGCTCGACGTAGTCCTCGACCGCGTCGAGGATCTTGGTGTAGCCCGTGCAGCGGCACAGGTTGCCGACGAGCTCGTAGCGGATGTCGTCGCGGGTGGCGTCGGGGTTCTTCTCGGCCAGGACCTTCGAGGTCAGGATCATGCCGGGCGTGCAGAACCCGCACTGTGCGGCACCGCGCTGCAGGAAGCACTTCTGCAGGGGGTGCAGCTCACCACCCTCGCCGGCGAGGCCGACCAGGGTGTCGATCGCCGCGCCCTCGGCCTGGACGGCGTACATCAGACAGGCACTGACCGGCTCACCGTCCAGCAGCACCGTGCACGTTCCGCAGACACCCTCGCCGCAGCCGTAGCGGACGTCCGGCAGGCCCAGGTCGTCGTGCAGCGCGTCGAGCAGGGTGCGGTCGTTGCGCACCCACAGCTCGTGGCTCTGCCCGTTGACGGTCAGGGTGATCTGCGTCCGCATCATCGCTGCGCTCCCCCGGAGGTCCCGGTGTCAGTCCCGGTGCCAGTCCCGGTGCCAGTCCCAATGCCAGTCCCAATGCCAGTCCCGGTGCCGGTCCCAAGGCCAGTCGTGGTGTCGGTTGCCGGGTCGAGGGCTCGGCTGAGAGCGCGTTCGGTGAGCACACGGGTGAGCCGGCGCCGATAGTCGGCGGAGGCGTGGACGTCCGACTCGGGCTCGATGCGCTCCGCCGCTGCCTCTGCGACCCCGCGTACGAGCTCGGCTTCGGCGCTGGCACCGACCAGCGGGGCGAGTACGTCGCCGTCCAGGCTCAGCGGCCGGTCCGCGACCCCACCGAGGACGACGTCGAGCCGGTCGACGGTGTGCCCGTCGGCGGCCAGGTCGGCGGCGACCGCGACCTCGACGGTGGCGAAGTCGGAGAACCGGCGCACCCGCTCCTCGAAGGACCAGCGGCTGTTCGGCCCTCGCAGCGGAATGCGGACCTCCGTCACCACCTCGTCCGGCTCGGCCGCCGTGGTGAGGTAGGTGACGAAGAAGTCCCTGGCGTGCACCACCCGCGAGCCGCGCGGGCCCTGCAGTGTGACGCGACCCCCCGCGGCGAGCACGGTGCAGGGGATCTCGCCGGTGGGGTCAGCGTGCGCCAGGCTCCCGCCGAACGTGCCGCGGTTGCGCACCCGCACGTTGCCCACCAGCGAGAGGGCCTGGGCGAGCAGCGGGCAGTGCCGACGCACCAGCGGCGAGCGCAGCACCTCCGCGTGCCTGGTCGTCGCCGGGATCACCAGGTCGTCGCCGTCGACGAATGGGCCGTCGCTGCGGATCGGTGTGACGTCGATGAGCGCGCCCGGTGCCGCGAGGCGGAGGTTCATCATCGGCACGAGGCTCTGGCCGCCGGCGAGGATCTTCGCCTCGCCTCCCCACAGCGCCAGCAGCTCGACGGCCTCCTCCCAGCAGTCGGCGACCTGGTACTCGAACGTCGTGCTCTCGATCACGGTCATGGTCACGCCACCTCAGGCCGGGCCGTTGAGCTCGCGCAGCAGGGCCAGCTCCTCGTGCTCGGGAGGAGGCAGCTCGTCGACGTCCTCGTGCACCAGGAGCTCGAAGCCGGTCGCCTTCTTCACGTCGTCGACCGAGACACCCGGCTGCAGCGCACGCAGGCGCATCCGCCGGCTGTCCGGCGCGAAGTCCATCAGCGCGAGGTCGGTGACGACCCGTGACGGCCCGCCGTGGATCAGCCCGGACTCGGCCCGGCTGTCGCCACCGGCGAGGTAGCCCGGGCTGGTGATGAAGTCGACCTGCTCCACGAAGCGTCGCGGCTCGTGCTGGGTGACCACGAGGGTCTCGTTGCACATCGAGATGATGTCGTTGGCGCCGCCGGGCCCGGGGAGCCGGACGGTCGGCTGGTCCGGCGAGCCGATGATGCTGGTGTTGATGTTGCCGTACGGGTCGATCTGCGCCACGCCGAGGAAGCCGTAGTCGAAGAACCCCCGCTGCGCGAACAGGAAGATGTCGGTCACGCTGGTGAACATCTCCGCGCCGATCGCCGCGCGCATCTCGTTGGTGGAGCTGGGGAGCCGCCCCGGGCTGAGGTGGGTGCCGATGATGCCGCCCTCGAGGATCACGGTGAGGTTCGGAGCCTGCCGGCGGCGAGCGAGCACGGCCGCGACCAGCGGGAGCCCGATTCCTGCGAAAACCACCCGGTTGTCCCGGAGCAGCCGGCTGGCGGAGATCGTCATGAGCTCGTCGGGCGTGAGCGACGTCTCCAGCGTGGCGGTCATCGGGGCATCATCTCCTCGGCCTGCGCACGAAGGTCGTCGAGCCGGCCCTCTCCGGCGCTCTGCACGAACGACGCGAAGTCCGGGTAAGCGTTGACGTAGCGGTCGATGTAGTCAAGCGCACCGGCCGGACCGCGCGCGCGTACGGCGGCGACGTACTCGCTGATGTGCTCGGTGTCGGCGTCGTACAGGCCGTAGCACTCGTGCGGGTACGACCCGAAGGGCATCTCCACGACCGCGTCGACGGCGAAGTGCGGGATCACCGTGCGTTCGGGTGCGGCGCGGATCACGTCGGTGCTCACGATCTCCTCGGCGCTGACGATGACACGGCGTGCCGCGCGCGAGACGTCGACGTCCATCAGCGAGTAGCCGTCGATCTGTGCGTTGCCGAAGACGTCGGCGCGGTGCACGTGGATCAGTGCGACGTCGGGGTTGAGGCTGGGCACGGCGAGCAGCTTCTGCCCGGTGTACGGACAGTGGATCTCCTGCGCGCCCGCGCGGCCGGCGAGGTCGGACCCCAGCATGCTCATCGTGGGCAGGAACGGCACCCCCATGGCACCGGCCTTGTACCGCAGCGCGAGCCCGAGGTGGCTCCACTCCTCGTACTCCGCGAGGTCGTTCTCGACGTAGTGCCGCAGCACCCGCGCCAGGCCCCAGGTGTGGCCGATGCCGACCCAGCTGGTCACGACGCGGTCGGCCATGCCCGCGGCGAGGAACAGCTCGGCCTCGTAGCAGGTCAGCGCGCGCGACAGGGACAGGCCGGTGACGCCGCGGCGGAGCAGCTCGAAGATCAGCCCCATCGGCGTCCGCGCGTAGTTGGTGCCACCGACGGCGACGTGGTCGCCGTCGCGCACCAGCTGGACCGCCTGGGCGGGGGTCATCGTCTTGTCGTCGACGGGACGCTCGCGGCGCTCCAGCTCCTCGCGGGCGTCCCGAACCGGGTTGAGAGTCACCCGCGGCCCCCGGCCGACGCGGAGTCAAGCAGCGGGCGGACGTCCTTGGCGAACCGCTCCACCTGCTCGATCTCGTACCGGTACGGGACGAGGCAGATCTGCTGCACACCCGCCTCGATGTGCTCGGCCAGCTGCTCCGCGCACTGCTCGGGTGTCCCGCGGATGGCGCTCTCCGGCGCCGCATCGCTCCATTCGGGCATGTCGAACGAGTCCGCGAGCCATGGCCCGGTTTTGCGGTCTGCCTCCTCGAAGGAGGAGTCGATGCACAGCGGCAGCTGCGCAACGTTGCGCAGCGCGTCGGGATCGCGACCGGCCTCCTCGGCGTACTGGCGGATCTTTTGCCAGGACCGTTTGAACGCCTCCGGCGGGTAGAAGTACGTCAGCCAGCCGTCGCTCAACGTCGCCACCCGTTTGAGCACACGGTCGACATAGCCGCCGATGAGCACCGTCGGCCGCGGCTGCGGCTTGGGGAGCATGCGGACCCGCCGGAACGACAGGTCGTCCCACTCGCCGGTGACCTCGTCGTCACCCCACAGCCGCAGGCAGATCTCCAGGTTGCGCTCGAAGACCTTGCCGCGTCCCTTGAACGGCGTGCCGGTCGCGGAGAACTCGCGTTCGTACCAGCCGGCGGCCATGCCCAGCGCGAGGCGGCCCTTGGACACAGCCTGCAGAGTCGCGGCCGTCTTCGCGAACAGCGCGGGGTCGCGGATCGGCAGCACGAGGATCCCGGTGCCCAGCGTCATCTCGCGGGTGTGGGCGGCGAGGGTGGTCAGCGTCGTCAGCGCCTCGAGCTGGGGGAACGGCTGCTTCGACCCGAGGAACAGGTGGTCCCATGCCCACAGCGACCGGTAACCCAGATCCTCGGCGCGGACGGCGTACTCGATGATCTGGTCGATCTCGGGGTTCTTCTCCGCCGGGGTGAAGTTCTCGATTGCCAGCCCGTAGTCGACACCCATGACCCCACAACTCCTACCCGTGACGTGTACGGCGACGTCTCAGAACCCTAGGTGCGGACCGCCCGCGGGCATTTGGCGTGAGGTGACCCCGCCGTCCGCCGACTCTTGTCAAGATCCGCCATAGACAGGGTGCGTCGCTTCCCACCGCCGCAGGAGGGCGTCAGCGCAGCGGCACCAGGTCGGCGCCCGCGTCGAGCAGCGCCTGTCGGGTGGCCCGGGCGATCTCGACCGAGCCGGCGGTGTCGCAGTGCACCAGCAGCGCGTCGGCCTGGATCTGGACCGGGGTGCCGTCCACGGCGTTGATCTGGCCCTTGAAGGCCATGTCGACCGCGCGGGCCGCCGCCTCGCGCGGGTCGGTGAGCATGGCGTCGGGCTCGGTCCGCGGGACCAGCAGGCCCTCGGGGGTGTACGCCCGGTCGACGAAGGCCTCGGCCACGGTGCGGATCCCGGCCTCCTCGGCGAGGCGCCACGTCTCGGTCCCGACCTGGCACAGCAGCGGCAGGTCGGCGTCGAACAGCCGGGTCGCCTCGACGATCGCCCCGGCGTGCGCGGTGTTCTTGGCGGCCACGTTGTACAGCGCGCCGTGCGCACGGACGAAGTCGACCTTGCCGCCCGCGACAGTGGCGAACGCCTGCAGCGCGCCCATCTGGTACAGCAGGTCGTTGGTCAGCGTCTCCTGCGACACGTCGACGAACCGGCGGCCGAACCCGGCGAGGTCGCGGTAGCTGACCTGCGCACCGATCGCCACCCCGTTGGCGACCGACGTCGCGCACGTGCGACGCATGATGTCGCCGTCGCCGGCGTGGAACCCGCAGGCGATGTTGGCACTGGTGACGATCTCGAGCAGGCTGTCGTCGTCGGCGAGCTGCCAGCGGCCGAAGCCCTCTCCGATGTCGGTCGTCAGGGCGATCTGCCGGGTCGTTCCCGCTGCTGTTGGCTCTGAGGGCGTGGTCATGGCTCCGAGTATGGAGCGCGCTACGGACGGGTGAACAGTGACCGTTGGTGACGCTGACCCGTCATCGCAGCTGTCGGTTCACGGCCGCCGAGTCGTGCAGTGCCTCGCCGAGGGCCTCCCGTACAGCGAGGATCGACGCGTGCGTCTCGCGACCTCGTCGTACCAGCGTGAAGATCGTCCGTGCCTGGTTCATCGGGTGGGTCACCAGTGCCGTCGGCAGGGCCTGGGACAGCAGGCGGGGAAGGAAGGCAGCCGCATGCCCGCGGGCCGCGAGCTCGCGGTGCACGAGCATGTCACCGGACTCGAACGCCACCGCCGGCTCGAACCCCGCGGACCGGCACACGTTGGTGGCCCACTCCCGCGACATCGTGCCGGGCGGCTCCATGACCCAGACGTGGTCGGCGGCCGACGCGAGCGGGTCCGCGTCGCGTGCGCTGTCGCCACCGAGTGGCAGCACCAGCTCCATCTCGTCCTGGCAGAGGTCCACCCGGTCGACATCACCGGACACCGGGGCCGGGACCCCCGGGTACTCCTCGCTCACGATCAGGTCGAAGTCGCGCGCCAGCAGGGCCGGTAGCGCCTGCTCGGGCTCGGCCTGCGCGAGCTCGACGAGTAGCCCGGGATGCGCGGCCAGCCGGTCGAGCATCGGCGGGACCAGTGCGAGGGCAGCGGTCTGGAAGGTCGCGATACGTACGGTTCCGGCAGGCCGGTCGCGAGTCGCGGACAGCTCCGCCTCGGCGCGTTCGAGCTGACGGATGACCGCGCCGGCGTGGCCGGCCAGGAGTCGGCCGGCGTCGGTGAGCCGAACGCCGCGACCGACCCGCTCGAGCAGCGGCACTCCCACCTCGCTCTCGAGCTGCGCGAGCTGCTGCGAGACACCTGACGGGCTGAAGTGCAGCGCCTCGGCCACCGCGGCGATGGTCCCCCGCCGTTCGAGCTCGTAGAGCAGGCGCAGGCGCCGGACCTCCAGCATGCCAACAGAATAGGGAGCGGCCCGCGCGTCCCGGCAGCCCGATTGCCGAATGCCCGGAAGCAACGACCGCTGTTCTGCCGCTGCGGCCGTACCTACGATCGGCGGATGGCCCGAGGAGACACCGCCGTCGACGCGCAGTGGTACGCCCGCCCGCAGGCGCGCAGCTGGCGGTGCGAGGCACCGCCGGCCGAGCCCGAGTGGTTCCACCGCAGCATGCCGGGATACCGCCCGACGCCGCTCGTGGACTACCCACCGCTGGCGAGCGAGCTCGGTGTCGGTCGCGTGTTCGTCAAGGACGAGTCGTCGCGGCTCGGGCTGCCGGCATTCAAGATGCTGGGCGCCTCGTGGGCGGTCTGCCGGGCGATCGGAGCGCTGGCGCCGGCCTCCCGTGCTCCGGAGACTCTCGACGCGCTCCGTGCTGTGCGTTCCCGGCTCGGTCCGCTCACCCTGGTCACCGCCACCGACGGCAATCACGGCCGTGCGGTCGCGCGCATGGCGAACCTGCTGGACACCGATGCGCAGATCTTCGTCCCCGACGTCGTCGACCCGGCCGCGGTCGAGCTCATCCGCGCCGAGGGTGCCGAGGTGTCCGTGCTGGCCGAGCCGTACGACACGACCGTGCGCCGTGCCGCCGAGTTCGCGACCGGGCAGGAGCTGACCATCCTCGTGCAGGACACGTCGTGGGTCGGCTACGAGGAGATCCCGCAGTGGATCGTCGACGGGTACTCGACGTTGTTCCGTGAGGTCGACGCCCAGCTCGAACGGCGTTCCGCTCTGCCTGCCGGGCTGGTGGCGGTGCCCACCGGCGTCGGGTCGCTGGCGCAGGCCGCGGTCACCTTCCACCGGTCCTCACGCCACCAGCCCGCGGCGCTTCTCGCGGTCGAGCCGGACTCTGCCGCCTGTGTGACCGCGAGCCTGCAACGCGGCGAGCCGGTGTCGGTCGAGACCGGAAACACGAGCATGGCCGGGCTCAACTGCGGTACGCCGTCGAGCATCGCCTGGCCCTACCTCCAGCAGGGCATCGACGCCGCCGTCAGCGTGACCGATGACCAGGCGGCTGTCGCGGCGCACGACCTGGCGCGCGGAGGCGTCGTCGCCGGCCCGTGCGGAGCGGCCACACTGGCCGCGCTGCGCACGGCGCTGCTCGGTCGCGACGGCGACCTGCACCGCGAGCAGCTCGGCCTCACGCCGGACTCGACCGTCGTACTGCTGAGCACCGAGGGCGCTCCGCCCGGTGACGGCACCGCCGCCTGAGCGCTCCTTCGCACCGAGATTGCGCGAACGGCTCACCGATAAGACCGTCATCGGACCACTCCTGCAATCTCCACGCGAAGGAATACGAGCCCTCCCACCGAGATTACGCGAACGGCTCACCGATAAGACCGTCATCGGACCACTCCTGCAATCTCCACGCGAAGGAACACGAGCCCTCCCACCGAGAATGCGCGAACGGCTCACCGATAAGACCGTCATCGGACCACTCCTGCAATCTCCACGCGAAGGAATGCGAGCCCTCCCGCCGAGATTGCGCGAGTGGCTCACCTGGCCGTGCAGCTAGGGAGCCGTCGCGGGCGGGTCGTACCTCGGCTCGTACAGCATCATCTCGCCGGCCCCGGGAACCAGCAGCGTCGTCGTGATGCCCCAGCCCTCGTCGGAGAGGTCGCCCACGAACTCCGCGCCTCTGCCTGCGAGCTCGGCTCTCGTCTTCTCGATGTCGTCGCACATCAGCGACACGTCGAACCGCTGCTCGGTTGAGCCGCTGCGGCCTTCGTGCTCCCACGAGCTCGGATGCACGCCCAGCTCGCTGGGCCCGGTCTTGAAGATCAGCCAGCCACCGCCGGTGTCGGTGGCCGGGAACCGGAGGACGTCGCGGAAGAAGGCCCGGGCAGCGTCCGGGTCGTCGGCGTAGACCAGCGTGTGCAGTGCGGTGATCATGGTCGTCCCTCGTCGTGCACCGACGACGGTGCTGGGTCGTCCTCGAGCTGGGTCGCGGCGATGGAGACGACCAGTCCGCCGAGGAGGAAGCCGACGATCCCGAAGGCCAGTGCCTTGGTGTCCATTGCAGGGTGCTCCTATCGGTCGTGTATCGGGGCGTCAGCCGTGGTGGGCGTGCTCGGAGTCGCCGTGCCCCTGGTGGTACTGGTGCGTGAGCGCGTGACCCTTCCCCTTGGTGAGCAGGTAGCGGTTGACCGGGAACGCCGCGACGTACGCCGCCCCGAGCGCGAGCGACATGGAGAGCCAGAAGACCGGGTTGACCAGGCCGGCATCCATGGCGCCGGGTATCAACGCCATCACCACGTTGTCGACGACCTCCATGGTGGCGATCGACAAGGTGTCGGCGGCGAACACGACGCTCAGCGCGGCGAAGAAGCTCAACCCCGCTTGAAGCAGCGGCAGGGTCGAGAGCGCGTAGCCGAACAGGAACGCCAGTCCCACCGCGATCGCGATCGTGACACCCGCCGACAGGCCCATGGCGGTGCCGATCATCAGGCCGACGATCTCGCCGATGGCACAGCCGGTCAGACAGTGCAGCGTCGCGCTGGCCGCCAGGGCGTTCAGGCTGCTGTTTCCCGCTTTCATCCAACCCCACCTCTCAGATACCCACCCAGGGTATACAGCCGAGCCATCGGGATCAACCGGAAATCCCGTCCGCACGGCCGGCCGAGGCTGGAGAACGCCACCGTCAGGCGAGCTGCTGCTCCAGCCAGTCGTACATGCGCTCGTGCGTGAGCATGCGGCCCATCGGCTGACAGTGGAAGTTCGCACCCTCGGCGGCGGTGAACCGCACCAGCACGCTGCCGCGCACGCGTGCCGCCAGCTCCTGCGACTGCCCCGGCCAGAACTGCTCGTCCTCAGGGTCGCAGATGAACAGCGGTGTGCGGATCTCGTTGCCGAGGTCGCCGAGCTCGTAGCGGCGTACCTCGGTGAAGACGTCGAACCAGCTGTCGCGCAGGAACGGCCGCGCACGGAACCGCAGCTGCCGCCCGAGTGAGGGGACCTTCGACGCGTAGCCCATGTCGCGGTTGAACGCCGCACGCTTGCCGTCGTCGAGCATCTTCACCATGTTCTTCGGCAGCTTGCCGGTCCACGCCGTCGACACGTCGACCACACCGGGGTCGGCGACGGCGGCGACGAACCGGTGCTCGAAGGCCAGTGCACGTGGCAGCCAGTACCCCGCCTGACTGACGCCGTACGCCGTCAGGCGGTCGGGGTCGACGTCGACGCGAGCGACCAACGTGTCGACCACCGGCGTGAGCACGGCCTCCCAGTCGTGGCGGAACGGCACGGCATGCTCGAACAGCATCGACTGCTGCCCGGGCCCGTCGTAGACGAACGCGTTCCAGCCGCGCTGCAGCGCGGCGGCCGCGCCGAGTCCCCACAGCGAGGTGATCGCACCGTCGCTGCCGTTGGTCATCACCAGCGTCGGACGCGGTGCCCCGGAGTCGTCGGGCCGCAGCAGCCATCCGGGCAGCGTGCTGCCCTCGTACGGCACCTCGACCGGCTCGTGCCGGCCCTGCGAGGACTCGACGAACCCGTCCCAGCACGCGCGGTGCGAACGGAACGTCCGCCGCATCCTGTCGGAGTCCTTGGCGCCGAGCAGGCCCTCCATCGCGAGCGCCCAGTAGCCGGCAGCACGCAGGTACGCCGAGGCCGCACTCTCGTGCTGACCGCCCTTGGCGCTGTGCTCGGCCCGCTCCTGCAGGTGCGAGGCGGTGGAGCTCCACTCGCGGAACCAGCCCGCCTGGTTGGACACGCGGGCGATCGTCGACAGGATCTCGCCCGCGTCGGCGCCGCCGTAGGCGCACTGGCCCAGCGCGATCCGGGTCGAGTAGTCGAGTCCGTCGTCGGAGAAGAAGCCGGCCTCGAACACGTCGTGCGAACGCCCGCGGCGTACCAACATCACTCATCCCCCTCACGCCCACTCCGCGGCACTCGAGACGGCCGGGGACGCATGGGCACCTACTACTGATGGCTACCACAGATTCCGGCCACCCCGCGCCGAATCGGGCAACCGCGCGGCCGCACTGAGCGGTCTCAGGGCGGCGTCGCAGGACTGCGCTATATGTAGCAGGAGTGCTATCCTGGCCGCTCTTACCCGGGAGGGGGCTCCATGACGGTCGAGCAGCGGCCTGACCCATCGAAGGCCACCGGGCCGACGGGCGACGAACCCGTCGTCGAGGTCCGTGATCTGCGAATGCGCTACGGCACCCACGACGTGCTCACCGGCGTCGACTTCGAGGTGCGCCGCGGTGAGGTGCTGGCGCTGCTCGGTCCCAACGGAGCCGGGAAGACCACGACCATCGAGATCCTCGAAGGGTTCCGCGCGCGCTCCGCGGGCGACGTGCGCGTGCTCGGGGCCGACCCGGCCCATGCCGGCGAGGACTGGAAGGCCCGCGTCGGCGTGGTGCTGCAGTCGTGGCGCGACCATCCCCGGTGGACGCCGCGGCGGCTGCTCACCCAGCTCGGCGGCTTCTACAGGCCGTACTCCACCCCGCAGCGAGGGCGACCGCACGACCTGGACGCGCTGCTGCAGACGGTGGGGCTCACCGAGCTGGCCGACCAGAAGATCGCGACCCTGTCCGGCGGGCAGCGGCGCCGGCTCGACGTCGCCGTCGGCATCGTGGGGCGGCCCGACCTGCTGTTCCTGGACGAGCCGACGGCAGGCTTCGACCCGCATGCCCGCCGCGAGTTCCACAACCTCGTGCACCGGTTGTCCGACCTCGAGCAGACGACGATCCTGCTGACCACGCACGACCTCGACGAGGCGGAGAAGCTCGCCGACCGCATCCTCATCCTCGCCGGCGGTCGCATCGTCGCCGACGGCAGCGCCGACCAGCTCGCACGCGAGGTCGCCACCGACGCGCAGGTGACGTGGACGCTCGACGGCGAGCGGTTCGTGCACGCGACCGCCGATGCGACCCCATTCGTGCGGCAGCTGTTCGCTCAGCACGGCGAGCAGGTCGCCGACCTCGAGGTACGCCGCGCGAGCCTCGAGGACACCTACATGACGCTGGTGGCCCAGCACGAGCTCGGCAGCGAACCCTCCGCCGAGGTCCGGCTGTTCACGGAGGGAGCGCGATGAACGCGACGACCGGCGCGATCCAGCTCGGCCTGCGCAGGGGCTGGACGGAGTTCATGCAGAGCATCCGCAGCGCCCAGGACCAGGGCTACTTCATCTTCACCGCCCTGGCGGTGCTCGGCTACCTCATCCTGCGGCGCAACAGCGAGGTCGAGGGCAGCGACCTGCTCTACCCCACCGTGGCGCTGCCGAGCATCCTCGGTGCGCTGATCGCGTTCGGGGTGGTCATCGGTCCGGCGTACGCACTGGCGATGGAACGCGAGGACGGCACGCTGCTGCGCCTCAAGGCCGCACCGCACGGCCTGACCGGCTACTTCACCGGCCAGCTGCTGTTCCACAGCCTCGGCATGGTGCCGCAGCTGCTGGTGATCCTCGTGCCGAGCTTCCTGCTGTTCGACGGGCTGATGTCCGGTGGCCTCGGTGGCTGGGTGACCATGGCGTGGGTGCTCGTGCTGGGCCTGCTGGCACTGCTGCCGATCGGCATGATCATCGGCGCCGTCGTGCCCAACACCCAGAAGGTCGGCAGCTGGGGCATGCTGCCCGTGATCGTGCTCGCCGGCATCTCCGGCATCTTCTACCCCATCCAGCAGCTGTGGGTCTGGGTTCAGGTCGTCGCGCAGGTGTTCCCGATGTACTGGCTCGGGCTCGGGATGCGCTCGGCGTTCCTGCCCGACGAGGCGGCCGCGCTCGAGATCGGTGGCTCGTGGCGGACCGGCATGACCGTGCTCGTCCTCCTCGTGTGGACGGTGATCGGTGCCGTGCTGACCCCCGCCGTGCTGCGCCGGATGAGCCGGCGTCAGTCGGGGTCTCAGGTCGAGGCGGCGCGACAGTCGGCCACCCAGTGGGTCAAGTGAGCGCACGCGACTCGGCGCGTGGCCGAGTTGGGAGGCGGGGGCTGTGAGCGACGGCGTGTACAACCGCATCGCACTGCTGCGAGCGGAGCAGAACGTGTCGCGGCGTGAGCTCGCCGACGCGCTCGGGGTGCACTACCAGACCGTCGGCTACCTCGAGCGGGGCGAGTACAACCCGAGCCTGCATCTCGCGCTGCGCATCGCGGCGTTCTTCGACGTGCCCATGGAGACCGTGTTCTCCATCCGGCCGTTCCCGCGGATCACCGACTCCCCGCGCTCAGCCTGACTGGCCCCGGGAGCACAGGTACGCAGCCCCGTCGAGATTGCGTCGAGGGGTCTGAGCCAGTCGCGCAATCTCGACGCGAAGGTTTGAGCAACTCGCGCAACCTCGACGCGAAGAGACCGTCATGAGTCGCAGCCGACGTCGTCGCCGTCGGCGTCGAAGCCGTGCGGGTCGTCGCCGGTGATGCGGATGGGTCCGTCGACGTCGTCGCAGTCGAGGTCGGGCGGGTACGGCGGGACGCACGGGTCGTAGCCGGGGTCGCAGTCACCGCCGGGTCGAGGCCGCGACTCGGGTGCGGGTTGCGCGAGCGCGGTGTCGACACCGCCGCAGCGGTTCCAGATCCCGCGACCGGTGCCCTGGGCAGTGCTCTGCGCGGTCTGGTAGCGCGCCTGGCGTGCGTAGGCCGATTCGTAGGTGTACTCCGCCGCGCGGCCCTGCCGGATCATGGCCAGCCCGAAGTCGCCGATGCCCGGTGACTGCAGGTACGCCAGCGTCCGGCCGTAGGCGTCAGTGCGTCCCTGCGAAGGGTCGACGACGAGGCGGACGCGCTTGCCCGTCAGCAGCCTGGCCGCCGCGGCGGAGGCCTGCGGGCCACCGCACTCCACCGGCTCGCTGGGGTGCACGGTCTCCGGGGTGTCGATGCCGATGACGCGCACGGAGACCTCGGCGCCGCGGTAGGCGACCTTGACGGTGTCGCCGTCGACCACGTCGAGCACCCGGTGCCGCGCGCCGAGACGGCGAACGGGTCTCCGTGTCGCCGTGGCCGAGGGTGCGCGCTCGATGCCCTCGGCCTGCGCACGCCTTCGGGGCTGCTGCTCCCGCTCCCGCTGCGGAGACTTCTCGCGCTCGGGCGAGAGCGCCTCGTCCAGGTCGCGATCCGCGGACGCTGTCGGTCGTTGTGCCACCGGGGGAATCTCCGTGTCGGTGGTCTCGACGGATCCGCCGAAGCAGCCCGCGAGCAGCACGAACCCCACGACCGTCAGCGCGGCCACCCGCATGTGGTTCCCCCCGGAACAAGAAGATGCGCCGGATACCAGTCCAACGGCGCCATGCAAGTGTCACATCAGGCGGTCCCGGCGTCTCGAGAACGCCGACTCTTCGTGCCGATTGTGCGGCCTCACGCGGGCGGCTGCGGGCTGCTCGCGTCCCACAGCACCTCGAACAGGTTGCTGTGCATCTGGGCGTACTCCGCGCTCTCGATCATCAGCGCGAAGTTCTCCTGCGGAGACGAGACCATGGCGACGGCGTCCTCGCCGATGATCATGGTCATCGCGAAGAGGTAGGGCCGCGGTGCGTATCTGGTCCGTCGGAGGTCGCGCTCGCTACTCGGCCAGCCGCGCTTGAAGTCCTTCTCCGGCGACCGGATCACGTGTAGCCACAGTCCGCGCTGCCGGCGGCTGTCGATGTACTCGCGCATCGCCTCCTCACCCGGCACGGTCAGCAGGTCGCGCATCGACAGGATCCCGCGCAGCGGCGACGGCCACTCCAACGTCTGGAACAGCGCGCTGCGGATGCCGGCCTTGCCTTCGAGGTATCGCGCCCGTGGTTGCCGTCCCGCCTTCTCGTGCATGGCACGCAGCTGGGGCACGAGCGCGTCGAGTGCCTGCTTGCGTTGCTGCCACTCGTCAAGCAGCCGTTGCGGATCCTCGGCTCGCAGCTCGGCCCGGCCACGACCGCCCTGCCCGCCCTCGGGCGCCGACTCCGTCACCGACAGCAGACCGCGCCGGCTGAGCCGCTTCATGATGTCGTAGGCGTTGGTACGGCTCACCCCGATGGCCTCCGACACCTGCGCGACCGTCGGCCGGTCCATCGACAGCACCGCGAGGTAGAACCTCGCCTCCTTCGGCTCGAGCCCGATCTCGACCAGCTCGTTCCACACGACGGCTCCTGACGTTGTCGAACTTCGTCGACATTCTCGCCTGCGCATACCGGCGGCGCCAACCCTTGACTGAGTGGGTCGATACCCCTACGGTCCCTGCACCCCAGCTGAAACCAGGCCTTTGTTGTCGAGAACGGTCGACACCAGTCGGCGCGGGTTCGCCCCGGCGAGGGCGGCCCGGCGGTAAACGAAGGAGAGTGCCGTGCCCCAGAGTCAGCCACCCCGTGTGGCCGTGGCCGCCGTACAGGCCGCACCGGTCTTCCTCGACAAGGCCGCGACCCTCGACAAGCTCGAGGAGCTCGTCGCCGAGGCCGCCGGGCAGGGGGCCGAGCTGGTCGTGTTCGGCGAGAGCTTCGTCGCCGGTTTCCCTGTCTGGAACGGCGTACTCGCTCCCGTCGACCAGCACGACCTGCATGAGCGCCTGGTGCTGGAGTCGGTCACGGTCCCCGGTCCGGAGGTCGAGCGGCTCGGCAGAGTGGCCCAGCGCCACGGCGTCGTGCTGTCGGTGGGAGTGAACGAGCGCAACCCCGACAGCCTCGGCCAGGTGTGGAACGCGAACCTGCTGTTCGACCGGACCGGCCGCCTCGTGAACCACCGCCGCAAGCTGGTCGCCACCTGGTACGAGCGGCTCACCTGGTCACACGGTGACGCCCACGACCTGGCGCCGGTCGACCTCGACGGGTGGAACGTCGGCGCACTGATCTGCGGGGAGAACACCAACACGCTGGCCCGCTTCACCCTGCTCGCCCAGGGCGAGCGTCTGCACATCGCGAGCTACCCGCCCGCCTGGCCGTTCGACCAGCGCGTGGGTGAGCCCGACTACGACCTCGAGGACAGCATCCGCCTGCGCAGTGCGGCGCACTCCTTCGAGGGCAAGGTGTTCACGGTCGTCGCCGCCACAGCCCTCGGCGACGACGCCATCGAGGCCGTGGCGCAGGGTGACGACCGCGTCGAGAAGCTGCTGACCGCGAACCCCACCGCCTCACTCATCGTGGGGCCGCGGGGCCAGACGATCGCCGGACCGCTGGTGGGCAAGCCCGGGATCCTCCACGCCGAGGTGGATCTCGGCGAGGAGGTGGTGCTCAAGCAGGCTCACGACATCGTCGGCACCTACAACCGCGCCGACATCTTCTCGCTCAGCGTCGACACCCGGCGCCACCGTCCGCTCCACCTGCACGGCGACCGCAGGGACGCCGGCACCCCGACCACTCCGACCACGAGGACCACGCCCGGTGCGACCCGGGTGTTCGGCGCGACCTCCGAGGAGGACGTCCGTCATGACTGAGGCCACCGCTGTCCCCACGACCGGGACGCAGCCCGAGGATCTCGACCACCAAGCGAAGGGCCGGCGCGCGCTCCGCGCCGCGATGTTCGGCTTCTTCGTCGACATGTACGACGTGTACCTGCCGGTGGTCGTGCTGACCCCGGCGATCGGCTACTTCACCACCAGCGGCGCGAGCACGGTCGCGACCGCGACGCTCGGCGCGGCCATCTTCGCCGCATCACTGCTGGGCCGTCCGCTCGGAGCGATCATCTTCGGGGTCATGGGCGACAAGATCGGACGTCGGCGTACGACGATCATCGTCGCGGGCGGCTTCACCGTCTGCACCGGCCTGATCGCGGTCCTCCCGGGCTACGCCACGATCGGCGTGCTGGCCCCGATCCTGCTGGTGGCCCTGCGACTGCTCGACGGGGTCTTCCTGGGCGGGGAGTACACCGCGGCGAACCCGCTGGCGATGGAGTACGCGCCACGCGCCCGCCGAGGTCTGTACGGGTCGCTGCTCAACGTGGGCTACCCCGCGGCGCTGGCCACGATCACGCTGCTCACCGTCCTCCTGCTGCAGCTCATGCCGTCCGACGGGCCCACCTCCGCCTACGTGGTGTGGGGTTGGCGCATCCCCTTCGTGATCGGGTTCCTGCTCTCCGGCGCGCTGTTCCTGTACTACCTGCGCTCGGTGCCGGAGTCGGAGCTGTGGACCAAGATGACCAAGGCCAGGAACCCGCTGCGCACCCTGTTCGCCGGCCGCAACCTGCACTCGTTCGCGCTGGCGTTCACGGTCGGCACCGGGGCGTGGCTGACGCTCGACGCCACCGTGGCGCTGTTCTCCAGCCACTTCGACGGGCTGGGCACGGACACCGCGGTCGTCAACGCCACGTTGCTCATCGCGGCGATCGTGGCGGTGTTCCTCTTCCCGCTCACGGGGGCCGCGGGTCAGCGCTTCGGCAGGCGCCAGGTGTTCCTCGTCCTCGGCGCGCTCAACGCTCTCGTCGCCCCGGTGCTGTTCGGGCTGGCGGTCGCGGGTGCCGACCAGGCGCTGGTGGTGCTGGTGTGCGGCACGCTGACGCTGCTCTGCACGCTCCTGGTGTGGTCGATGATCTCCGCCTACCTGCTGGAGATGTTCCCCACCCAGGTGCGGTCGTCGGGGTACGGCATCGCTTACAGCCTGCCAAGCGTGATTCCGGCGTTCTACAGCTACTACATGCTCGGGCTGTCCGGCGCGATGCCGTACGAGTACACACCGGCGGTGCTGGTCAGCCTCGGCGGGCTGTTCCTCATCGTCGGCTCCTGGCTCAGCAAGGACCTCCGGCACGTCGAGCTCGACGACGCGTAACGGCACCGCTCTCTCCCGCCGAGATTGCGCGAATGGCCCAAGCGCATAGGGGCAGCCAGGCAGTTAGCCGGGCCATTCGCGCAATCTCGGCGCGAGGGTGGGTCAGGCGTCGAGGTTGGACATGACGTGCTTGACGCGGGTGTAGTCCTCCAGGCCGTACATCGACAGGTCCTTGCCGTACCCGGAGTGCTTGAACCCGCCGTGCGGCATCTCGGCGACCAACGGGATGTGCGTGTTGATCCACACACACCCGAAGTCGAGCCGCCGGGCCATCCGCATGGCCCGGCCGTGGTCCTTGGTCCACACAGACGACGCCAGGCCGTACTGCACCCCGTTGGCCCAGCGCACGGCCTCGTCCTCGTCGGAGAACTGCTGCACGGTGATCACCGGACCGAAGATCTCGTCCTGCACGGCCTCGTCGTCCTGCAGCAGACCGCTGAGCACGGTCGGCTCGAAGAAGAACCCGTTGGCCAGGTCGCCCCCGGCGCGCTGACCACCGGCCTCCACGCGCGCGTGGCTGGGCAGCCGGTCCACGAACCCCTTCACCTTCTCCAGCTGGGCGCCGCTGTTGACGGGACCGAACAGCACGTCCTCGTCGTCCGGGAGTCCGGTGCGCGCACCCCGCGCCTGCTCGGTCAGCGCCGCGACGAAGTCGGAGTGCACCCGCGGACCGGCCAGCACCCGGGTCGCCGCGGTGCAGTCCTGACCCGCGTTGAAGTAACCCGCCTCCGCGATCGCGGCCGAGGCCGCGGCCACGTCGGCGTCGTCGAAGACCACCACCGGCGCCTTGCCGCCGAGCTCGAGGTGAGTGCGCTTGAGGTCCATGGCCGCGGACTTCGCGACCTCCATGCCCGCGCGCACCGAGCCGGTGATCGAGACCATGTCGGGCTCGGGGTGCTCGACCAGCGCCCGCCCGGTGTCGCGGTCACCGCACACCACGTTGAACACACCCGGTGGCAGGAACTCCGCGGCGATCTCGGCCAGCAGCGGCGTGCTGGCCGGCGTCGTGTCGCTGGGCTTGAGCACCACCGAGTTGCCCGCGGCCAGCGCCGGCGCGTACTTCCACAGCGCCATCAGCATCGGGTAGTTCCACGGCGTGATCTGCGCACACACGCCGACCGGCTCGCGGCGTACGAACGACGTGAAGCCGCTCATGTACTCACCGGCCGACTTGCCCTCCAGCACCCGCGCCGCACCCGAGAAGAAGCGCAGCTGGTCGAGGAACATCGGGATCTCCTCGGACTTGGTCAGCGCGATCGGCTTGCCGGTGTTCTCGCTCTCCACCGCGACCAGCTCGTCGACGCGTGCCTCGTACGCGTCGGCCATCCTCGTCAGCGCCTTCTGCCGTTCGGCCGGCGTCGTCTGGCCCCACGACTCGAACGACGTGCGCGCCGCCCGCATCGCCCGGTCGACGTCCTCCTTCGACGACATCGGCGCCGTCGCGTACACCTTCCCGGTCACCGGGCTGACGATCTCCGACGTGCGGCCGTCGGCCGCGTCGACGAGCTCCCCGTTGATGAAGTTCTGAATCCGCTTCTGCTCGGCCATCGCCGGTCCTTCCTTCGTCTGCTGTGTGTACTCAGCCGACCTGGTGTCGTCTGCCCTGTGTTCGTTCTTGGGGTACGGCGTCGCCCGCGGCGGCGCTTCCTCGGTCGTACGGCTTGGCCACCAGCATGTAAACAACGCCGGCCCCGATCACGACCAGCCCGGACAGGGCCACGATCCAGTTGTCGTACCAGGGCACGTCCGGGGTCCGCGGCCAGGCCATGTTGACGATCGCGGCGACGCCGTATGCCAGCGCGCCCACGTTGACGGCCATCCCCCACCGCCCGAGGGTGAACGCGCCGCTGGGCAGCCAGCCCTTGGCCCGCGCCCGCAACGCGGCCAGCACCACCATCTGGAAGCCCAGATAGATGCCCAGCGTCGCGAACGACACGATCTTGGTCAGCGCGTTCGCGGAGAAAATCGAGCCCACCACGATGACGGTCGGCACCGCGGCCGCAAGCATCAGCGCGTACGGCGGCACGTGCCGGCTGCTCGAGAACCTCGACAGCAGCCCGCTGCCGGCGAGCATGTCGTCGCGCGCGTAGGAGTACGTCAGCCGGGTCGCGGCCGCCTGCAGGCTCATCGCACAGGACAGGAACGAGATCAGCACGACACCGAGCACGATCTTGTAGCCGACGTCGCCGAACGCGCCGACCAGGACGGTGGCGACAGGGTCGGCGTCCTCGCCGGAGATCACCGCGCCGATGTCGGGCACCGACAGCACGAGGGCCAGGCAAACGAACGTCGCGGCAGCACCGCCGACGTAGATCGTCATCCGCATGGCCTTAGGAATGCTCCGGCCGGGGCTGGGGACCTCCTCGGCCACGTCGCCGCAGGCCTCGAAGCCGTAGTACTGGAAGATGCCGATCAGACCGGCGGCGAGGAACGCGTAGACGTACGCGTCGCCGGCGCCGGCACCGAAGCTGTCGAAGAGCACACCGAAGCTCTGCTCGCGGTGCGCGACCAGCAGCCACACTCCGACGACGATCGCGCCGAGGATCTCGGCGACGAAGCCGATGATCGCGGCCTTGGCCAGCACCCGGGTGCCGCTGTAGTTGATGACCGTCGCGACCGCGATGATGCCGAGCGCGCACAGCACCGTCGTGGTCGGTGTCGCGCCGATGCCGAGGAACACCGCGAGGTACGGCCCCGCGCCGTAGCTGACCGCCGCGATCGTCACCAGCAGCGCGACGAGGTAGACCCAGCCGGTGATCCAGGCCCAGCGCTTGCCCCACAGCCGACGTGCCCACGGATAGACGCCGCCGGCGATCGGGTACTGCGACACCACCTCACCGAACACCAGCGCGACCAGGAACTGCCCGGCCCCGACGATCACCAGGCTCCAGATCATCGGCGGCCCGGCGGTGGCGAGCGCGAACGCGAACAGCGTGTAGATGCCGACGACCGGGGACAGGTAGGTGAAACCCAGCGAGAAGTTGGCCCACGGGCTCATCTTGCGCTCGAAGTGGCTCTCGTAGCCCAGCGCCGCGAGATGGCCGGCGTCGTCCGCGTGCTCGGTGGCGCCCGAGGTGGGCTCCGGTGGCGGCGGGACGGTGGCCATCGCGGTCCTCCTTGGTCAGTCCGCGGGGCGGGGCGGCGTCGTGCAGTTGGGCGTCAAGGTGCGGCGGTCCGGCTCAGTCGTCCAGCCCGCGCAGGATCTCCTCGCCCGAGACGACCCGGCCGGCCCAGTGCCGGTGCATCCAGGCCAGGTGGTCATGGCGGCTGGCGACGATGCGCAGCGTGTCCCAGTTGGGGAACGTCTGCTGGCTGACGTGCTCGGTCATCAGCGCCGGGTCGACCTCGTAGACGTCCTCGAACCGGCTGACGGCGACGTCGGTGACCCGCGTCGCCTCCGGCGGCTCGTTCTGCTCGGAGTAGCGGTACGTCGGCATCGGTCACTGCCCTCCCTGCGCGTACTCGGGCGGTCCGTCGTAGGCCCGGTCCAGGCCGTACTTGCCCGGGTTCATGATGTTGTTGGGGTCGAGGGTCCGCTTGACCTTGAGCATCACGTCGTAGCCGCCGCCGAGCTCCATCGGCACCAGGTCGACCTCACCCTCACGGCACGAGCCGTGGCAGGCGCTGATCGAGCCGCCGTGCTCGAGCGCCACGGCCGCGATGTCGCGCTTGGCGTCGACCCAGGCCTCCCACATCTCGTCGTCGAGCTGCTGCTCCCAGATGCCCACGTCGATCTCGGTGAGGTAGTCGACGCCGGTCGAGGCGCTGGTGTAGGCGAACATCCCCCAGTCGTCGAACGCGTCGAACCGCGCGCGCAGCCGGGACACGATCGCGTGCCACTTCTGGCTGACCGCGGGCAGCTCGGTGTAGTTGATCGCCGCGTCCTCGCAGTGCCAGCTCATCGGCACCACTTGGCCGTCCCTGAGGCGGCCGTGCAGCGGCGTAGCATAGCGGTCGTGCCGGGCGGCCCAGTCGCCCTCGGAGATCTCGTCACCGAGGTAGTGCGCGCCGTGGTCGCGGGCGATGCGCATCAGCCGGCGGGCACCGGCACGTACCTCGTCCTCGTTGCCGTAGCCGACCGCGCAGACC
>DATMEB010000063.1:0-3579 GCA_035557095.1 Nocardioidaceae bacterium | reverse complement strand
GACCACGACCATCGGCGACCCCGCGAAGTGCGCCTGCGCGATCGGGCTCACCCCGTTGGTGACACCCGGCCCGGCCGTGAGCACGGCGAGGCCGGGAGTGCGGGTGAGCTTGCCGGTGGCCTCGGCCGCGAACACCGCCGTGGGCTCGTGGCGTACGTCGACCAGACGCATCGGCGGGTCGGCCTTGACCGCGCCGTCGTACATCGGGAAGACGTGCGCGCCGGAGAGCGTGAACATGCTCCGCACGCCGTGCGCCTGCGCGACCGCCACCGCGAGGTCGCCGCCGTGCCCCTCCAGCCTCGGTGGCCCAGTCGGTTGCCCAGTGGGTTGCCCAGTGGGTTGCCCAGTCGGTTGCCCCGCGCGGTGTTCGTCAGCAGTCGTCATGGGCAGAGGTTACCCACAGGTAGCTCAGACCGTCTCGGGCAGTTCCTCGACGCCTTCCTCGCCCGCCTCGGCCCGGTAGTCCGCCTTGACGGTGGAGTCGACGCCCTCGGCGACCTTCATCGCCCGGAACACGAAGGTGAGCGCGACCGCTACCAGCAGGTTGACCACCAGGGAGGTGAGCGCGATGTAGCCCACCACGTCCGGCATGAATGGCAACGGTGCGACCGGGCTGCCCCAGTGCGTGACACTGGGGTCGGTGGGGGAGGGCTGCAGGTATGCCGTGTAGGTGCCGTACGCCATCGCGACCGCCCAGCCGGACAGCAGCGCCCAGCGGTGCAGCCAGCGGGTGTACAGCCCGATCACGATCGCCGGCAGCGTCTGCAGGATCCAGATGCCGCCCAGGAGCTGCAGGTTGATCGCGAACTCCGACGGCAGCCCGAGAACGAAGACCAGCGCGCCGAACTTCACCAGCAGCGACATCAGCTTGCTCTGCTTGGCCTCCATGGCCGGTGTCGCGTCGGGGTTGATGTACGCCAGGTAGATGTTGCGGGTCCACAGGTTCGCGGCGGCGATCGACATGATCGCCGCCGGCACGAGCGCACCGATCGCGATGGCCGCGAAGGCCACGCCGGCGAACCAGCTCGGGAACTCCTGCTCGAACAGCAGCGGGATCGCCAGCTGGGCGTTGTCGGTCTCGATCCCCGCCGCGATCGCCACGAACCCGAGCAGCGCGAGGAGCCCCAGCAGGAAGGAGTACGCGGGCAGCAGCGACGCGTTGCGCCGGATCACGTTGCGGCTGCCGGTCGAGAGCACCGCCGTGATCGAGTGCGGGTACATGAACAGCGCGAGCGCCGAGCCCAGCGCCAGCGACGCGTATGCCCAGTGCAGCGCGCCGGACGGGATCACGGCGTCGGTCTCCAGGTCCGGGGTGGCGAACTTCTGCTCCGCGGCGTTGAAGACCTCACCCCAGCCGCCGAGCTGCGCCGGCAGGTAGAACACCGCGACCAGGATGACGATGTAGATCAGCGTGTCCTTGACGAACGCGATCAGCGCGGGCGCGCGAAGGCCGGACGCGTAGGTGTAGGCCGCGAGAACCGCGAACGCGATGATCAGCGGCAGGTCACGCTCGATCAGAGACGCGTCCTCGCCACCCCCGATCCCCATGACCTCGAGCACCACCTGGATGCCCACGAGCTGCAGGGCGATGTACGGCATCGTCGCGAGGATCCCG
Source organism: Nocardioidaceae bacterium (assembly GCA_035557095.1). Classification (GTDB taxonomy): domain Bacteria; phylum Actinomycetota; class Actinomycetes; order Propionibacteriales; family Nocardioidaceae; genus JALZDI01. The sequence continues at coordinate 1,964 of DATMEB010000063.1, read as the reverse complement.
GTCGCGGCCACCGCCAGCGACAGCCCCTTGGAGTCGTAGCGCCCGCGCACGAAGTCGGCAGGGGTCACGTAGCCGTGCCGGTGCGACACCGACCAGAGCCTGGGCAGGAACACGAAGATGATGGGGTACACGACGATCGTGTACGGCACCGCGAAGAAGCCGACCGCGCTCCCGGCGTACAGCGTCGCGGGCACGGCGATGAAGGTGTACGCCGTGTAGAGGTCGCCGCCGATGAGGAACCAGGCGATGAACGTGCCGAAGCCGCGACCACCGAGGCCCCACTCGTCGAGGTTGTCGAGCGCCTTGGCCCGGCGCCACCGCGCGGCCGCGAAGCCGAGGACGGTGACGAGCAGGAAGAAGAAGATGAAGACGCTGAAGGCGATCACGCTGACGTCGCTCATCATCGGCCGGCCTCCCGCCGGGCGACGTGGTCACGACGCTCTGCTTCCTTGGCGAGGTAGTAGGCAATGACGGTCAGCACCACTGCCGCGGGGATCATCATCATCTGCGCCCAGAAGTAGAACGGGAACCCGAACAGCGTCGGGTCGGTCCTGTCGTAGAGCCAGACCATCAGCGGTCCGACGACCGCCGGGGTGAGCAGGACGCAGATCAGGATCCAGTGTCCGCGCGAGGACGTGCGCGTGGGCGGCGGAGGTCGGGTGTCGGTCACGAGGGTCACACCTTCCGAGTCAGCTTGAACCTGAACCTCGAGTGACCCTAGTCACTTCGCACTGCGGGCGGCTACCCCCGCATCACCCGCCGGGACTGCGACCGGCAGCCGCCGCCGCGCAGGAAGAAGAACCAGACACCGAGACCGACCAGGATCAGCGGCAGGTTGGTGGCCACGGCAATCGTGCCGACCACGATCAGCAGCACCAGCAGCGGCAGGGGCAGCCTCGACCCGCGCGGCCGCGGCGCCGACGACGGACGACGGGTCGCCGCGGTCGAGTACGGGTACGACGAGCGGCCGGACCGTTGCGGGGCCGGGCCAGGCAGGTCGGTGAAGACCGGGTCCAGCTCCGCGCGAGTGCGGGCGGCCCAGATCCGGTCGAGCCGCTCGGTGTACTCGTCGTGGTCGAGCCGCCCCGCGGCGTAGTGGTCGTTCAGCGTCGTCTGGGCCAGCTCCCGCTCGGCGTCGCCGATGCGAACCTCGCTCACTGGTCGCTCCTGGTCTGGGGCTCCTCGTCGGCCAGCAGCCCGTAGAGCTTGCGCCGGGTCTCGATCAGCACCGCCATCGCGTCCTTGCGCTGCTGGTCGGTGCCGCTGGAGAGGATCTGCCAGGCCGCCGACATCAGCTGCCCGATCTCCGACTTCAGCACCGACAGGTCGGGGCCCTCCTCCTCGGCCGGCTCGTCCTCGAACGCTGCCCACACAGCGGAGAGCTCGTCGGGGTGCTCCGCGACGTAGGCCTCGCCCTCGGGGGTGAGCCGCAGGGTGCGCCCCCGCTCCTCGTCGGCGGTGACCAGGCCCTCGTCCTCGAGCTGGGAGACGGTCGGGTAGACCGAGCCGGGGCTCGGCTTCCACTGGCCGCCCGAGCGCTCGGCGATCTGCTGGATGACCTGGTAGCCGTTGAGCGGCTCGACCGCGAGCACGTCCAGGATCGCCGCGCGCACGTCACCGCGCTTGGCGCGGGGCCGCTGTGGTCGGTCCTGCGGCACCAGCCCGAAGATCCCAGCGAGCCACGGCGGCGGACCGCCACGGCCGCGACTGTTGAGGTCGCTCCAGTTGCTCCAGCCACCCTGCCAGTTGCCGTGCCAGCCCGGTCCGTGTCCGTGACCACCCATGAGAACCTCCCGATACATCAACGATATATCGCGATAGTACGCCGATGACGGCGACAGTCAAGAGCCTCCATCGTCGAGTTTGGGGGCGAGGGTGTGTCGACGGCGCGCCAGCCAGGCGCGCTCGGCGGCGTTGCCGGCGTGCTCGATCGCCGCGTCGTACGCCGATCGGGCGTCGTCGGT
>DATMEB010000062.1:0-6276 GCA_035557095.1 Nocardioidaceae bacterium | reverse complement strand
GTACGCCGGGAGCTCGCCGCTGCCGGCCTCGACGTACAGGCGTGGTGGACCGACCAGGCTGGGAGGTTCGGGCTCGCGCTTGCCCAGCGGGTGGCGAGATGATGGAGGCGGGGGCCGTCGACGGCAGGGAGGGGCCATGGTCCAGGAGACGTCCGGCGAGACTGGCCCGCAGCGGAACGAGACCGAGGCCGAGCAGGCAGACCGCAACTTCAACGAGCTCTTGCAGGAGCTCAGGGTCTCGCAGATGGGGGTGCAGATCCTGTTCGCGTTCCTGCTCACGCTCGCGTTCCAGGAGCGCTTCACCGAAGTCACCGACACCCAGCTGACCATCTACGTGGTCACGCTGCTGCTGTGTGCGGTCGCGACGGCGTTGCTGATCGCGCCGGTCGCGTTGCACCGCGCGCTGTTCCGCAAGGGTCGCAAGCGCCAGGTCGTCGAGGCCGCGTCGAAGCTCGCCAAGGGTGGATTGCTGATGCTGTTCCTGGCCATCTGCGGGGCGATCCTGTTCATCCTCGACTTCCTGCTCTCCCGCACGCTGGCGCTCGTGCTCGCGGCCGTGGTCGCGGTGGTGTTCCTTGCGCTCTGGTACGTCGTGCCGTTCCGCGCAGCCCGCACAACTGCGCGATGACCCGGGCGCCCCAGGGCGTGTTGGTCAACGGCATGGCCTGCTGCGCGGCAGCTCCACGGGATGCCACGCTCGCGACGGCCGACCGTCTACCAACACGCCCTAGCGAAGCGACCGACGCAGGTCGTAGCGTGCACGGCAGTACCAGAAGGCCCGGCTGGGAGGGCGGACGCGACGTGAAGAAGATCATCAACGACCCCGAGAACGTCGTCGAGCAGGCGATGCAGGGGATGGCCGCCGCGCACGGCGACCTGGTGAGTGCCCACTACGACCCGAACTACATCGTCCGTGCCGGTTCGCCGCGGCCAGGCAAGGTCGCGGTCCTGTCCGGCGGGGGCAGCGGGCACGAGCCGCTGCACGGCGGATTCGTCGGCCTCGGGATGCTCGACGCGGCGTGCCCGGGCCCGGTGTTCACCTCGCCGACGCCCGACCCGGTGCTGGCCGCGACCCAGGCCGTGAACGCCGGCGCGGGCGTCCTGCACATCGTCAAGAACTACACCGGCGACGTGCTCAACTTCGAGACCGCCGCCGAGCTCGCACTGGCCGAGGACATCCCCGTCGAGGCAGTGGTCATCAACGACGACGTCGCGGTCAAGGACAGCCTGTACACAGCGGGCCGCCGGGGAGTCGGCGGCACGGTGCTCGCGGAGAAGATCGTGGGTGCGGCGGCCGAGCGCGGCGACGACCTGCCCACCCTCAAGGCGCTGTGCGAGCGGGTCAACGCGCAGGTGCGGTCGATGGGCATGGCGCTGACGTCGTGCACGGTCCCGCACGCGGGCAAGCCGACGTTCGAGCTCGCCGACAACGAGATGGAGATCGGCATCGGCATCCACGGCGAGCCCGGGCGGGAGCGCCTCCCGGTCGAGCCCGCCGACGCGATCGTCGAACGCCTGATGGGCCCGGTGCTGGAGGACCTGCCGTTCGCGGCGGGTGACGACGTGCTCCTGTTCGTCAACGGCATGGGCGGCACGCCGCTGCTGGAGCTCTACATCGCGTACCGGCACGCCGAGCAGCTGCTCGCCGACCGCGACATCCGGGTGGCCCGCCGGCTGGTCGGCAACTACATCACCTCGCTGGAGATGCAGGGGATGTCCGTCACGCTTCTTCGTCTCGATGACGAGATGAAGGACCTGTGGGACGCGCCCGTACACACCCCCGCGTTGCGCTGGGGCGTGTGAGGCGATGGCCCTGAACGCCGACGACCTCGCCGCCTGGCTGCGTGCGTACGCCGGATCGGTCGAGGAGCACCGCGCAGAGCTGGTCGAGCTCGACGCCGCGATCGGGGACGCCGACCACGGCGAGAACATGGTCCGCGGCATGCGTGCGGTCGTGCAGCAGCTCGACTCGGCGACGCCCGCGAACCCGAGCGAGGTCCTCAAGCTCGCGGCCACCACGCTGATCAGCAAGGTGGGCGGCGCCGCCGGCCCGTTGTACGGCACCGCGTTCCTGCGCGCGGGCGGTGCGACCAAGGACAAGGAGACTCTCGAGCCCGCGGACCTCGTCGACATGCTCACCGCCGCGCGTGACGGGATCGTGGCCCGCGGCAAGGCCGAGCCGGGCGATAAGACGATGGTCGACGCATGGTCGCCGGCCGTGGACGCCGCGGCCGAGGCCGCGGGGAGCGGCGGTGCCGACGCGACGAGTGTGCTGGCAGCCGCGGCCGGCGCAGCGGAGCAGGGTGCACTCGACACCATCCCGCTGGTGGCCCGCAAGGGCAGGGCGAGCTACCTGGGCGAGCGCAGTGCGGGACACCAGGACCCGGGCGCGACGTCGTCGGCCATGCTGCTGCGCTGCCTCGCCGACGTGGCGGCCCGTTGAGCGAGGTGCCTCCGTGACGGTCGCCTTGGTGCTGGTCTCGCACGTGCCCGAGATCGCCGACGGCGTACGCCGGCTGGCCGCGCAGATGGCCCCCGACGTGTCGATCCTCGTCGCCGGCGGCGACGACGACGGCGGTGTCGGCACCAGCTTCGACAAGGTCATGGCCGCGCTCGAGGAGGCACGCGGCGACAGCGGGACCGCGGTCCTGTACGACCTCGGCAGCGCCCTGCTCACCGCGGAGACCGCGGTGGAGATGCTCGGCGAGGAAGGCGTCCGCATCGTCGACGCGCCCCTGGTGGAGGGGACCCTCGCCGCAGCCACCGCCGCCCAGCAGGGTTCCGGCCTGGCCGAGGTCGCCCATGCCGCCGAGCAGCAGTACGCCGCCCGGGCGGCGGCGGAGAGCCCCGCCGAGGCGGAGCCGGGGCCCGAGTCGCTCACCGCCGACATCACGCTGACCAACCCGCAGGGACTGCACGCGAGGCCGGCCGCGGACCTGGCCCGGGCGCTGGGCGACGCGGACGCCCAGGTGCTGCTGGCGGGGGAGCTCCGAGACTGGGTCGACGCACGCAGCGTCGTCGCCGTGATCGGGCTCGGACTGCGCGGTGGCGACGTCGTGCACCTGGCGGCCGAGGGACCGCAGGCGACAGAGGCGCTACGTCGGGCGGTGGAGCTGGCGGAGTCCGGGTTCGGCGAAACGCAGACCGACGACGGCGCGACGACCCTGTCCGGGACCGCAGCGGCACCCGGTGTGGCTCAGGGCCCTGCGGTTCTCGTCGTCGCGACGACCGCCGTCGAAACGCACGTCGAAACGCACCTCGGCACCGTCGACGACGAGACACAGCGACTCGCCAGCGCCATCGACGCCGCCGACGCCCAGCTCGCATCAGCGGACGACGTGTTCGCGCCGATCGCAGGCGCGCACCGCACCCTGCTGACCGACCCGATGCTGCGGGGGAGAGCCTCGGCACTGGTGGGGCAGGGGACGTCGGCCGCACAGGCGTGGGGGACAGCGGTCGACGAGGCTCACGGCGTACTGTCCGGGGTCGCGGACGCGGAGATGGCCGCGCGGGCGGCCGACGTACTCGACGTCGGTGCGCGGGTCACCGCAGCCCTGGAGGGGCGGCGGTTCGACGCGGGCCTGCCCGCGCACGACGAGCTGGCCGGGGCAGTGCTCGTCGCCGAGGAGCTGTTGCCCTCACAGGTCGTGCTGGCGCACGCAGCCGGGGTGGTCGGGCTCGTGGCCGGCAGGGGCAGCGAGGATGCGCACGCGGCACAGCTGGCCCGCGTGCTGGGCCTCCCAGCAGTGCTCGGCGTGGGCGACGCGGTTCGCGCGGTCGACCCCGGTCGACCTCTTCGGGTCGACGGCGACCGCGGCGAGGTCGAGGTCGGCTGACGGCCCGGGTCGGACCAGCTACTCGTCGGCGGGGTCACCGTAGTGGCCGGGCCACTCGCGGTGCGGGATGCGGCTGATCTCGCGGACCTCACCGAGCGTGGTCCACTCGTTGCGCCCGAGCCGCGCCAACGGCCGCAGCCGCTCGACCATCGGGTGGCTGTCGTCGAGTACGTCGGAACGGACCGCTGCGTGCACGACCCGGCCGAACACCAAGGTCGAGTCGCCGAAGCTGAGCGTGCCGTGCAGCCGGCACTCGAGGGCGACAGGGGAGTCGGCGACCCGTGGCGGCGCCACGTGTGTGCTCGGCTCGCGGGCCAGGCCGACGGCGTCGAACTCGCTGACCCCGTGCGGAAAGTCGGTGGCCGTGGCGTTGATCTGTTCGAACAAAGGTTCGGGTGCAAGGTTGACGACGAACTCGCGCGTCGCCTCGACGTTGTGCAGCGAGTCCTTGCGGCCCACGGAGGTGAACTGCACCACGGGTGGGTCGACGCACGCGACCGTGAAGAACGAGTGCGGCGCAAGGTTGTCGACACCCTCGGCGGAGATCGTGGACACCCAGGCGATCGGCCGGGGGACCACGACCGAGTTCAGCAGCCGGTAGAACCGGCGGGCGGACATCTGGGCAGGGTCGAAGTCGGTGCGCACCGGCCCATCATGCCCGTCGGCCCGATGAGGTCAGGTCTACGACTGAGCCTGGTCGGGAGCCGCCGTGGTGATGTGCGCGTCGGGGCCGGGGTAGACCAGCGACTCCGAGCCGGTGTCGTTCCAGTGCACGAGGAAAGGCGGTCCGCCGTCGGTGCCCTGGCACTCGACGATCTGGCCGTCCCGGCGGTGTGCTCCGACCTTCGTACCCTCGATCAACAGATGGTCACCTGGATGTGCCTGCACGTCAGCCTCCAGTGCGTCAGGGTTCGGCGAGCGGTGGTCGAGAAACTTCCTCCAGCCTGCGCCGGTTGCCACCGGCTGGCAACCCCTCCAAAGGAGGGGACACCCTGGTTGAGCCCTCGCATGAGCCCCGGCTCCTCTACTTGACATAATGTCGGTTATCGGCGCACGCAGAGCGGGGTTGACCCAGTGGGCTAGCGGTCATGTCCCCTCAGCCAGTCGACATAGTCCGGAACGGCGCGCTCGACGTCGTACTCCGTACGGAAGCCCGTGTCCTCCCGCAGCCGCGTGGTGTCGAGGTAGCTGTCCGTCAGCCGGTCGGGACTGCGTCCCTCCGGAAGGCTGATGTTCGCGCCCGGCACAGCGGCGTTGATCGCGGCGATGACCTCGCTGTACCGCACCAGCCGTCCGCTGGAGACGTTGTAGATGCGGTGGTTGAGCGGCTCCGCGAGCATGAGCAGTGCGATGGCCCGGCCGCAGTCCTTCACGTAGCAGAGGTCGGTGCCGTCGTCGTCGTGCGCGGGTGGGCGGGGTGGGGTGAGATCGGGGTCCTCGCCCCGGACCGCCGCGCTGAGCAGACGGGGAAGCGCGAAGAACGGGTTGTCGGGCAGGCCGAGCGGCCCCCAGATCGTGCCGATCCGCAGGCTCACCGTGTCGAACTCTGCACGGTCACCGGCCAGCGCGGTGAAGAGCTCCGCGGTCTTCTTGAACACGGGGATCTGGGGTCCGGCAACCACGGGCAGCGGGGCGTCCTCGCGCAACGGAACCTCGTCCACCCCCGCGTACACGCCGATGGTGCTGGCGACGGAGAACCGCCGCACGCCCCACACCGTCGCCGCCTGGAGCGCGTTGAGCAGGCCGAGGGAGTCGGCGCGGAGATACTCGACCGGATCGGGCAGGTCGTGGCGGGCCGCCGCGAGGTGCACGATGCCGCTGATCTCGTGCCGCTTCCCGATGCCGAGGAAGGTCGCCTCGTCCGTGGTGTCCAGCGGCTCGACGACGACCCGGCCGCCGGGCTCGTCGGCGAGGTACTCAGGCAGCTGGGCGGACCGGTGCGCGGTGAGCACGACGGATTCGTCCAGGTCGAGCAGCGCCCGTGCGGTGTGCGACCCGATGGAACCCAGGCCGCCGGTAATGAGGATCATTCAGACCGCTCCAGTCACGCGCCGTCTGCCACTCCTCCGGCGTGACCACGGCCGGCGCGCCGACCGATCGTCGGCAGCGTTGGCGTCCTTCATGCGTGTCCTCCGAGAGTCGGCAAAGGCGTCGCACCCTACGGACCCCGTCGGGTCCGGTCTTGTACGGATCGGCCATCCTGTGCGGATGACGGTCGCTCACACCGTGCGCGAGCGGCGGCCCGCCCCGGCGCTCGCCCGCCACGTGACCTGCGTCTGGGCACAGACCGTCTCGCCGCATTCGACGGCGTTCACGCACCGCAAGGCCCCCAACGGCAGCGTGGAGCTCGTCTGCGCGGTCGGGTCGATGCCGCGCATCCTCGGCCCACAGACGAGCCCGATCGAGGAGACCCTCGCCCCGGGAACGACGATCGTCGGCG
>DATMEB010000061.1:0-16494 GCA_035557095.1 Nocardioidaceae bacterium | reverse complement strand
GGCGCCGACCTCACCGCGAGGGCCCTGGAGGTCGTAGCGTGAGCACCGTGACCTCATCGGAACCGGCGGCGCCCCCCAGCAACTGGAACCTTCCCAACGGGCTCACCGTGCTGCGCATCGTGATGGTGCCGCTCTTCGGCTGGTTGCTGCTGTCCCACGGCGGTGACGACACGACCTGGCGGCTGGCGGCGTTCGCGTGCTTCGTCGCGGCGATGCTCACCGACCGGTTCGACGGCGAGATCGCGCGCCGCCGCGGGCTGGTCACCAACTTCGGCAAGATCGCCGACCCGATCGCGGACAAGGCGCTGACCGGCACGGCGTTCGTCGGGCTCTCGCTGCTGGGCGAGCTCTCCTGGTGGGTCACCGGGGTGGTGCTGGGGCGCGAGGTGGCGATCACGCTGATCCGGTTCGTGGTGATCCGCTACGGCGTGATCGCGGCCAGCCGCGGAGGCAAGCTCAAGACCGTGCTGCAGACGATCGCGCTGTGCGCCTACATCCTGCCGATCGGCGACATCTTCCTGCTGCACCTTGCGGCGATGCTGGTGATGGCCGCCGCCGTCGCGGTCACCGTGTGGACCGGCGCGGAGTACGTCGTGCAAGCGGCGCGGCTGTGGCGCCAGGGCCGCCACGCCGAGCGTCCCTGACCGGGCCGGCCGCCGACGTTCGTGAGCACCGAGACGCTGCATGCCGAGGCCGCCGCGTTGGTGGCGGCGCTGACCGCGCGCGCCGACACGCTCGCCGTGGCGGAGTCGCTGACCGGCGGGATGCTCGCGGCCACTCTTACGGGAGTACCCGGCGCGTCGGCGGTGTTCCGCGGCGGAGTGGCCGCGTATGCCACGGACGTCAAGACCACGCTGCTGGACGTGCCCGAGGAGGCGGTCCGCTCGGTCGGCGTGGTCTCGGCGGAGGTCGCCGAGGCGATGGCCCACGGAGCACGTCACCGGCTGGGATCGACCTACGCCCTGAGCACCACCGGCGTCGCCGGCCCCGACCCGCAGGAGGGAAAGCCGGTCGGCACGGTGTTCGTTGCGGTCGCGGGGCCGGCTGAGCGGCAGCACGCCGACCCGGCCGAACCCGGCGGGGGGCCGGGGGGTGGGCCGGGCGTGGCAACGGTGCTCTCCCTGCGGCTGGCCGGCGACCGGCAGAGGATCCGGGTGGACACCTGTGTGGCCGCACTGGGGCTGCTGCGTCGTACCCTTGACCAAGCCGGGACACTGGGCGATGCGTGACTGTTCACATTCGCATCACGTCCGCCCGGTAGGCTGAGAGATACGGCGTTCGACGCAGGCGACGTCATCGAGAGGAGCGCGACCATGGTTCTGGTTCGTCAGGTGCTCGGTGAGGTGCTGCGCGAGGAGCGGGTTCGTCAGGGCCGGACGCTGCGCGACGTGTCCAAGGCGGCCACGGTCAGCCTCGGTTACATCTCCGAGATCGAGCGCGGCGTCAAGGAGGCCTCCAGCGAGTGCCTCGCGGCCGTCTGCTCGGCCCTCGACCTGCCGCTGTCCTCGGTACTCGAGCTCGTCAGCCAGGAACTGCGCCGCGAGGAGATCAAGGTCGGCGCCCTCACCCCGGTCGACGCCACCGTCTACGACGTCGCCGCCGCCTGACCCCGGACACCAGGGCTGGCTGAGGCCGGCTCCCCACTTTCCTTGTCCTCCGACCGACCCCACAGGCACGCCCGGAACCGTCAGGGCGCCGGCTGGCAGTGCGGGCACCAGTACGTCTGACGCTCCCGCCCGGGGTAGCCGAGATCGGCCTCCTCGATCCTGGTGCCGCAGCGACGGCATCGCTGGCCGCCGCGCAGGTAGACCCACGTGGCGCGCCCCCGCCGGGTGTCCCCGGTGGTGGTCTGTACGGCGCGGTGCTTGTTGGCCTCCAGCAGGGTGTGGGCGCGTGCGACCATGCCGGGCAGGTCGCCGACCTGGTCCACGCTCTGGAACGGGCTGACGCCGGCGAGGAAGCACAGCTCGCACTTGTACAGGTTGCCGATGCCGGCCAGGTTGCGCTGGTCGAGCAGCGCGTCGGCGATCGGTCGCCGAGGCTGCCCATGCAGCCGGCGCACCGCCTCGTCGGCGTCCCAGTCGGCGCCCAGCAGGTCGGGTCCCAGATGCCCGACCAGCCGGGACTCCTCGTCGCGGCGGACGAGGTCGACCGCACCGAGCGAGAAGCCCACCGCCACCCACGGGTCGGTGCGCAGCACGACCCGCGCCTGGTGCCCCGGCCGACGCCATCGCGACCCGGGCCGGTACAGGTGCCAGGAGCCCTCCATCTTCAGATGCGTGTGCAGGGTCAGGTCGTCGCCGACCCGGTGCAGCAGGTGCTTGCCCCGCGCGGTCACCTCCTGCACCGTCTGCCCGGACAGGTCGGCCGTCGCGTGTTGCGGCACGCGCAGGTCGCTGGCGGTCAGCGGCTCGCCTTCGAGTGCGGCATGCAGGCGGCGTGCGGTGCGCCAGACGGTGTCGCCCTCGGGCACGGACTAGCCCCGCAGTCGCAGGCCGCGCGGCGTGGCGTGGAAACCGGCCGCCTCCAGCGTGCGCGCGAGCGCCGAACCCAGGATGTGCGCGCCGTCGGCCCGCTCGACGGTGAGCTTGCCCAGCGCGCCCTCGCGAACGGCGAGAGCGAGTGCGTCGACCGCGGGCTGCAGCGCCCCCTCGTCGGTGCTGAAGGTCAGCAGGGTGCGGCCGCCGCGCTCGACGTAGAGCACCAGAGCACCGTCGACGAGCACCACCAGCGCACCCGCCTTGCGCCCGGGGCGGTGCCCCGTGCCCCCGGCGTGTGCTCCGTCGGTCTCGTCAGGTCGGTCCGGCCACGGCAGCGCGGCGCCGTACGGGTTGGCCGGGTCGCAGGCGGCCAACGCGAGTGCGCGCGGTGAGTCGTCAGCGGCCTCGCCGGCAATCGCCCGCAGCCGGTCGACGGCACCGACGGCACCGAACTGCGCCGCACCGAGCCCCTGGATGAAGTAGCCGCGCCGGCAGCGCCCGCTCTCCTCGAACGCCGCGAGCACGCGGTAGACGCCGGCGAAGCCACCGGGGACACGCTCGCTGACCACCGCTCCGCGCGTCACCACCCCGTGCCGCTCGAGCAGCGCCTCCGCCGCCGCGTGGGCGCGCCGGGTGGGGTCGGCCTCGCGGTCGGGGAGCAGCGACCAGCGACCGGCCGCGCTCGGTGGGCCGGTCCGGGTCGGCATGGCGGGCCGTCCGGTGGTGTACGACCGGCGGCCGTGGGTCCGTGACCGCGGAGGACCTCGTCGCGGCCGGTGTGCCGACCGGCCACCGCCGACGAGCGTGCGCAGCGGCGCCAGCGTGTCGTTGCTGACCTGGCCGGACCAGACGAGGTCCCACAACGCCTCGGTGACGGCCTGGTCGTCGGTGGCGCCGACGGCGTCGGCGAGCTGACGGAAGAAGTACGCGCCGCCGCCGCCGAGCGCCTCGACGATCGCGTCGTGCAGCGGCGTGTTCTCGGCCTCGGCGACGTCGGGAAGCGTCAGGTGGGCGCTGTCGGCGAGGTGCAGCGCCACCCAGCCGTCGGTGCCCGGGAGCGCGCCCATGCCCGACCACAGCACCTCGCCGGAGGCGGTGAGCTCGTCGAGCATCGCGGGGGAGTAGTCGCTGACCCGCGACCCGAGCACGAACGGCTCCAGCGCGGACGCGGGGACCGCGCAGCCGGCCAGCTGCTCGACCACCGACAGCACGCCGTCGACGCCCCGGAGCCGTCCGCCGACCTGCTGCCACGCAGGCAGGAACCGCCCGACCGCCCGCGGTTCAACCGGCTCGACCTCCTTGCGCAGGGCCGCCAGCGAGCGGCGCCGCAGCCGGCGCAGCACCTCGCTGTCGCACCACTCGGTGCCCTGGCCACCGGGCCGGAACTCGCCCTCGACGACCCGGCCGGCGGCCGCCAGCCGTTGCAGCGTGTCGTGGACGACCGCGACCCCGAGCCCCAGACGGGCAGCCACCTGCTGGGGGTGGAACGGGCCATGCGTGCGGGCGTAGCGCCCGACCAGGTCACCGAGCGGGTCACCGACAGGTTCGGCGAACGCCTCCGGCGTGCCGACCGGAACCGGAACACCCAGCGCATCGCGCAGACGCCCGATGTCCTCGACCGAAGCCCACTGCTCCTGCCCGACGATGCGGACCCGCACGACCCGCCTGCGCGCCTCCAGGTCGTCGAGCCAGTGCTCGACCGGGGTGTCCGGAGCACTGCGTTCTCTGATCTCGGCGGTCGTGAGCGGACCCAGCAGGCGCAGCAGGTCGGCCGCGCCCTCGAGGTCGGTGGTCAGCCGGTCGTCGGTCAGTCGTTGCAGCTCGGCCTCGGTCAGCGCGAGGACCTCGGGGTCGAGCAGCTCGCGCAGCTCGGCGCGGCCGAGGAGCTCAGCCAGCAGCGACGAGTCGAGAGACAGCGCGGCCGCACGCTTCTCGGCCAGCGGGCTGTCGCCTTCGTACATGAATGCGGCGACGTAGCCGAACAGCAGCGTGCGGGCGAACGGCGACGGCTCCGTGGTCGCGACCTCGACGACGCGCGTGCGGCGCGCGGACACGTCGCGCATCATCTCGGTCAGCGCGGGCACGTCGTAGACGTCCTGCAGGCACTCGCGGATGGTCTCGAGCACGATCGGGAACGAGCCGTACTTGCTGGCGACGTCGAGCAGCTGCGCCGAGCGCTGCCGCTGCTGCCACAACGGACTGCGACGGCCCGGGTGCCGACGGGGCAGCAGCAGGGCCCGAGCCGCGCACTCGCGGAACCGGGACGCGAACAGCGCCGAAGAGCCCACCTCCGTCGTGACGAGCTCCTCGACCTCGTCGGGCTCGAGCACGAAGATGTCCGCGCCGGGCGGATCGACATCGGTCTCGGGCACCCGCAGCACGATGCCGTCGTCGCCGGAGACCGCCTGCGCGTCGAGGCCGTACAGCTCGCGCAGCCGCACACCGACCGCGAGCGCCCAGGGTGCGTGCACCTGGGCGCCGTAGGGGGAGTGCAGCACGATCCGCCAGTCGCCCAGCTCGTCGCGGAACCGCTCGACCAGCAGAGTCTTGTCGGTGGGCAGGTGGCCGGTCGCCTCGCGCTGCTCGGTGAGGAACCGCACGAGGTTGCCGGCCGCCCAGCTGTCGAGGCCGGCCTGCTCCGCGCGGGCGGTCGCGGCCTCACCGTCGAGGCGGCTCAGCTCGCGCACGAACCCCCCGATCGCGCGACCGAGCTCGGCGGGGCGGCCGATCGCGTCGCCCTTCCAGAACGGCAGCCGCCCCGGCTGGCCGGGTGCGGGGCTGACGAGCACCCGGTCGTGGGTGATGTCCTCGATGCGCCACGACGTCGCGCCGAGCGCGAACACGTCGCCGACCCGCGACTCGTAGACCATCTCCTCGTCGAGCTCGCCGACCCTTGATCCCGTGGCGGAGCCACCTGATGACGGAGTCTCGCCGACCAGGAACACCCCGAACAGCCCGCGGTCGGGGATCGTGCCGCCGGAGGTGACCGCGAGCCGCTGGGCACCCGGCCGGGCGGTGAGCTGCCCGGCGACGCGGTCCCACACGATGCGCGGGCGCAGCTCGGCGAACTCGTCGGAGGGGTAGCGACCGGCGAGCAGGTCGAGGGTCGCGTCGTAGGCCGACCGCGGCAGGGTCGCGAACGGCGCGGCCCGGCGCACGACGGCGAACATCTCGTCGACGTCGAGGGTGTCGACCGAGACAGCGGCCACGACCTGCTGGGCCAGCACGTCGAGCGGGTTGTGCGGGATGTGCAGCGCCTCGATCGCGCCGTCGCGCATCCGTTCGACGGTGACCGCGGTCTGCACCAGGTCGCTGCGGTGCTTGGGGAACAGCACACCTCGCGAGACCTCGCCGACCTGGTGGCCCGCCCGGCCGACGCGCTGCAGCCCCGACGCCACCGAGGGCGGCGCCTCGACCTGGACCACGAGGTCGACCGCGCCCATGTCGATGCCGAGCTCGAGGCTCGACGTGGCCACGACGCACGGCAGCCGCCCGCGCTTGAGGTCGTCCTCGATGAGTGCGCGCTGCTCCTTGCTGACCGAGCCGTGGTGGGCGCGGGCGATCACCGAGAACACGGTGCCGTCGGCGCCGAGCGCCTTGCCGCTCTGGGCCATCACCTGGGCGGGGATGGTCTCGTCGTCGAGGGGTATGCCGGCGCGTTCGGCGGCGATCTCGTTGAGCCGCGAGGTGAGCCGCTCGGCAAGCCGCCGCGAGTTGGCGAACACGATCGTGGACCGGTGCTGCTCGATCAGGTCGACGATGCGCTCCTCGACGTGCGGCCAGATCGAGGGCCGCGGTTCGTTGCCGGAGGCCGGGCCCTCGAGGTCGTCCTCGACGGTGGGACCGATGCCGCCGACCTCGGCCATGTCCTCGACGGGGACGACCACGCGCAGGTCGACCTCCTTGCCGTGTGCTGGTGCGACCACCTCCACCGGCTGCCGGCCGCCGAGGAACCGGGCCACCTCGTCGACGGGGCGGACGGTGGCGGAGAGGCCGATGCGCTGTGCGGGAGCGTCGAGCAGCTCGTCGAGCCGCTCCAGGGAGAGCGCGAGGTGCGCACCGCGCTTGGTGCCGGCGACCGCGTGCACCTCGTCGAGGATGACGGTGTCGACGCCGCGCAGCGACTCGCGCGCCTGCGAGGTGAGGATGAGGAACAGCGACTCGGGCGTCGTGATCAGGATGTCGGGCGGGGTCCTGCCGAACCGCCGCCGCTCTGTCGCCGGGGTGTCACCGGAACGAACCCCGACGGTGACATCGGGCTCGACCGTGCCCAGGCGCGCGGCGGTGCGGCGGATGCCGGCCAGCGGGGCGCGCAGGTTGCGCTCGATGTCGACGGCGAGGGCTTTCAGCGGAGAGACGTAGAGCACGCGACAGCGCCGTTGCGGCTCCTCCGGCGCCGGACGCACGGCCAGTTGGTCGAGCGCCCACAGGAACGCCGACAGCGTCTTGCCGGAGCCGGTGGGCGCGACCACCAGGGCATTGCGCCCGGCCGCGATCGTGTCCCACGCGCCTACCTGGGCAGGGGTCGGCTCGGCGAACACCGCCGTGAACCATTCGCGGGTCGCCGGGGAGAACCGCCCGAGGACGGTGGCCGGATCAGCTGCCACGTCTCCATCTAACCCGACGCCACCGACAACGAGGGTCCGGCGGGATCCGCCCGGGTGACGCGTTCGTAAAAGGCCACGGGCGGCCCTGGGCAAATCGCTGTCCGGGACATCCGGGATCGGACAGAATGTCGAGTCACCGTGCCGCCCAGGCGCGGCGGCAAGGGGAGTCCGATGCGCGAGCGCTACACGGGGTTTGTCGCCGCCGGCGACTCCGGTGCCGGTGACTTCGGTGGGTACGGCGACGACGACGAGCTGTACGACGCCGAGTGGGTTGCCATGCCGGGGGTCGTCGGTGGAACCGGCAGAGGGTTCGACGGAGGGTACGACAACGCCCCCAGGTTCGAGCTCGCCGACGTACGCCGGCTCGCACGGCGCGCGGTTCGCGGCGTGGTCGGCGCGGCACGCGCGGACGAGCGGCCCACCCTGTCGCGGTACCTGCGGGAGCACCTCGGCCCGGAGGGCGCGGCGCACGACGTGGTCGCGGAGGGTTGGGCCGGCTACGAGCACGTCGACGTGCAGCTGGGCCTCGATGCGTGGCTCGCGGAGGACGGCCGCACCCACCGGCTCGTCGGTGTCAGTGCGTTCCAGCACCGGTCGTTCGGGCTCGCCGAGCTGTTCGCCGGTGGCGCGTCGATGCGCTGGGAAGGGCCGCGCCCCGGAAACGTCGCGCGCGTCAACCTGCCGGTCGGACCTGGCGAGGAGGTGCTCGCGTGCGTCCGTTGCGGCATCTACCTGGTCGACGAGGAGGCCGGTCCCACGGCGCTGCTGCTGCGCGACGCCGACCCGGAGTCCGGTATCGGACAGGTCACCGTGCAGATCATGAGCGCCGACCCCGAGCGCGCACCGCAGATCGCCACGGAGCTGCGCCGGCTCGCCACCGTGCACAACGTCTTCCGTCACCAGGTCCTGTCGTTCGCCGGCAGCGAGGTGTTCGACTACGAGCAGGCGCTGCTTCGGTTCCACGAGCGTCCGTCGCTCTCCGCCGACGCACTGGTGCTGCCCGCCGACACGCTGCAGGCCGTACGACGCCAGGTCGTCGAGACCGCTCGGCACAAGGACCGGCTGCTCGCGGCCGGCCAGCATCTCAAGCGCGGGCTGCTGTTGCACGGCCCGCCCGGAGTCGGCAAGACGCACACGATCCGCTACCTGATGACCAGCCTCACCGAGACCACTGTGGTGCAGGTGACCGGCGAGTCGATGCACCTGCTCAGCGCGGCGTGCTCGGTCGCGCGAGCGCTCCAGCCCTCCATGGTCGTGGTCGAGGACGTCGACCTGATCGCGGAGGACCGCGGCGATCATCCGGGTCGCCATCCGCTGCTCTTCCAGCTGCTCAACGAGATGGACGGCCTGGAGGAGGACGCCGACGTCGTGTTCGTGCTGACCACGAACCGACCGGACCTGCTCGAACCGGCACTGGCCTCGCGTCCGGGTCGGGTGGACCAGGCCGTCGAGCTGCAGCTGCCCGATCTCGAGGCACGCCGTCGTCTCTTCGACCTCTACCGGGGGCGGCTGGAGGTGGACCGGTCGAACCTCGACGGCGTCCTGGAACGAGCCGAAGGCGTCACCGCGTCGTTCATCAAGGAGCTGCTGCGCCGTGCCGCCGTACTCGCGGCCTCGCGCACCGATGCCCCCGAGACGGAGGGTCTGCGGGTGGCCGCGGCCGACCTCGACGACGCTCTGGAGGAGCTGCTGAGCACCCGCAACACCATGACCAGGGTGCTGCTCGGCGTCGCCGAGACTCGATCGGACTCCTGACGCTAGGCAGCTGCGGCGCGTCCGCGCCAGTCGGCGACGCCGAGGGCGAACGCGACGGCCAGGAAGCCGATCGCGGCCCACAGCGACCAGCTGACACCGTCGGCCCAGGACCCCGCGCGCGACTGCACGTGGAAGAACACCGCGCCCACGCATGCGATGCCGACCGCGGCGCCCACGCGCTGTCCGACCTGCAGGACCCCGGCTGCGACACCCCCACGCTGCACGGGGACGTCGGCCAGCGTGAGTGTGCGGTTCGGCGCGATGACCAGGCCGCTGCCGACGCCGGCCACCAGCAGGGGTACGGCCATGGCCCAACCGATGTACGTCTCCCCGCCGACGAGGCCGACGACCACGTCGGTGGCCGCCAGCCCGCCGATCACCATCGTGAGCCCGACCAGCACCAGCGCCCGGCCGGCGTACTCCACGATCCGGCCCCCGGCGGCCGCGGCCACCGCCGACCCGAGCGCGAACGGCGTGACCGCGAGCCCGGACATGAGCGGCGAGTAGTTCTCACCCACCTGCAGGAACAGGGTGAGCACGAAGAACAGGGAGGTGAAGCCGGCGAAGTACGCCGCGGCGAGCAGGCTGCCCAGCCGGAACGACCGCAGGTGGTACAGCTCGGGGTCGATCAGCGGAGCGTGGCCGCGGGCGACGAAGCCGCGCTCCCACCGTACGAACAACATCGCGACCACGAGGCCGGCCGGAACCAGCAGCCAGGGGAGCCAGCCGGACCACTGCCGTTCCTGCACCAGAGGCAGCAGCACGAGCACCAGCGCAGCGCCGAGCAGCCCGGTGCCGACCGGGTCGAGGCTCTCCCGTCGCGAGCTGTGGCGGTCAGCGGGCAGCAGTCGCCGCCCGAGCAGGATCGCGACCAGCCCGACGGGGACGTTGACCAGGAACACCCAGCGCCAACCCTCCGGCGAGGTGTCCAGGGCGAGGATCAGCCCGCCTGCCAGCGGCCCGACCGCTGTCGAGAGCCCGATCGTGGCGCCCATCGCGCCGAACGCGCGGCCTCGCTCCGCGCCGCGGAACAGGTCCTGGATCACACCGGCGGTCTGGGGGTTGAGCAGCCCGGCCGAGACTCCCTGCGCGAGCCGCGCGGCGACCAGCCACCAGGCGCTCTGCGCCATTCCCGCGGCCGCACTGGTCAGCACGAAGAGCGCCAGCGCCGCGAGCAGCACCGAACGCCGCCCGCGCGCGTCACCCACCCGGCCGGCCGGGACGAGCACCAGCCCGAACGCCAGCGAGTAGCCCGCGAGCACCCACTGCAGCTGGCCCGGAGACGCGTCCAGGCCATCGCGGATCGAGGGCAGAGCCACGTTGACGATGCTGATGTCGAGCAGCGTCATGAAGCCGGCGGACAGGCAGACGGTGAGGGCGCGCCACCGACGCGGGTCCGGTTGATAGCCCTCGTCGTCCTCCACGCCAGTCAGCGTATGGGAGGGCGTTAATCCGGTTGGGGCTGTCGGTGGGCGCGGATAGAGTCACACAACGTGTCCATGGCTGCGGAGACCTCCGGCGACCCACCGCTCATCCGTGCGCGCGGCCTGGTCAAGAGGTACGGCGAGTTCGAGGCCGTGCGCGGGATCGACGTGGAGGTCCGGCGCGGCGAGGCGTTCGGCTTCCTCGGGCCCAACGGCGCGGGCAAGTCCTCGACGATGCGCATGATCGCGTCGGTGTCGCCGATCAGCAGCGGCGAGCTGACGATCCTCGGCCACGACCCTGCGAAGGAGGGCCCGCGGGTGCGCGCCCGCCTCGGGGTGTGCCCGCAGGAGGACCAGCTCGACATGGAGATCTCGGTGCGGGAGAACCTCACCGTCTACGGCCGCTACTTCGGACTGTCGCGGGCCGAGTGCCGCGAGCGGGCCGACGACCTGCTGCGGTTCGTGTCGCTCACCGACAGGGCCAACTCCACCGTCGAGGACCTGTCCGGGGGCATGAAGCGCCGGCTGACCATCGCCCGCTCGCTGATCAACCGGCCCGACATCCTGCTGCTCGACGAGCCGACCACGGGTCTCGACCCGCAGGCCCGGCACCTGCTGTGGGACCAGCTGTTCCGGCTCAAGCAGCAGGGCGTGACGCTGGTGCTGACCACGCACTACATGGACGAGGCCGAGCAGCTGTGCGACCGCCTGGTGGTGATGGACGGCGGAGTGATCGTCGCCGAGGGCTCGCCACTGGAGCTGATCGCGCAGCACGCCACCCGCGAGGTGACCGAGCTGCGCTTCGGTGTCGGAGAGCACGAGCAGCTCGCCGCCAAGGTCGAGGACCTCGCCGAGCGGGTCGAGGTGCTGCCCGACCGGCTGCTGCTGTACACCCACGACGGCGAGGCCGCCTCTGCCGCGGTGCACGCGCGCGGCCTCCGGCCGACCGCCGTGCTCGTGCGCCGGTCCACCCTCGAGGACGTCTTCCTTCGGCTGACCGGCCGGTCCCTGGTCGACTGATGGCCACCGAGACCCTGCGCCACGACCCCGCCGTGGGTCAGTCGCCCCTGCGTACGACGCTGCAGCTCGCCTGGCGCCAGCTCGACTACTGGGCCACGGTCTACCGCCGGACCTGGAAGGGCTCGGTGGTCAGCAGCTTCCTGCTGCCGGTGCTCTACCTCACCGCGATGGGCGTCGGTCTGGGCAGCTTCATCGACAGCCCGGGAGCGCAGCAGAGCCTCGGTGGCATCAGCTACCTCGCCTACGTCGCACCAGGGCTGCTCGCGGCCACCGCGATGCAGACCGCGATCGGCGAGTCGACCTATCCCGTGCTCGGCAACTTCAAGTGGACCAAGGTCTATCTCTCGATGGTCGCGACGCCGCTCGTGGTCCCGTCGGTGGTGCTCGCACACCTTGCCTACGTCGCGTTCCGGCTGGCCACCACGTGCGCGGTGTTCCTGGTGGTGCTGTCGCTGTTCGGCCTGGTGTCGGGACCAGGTGCAGGGCTCGCCGCGCTGGGGGTCGCGGTCGTGATCGGGCTTGCGCACGCGACGCCGGTGTTCTTCTACGCCGCGTCGCTTACCGACGAGCACGGGTTCGCGGTGCTCTTCCGGCTCGGCGTCATGCCGATGTTCCTGTTCTCCGGGGCGTTCTTCCCGGTCTCGCAGCTTCCGCAGGTGTTCGAGTGGCTGGCCTACGTGACTCCGCTCTACCACGGCGTCGAGCTGTCGCGGATGTTCACCACCGGCGAGGTCGTGTGGGGTGCGGCGGCGCTACACCTGGTCTACCTCCTGGCGTGGCTGGTCGGCGGATGGTGGCTGGCGCTGCGCGCGTTCTCCAAGCGGCTGGTGGACTGACGTGTCGACTGTGGTCATGGTGACGACAACGGTGGCGGCGGCGGTGGCGGCATGGCGACGCTGACGACGCGGGTGCTTCCGCCCCCGCCGGTGCGTTCCCGTGGCTGGCGGATCGTGGAGCGCAACTTCGTGGTCTACCGCCGCGGCTGGGTGGTGTTCCTGACCGGGTTCCTCGAGCCGGTGTTCTACCTGTTCTCGATCGGTATCGGCGTGTCAGCACTGGTGGGCGGCTTCACGCTGAACGGGCAGAACGTCCCCTACACCGAGTTCGTGGCCCCGGCGATGCTGGCGGCCTCCGCGATGAACGGCGCCGTGTTCGACTCGACCTACAACATCTTCTTCCGGATGAAGTACGCCAAGCTCTACGACACCGTCCTGGCGACGCCGATGCGGCCGTGGGACGTCGCGACCGGCGAGATCACCTGGGCGCTGCTGCGCGGCGGCGTCTACTCCGCCGGGTTCCTGCTGGTGATGGTGGCGATGGGGCTGGTCGACTCGTGGTTCGCGGTGCTGGCGCTGCCGGCGACGCTGCTGATCGGGTTCGCGTTCGCCGGGGTCGGGATGGCGCTGACGACGTTCATGCGCAGCTGGCAGGACTTCGAGTTCGTGCAGCTGGCGATCCTGCCGATGTTTCTGTTCTCGGCCACGTTCTACCCGTTGTCGGCGTACCCGACGGCCCTGCAGTGGGTGGTCGAGCTGACGCCGCTGTACCGTGCGGTGGTGCTGTGCCGCGAGCTGGTGACCGGCGCGCTGTCCCTGGGGTCGCTGGCCTCCGTGGCCTACCTGCTCGTGATGGGTGGCGTCGGCGTCTACGTCGCCTCTGGTCGCCTCGGAAAGTTGCTGCTGAAGTAGATGAGACACACCGAGTTCTGGTCGCGGATGGAGCGCCACCTCGGCCCGGCGTACTCCCGGACCTGGGCGCACGAGCACGTGCTGGCGGGTCTTGGCGGGCGCACCGTCGAGCAGGCCTTCACCGACGGGGAGAGCCCGAAGTCGGTGTGGAGGGTGGTGTGGGAGGCTCTGGAGCTCCCGGCGTCGGAGCGGTGAGTTGGAGCGGTGAGGCGGAGCGCGCGAGCGCAGCGAGTGGGCGCAGCCGAACGCGACCAGGAGTATGGAGCGGTGAGGTGGAGCGCGCGAGCGCAGCGAGTGGGCGAGGAGTGTGGATGGGTAGCGAGTTCGACGCCGACACGTCGGTGGAGACGACGGTGTCGGGGGAGTACACCGCAGCGGTGACCGACCGGTGGCACGCGCTGGCCGGCCCCAACGGCGGCTACCTGCTGGCGATCTGCCTGCAGGCGCTGCGCGAGGAGATGCCGCATCCCGACCCGCTGGTGCTGTCGGCGTACTACCTGCGCCCGGCCCAGGTCGGCCCCGCGGGACTGCGCACCGAGTCGATCCGTTCCGGGCGCCGTACGTCGACCGGGCAGGTCGCGATGGTGCAGGAGGGCCGGGAGCGGATGCGGGCGCTGGCGACGTTCGGCGACCTCGGGCGGCCCGAGAGCCGGCGCCTGCTGCTCGAGCGGCCGCCGGTCCTGCCGCCGCCGGAGGACTGCAGCGACTTCGCCCGTGGCGCGATCCAGCACGTGTCGATCGCCGACCGCATCGACTACCGGTTCCCGCAGATGCCCGGGTGGGTCCACGGTGCGCCGGGCGGTCAGCAGCAAATGGAGTTCTGGATGCGGCTGCGCGACGGCCGCGAGCCGGATCTGCTGACGTTGCCGTTGATGGTCGACGCGGCACCGCCGGTCGCGCTCGACTTCGACGTGACCGAGTCCGCGACCGTCGAGCTCACCGTGCAGCTGCGTGCCCGGCCGGCGCCGGGCTGGCTGGCCTGCCGCGTGACCACGCGGGCGGTGCTCAACGGGCTGCACGACGAGGACTTCGAGATCTGGGACTCCGCCGGGACACTGGTGGCACAGTCGCGTCAGCTCGCGGTGCTCCCGTAGCCGCCACGCCCACCATGACGCAGCAGGGGAGGGACGCATGACGGTCGTCACGGCCGACCGGACCGCCACGCAGCGCCGGACGATCGGCACCCTGGTCGTCAGCCAGGCGCTCGGCGGCATGGGGGTCACGACCGGCATCGCGGTCGCCACGATCCTGGCCGAGGACATCCTCGGCAGTGCCGCGTTGGCGGGGCTGGCGCAGACCGCGCAGGTGCTCGGCGCCGCGGTGGCCGCGTTCGTGCTGGCGCGGCTGATGTCCGTGCGTGGTCGCCGGGTCGGGCTGGTCGCCGGCTACGGCATCGGCGGCCTGGGCGCCGCGCTGTGCGTGCTGGCCGGTGTGGCCGACTCGTTCGTCGTGCTCATGCTCGGCACGTTCGCGATCGGCTGGGCGACGGCGGCCAACAGCCAGGCGAGGTACGCCGCCACCGACCTGGCCGACACCGCGTATCGGGCCCGCGCACTTGCGATCGTGGTCTGGGCGACGACGCTCGGGGCGGTGCTCGGTCCCAACCTGACCGGCCCGGGAGCCGCGCTCGCGCGGCGGCTGCAGGTGCCCGAGCTCACCGGTGCCTTCGTGTTCTCGGTGGTCGCGGTCGCGATGGCGACGCTGGTGATCTGGCTGCGGCTGCGGCCCGACCCGCTGCTGCTGGCCAGGGACCTCGCGGCCGCGCGCGGTGAGACGGCCAGCGCGCACGTGAGCCTGCGCCACGTCTGGGCGGTGGTGTCGGTGCGGCCCAAGGCGGCCGCGGCGATGGTCGCGATCGGGGTCGCGCACGCGGTGATGGTCTCGGTCATGGTGATGACGCCGTTGCACATGCACCACGGCGACGCCAGCCTGAACATCATCGGCTTCGTCATCAGCGTGCACGTGCTGGGCATGTTCGCGCTGTCGCCGCTGGTGGGGTGGGTGACGGACCGGGTCGGCCGGTCCGCGGTGCTCGCGGTCGGTGGCGGCGTCCTCCTGCTCGCGGTCACGATCGCCGGCCGCGCACCGGAGGGACATTCGAACGGCCTGCTGCTCGGGCTCTTCCTTCTCGGCCTGGGCTGGTCCTGCTGTCTGATCGCGGGGTCGGCGCTGCTGGTCGACTCCGTGCCGTTCGCGGAGCGGCCCGGTGTGCAGGGAGCCTCGGACCTGGTGATGGGACTGTTCGCCGCCGCTGGGGGAGCACTGGCGGGGCTGGTCGTGGCGACGTGGGGCTACGCCGCTCTCAACCTCGCAGCGGGAGTGCTTGCTCTGCTCGTCCTCGGGGCGGCCGTGGTCGCGCGGCGCTGACTTCCTCGTTCGCTGCGGGCCCGTCCTCGAACGTTCACGACACGGCGGCGTGTCGGACGTGCTTCGAACAGACGTTCGGGCTAGGTTGTGTCCACAAGCCTGCGTAGACGGAGCCGCATCCACGGGCGGCAGCGTGATCCGCGCACTGTCGGTGGAAGGTCCTAGCTTTGACGTCGATGAAGAAGCAAGCGCACGGGCGTCAGGCCCGCCAGGCCAACAGCAGCAAGAACAGTCGGGACTACACACGGGTGGCACACATGGCTGGAGCAGACCGCGAGAAGGCCCTCGACACCGCGATGGCGCAGATCAAACGCGCCCACGGCGACGGGTCGGTGATGCGGCTGGGTGAACAGGGCCGGGCACCCGTCGAGGTGATCCCCACCGGCTCGATCTCGCTCGACATCGCGCTCGGCGTCGGCGGCCTGCCGCGCGGACGGGTGGTGGAGATCTACGGCCCCGAGTCCAGCGGCAAGACCACGGTCGCGCTGCACGCGGTGGCCAACGCGCAGAAGGCCGGCGGCATCGCCGCGTTCATCGACGCCGAGCACGCGCTCGACCCCGACTACGCGCAGAAGCTCGGCGTCGACACCGACGCGCTGCTGGTCTCCCAGCCCGACAACGGTGAGCAGGCGCTGGAGATCGCGGACATGCTGATCCGCTCCGGCGCGCTCGACGTCATCGTCGTCGACTCGGTGGCCGCGCTCGTTCCCCGTGCGGAGATCGAGGGTGAGATGGGCGACAGCCACGTCGGCCTGCAGGCGCGGTTGATGAGCCAGGCGCTGCGCAAGATCACCGGTGCACTCAGCGGTTCGGGGACGACCGCGATCTTCATCAACCAGCTGCGCGAGAAGATCGGCGTGATGTTCGGCAGTCCGGAGACCACGACCGGCGGCCGCGCGCTGAAGTTCTACTCGTCGGTGCGGCTCGACGTCCGCCGGATCGAGACGTTGAAGGACGGCTCGGAGATGGTCGGCAACCGCACGCGCGCGAAGGTGGCCAAGAACAAGATCGCGCCGCCGTTCAAGCAGGCGGAGTTCGACATCATGTACGGCCAGGGCATCAGCCGCGAGGGTGGGCTGATCGACGTCGGCGTCGAGCAGGGTCTCGTGCGCAAGGCCGGCGCCTGGTACACCTACGGCGGCGACCAGCTCGG
>DATMEB010000060.1:0-25031 GCA_035557095.1 Nocardioidaceae bacterium | reverse complement strand
GCGACGAAGGCGGCGATCAACAACTTCACGGTGAACCTCGCGGCCGAGGTCGGAGCGCGCGGCATCCGCGTGAACGCCGTCGTACCCGGCCCGGTGTGGACGCCACTGCAGCCTGCGACGCAGCCGAACGAGAAGATCGCGCAGTTCGGTGCGGACACGCCGCTGGGTCGTGCCGGGCAGCCCGGCGAGGTGGCCCCGGCGTTCGTGTTCCTGGCCTCGCCGGCCGACGCGAGCTACGTGTCCGCGACCGTGATCGGAGTCACCGGGGGCAAACCGGTCTTCTAGCCCCCACGGCGATAGCGCAGGTTCCCGGCGGGTAGTGCAGCAGGAGTCCCTTCCCCCACCCCTGCTGGAGGCGGCCTACCTTGGTTGAGTACAACGTTCTCGTGCTCGGTCTGGACGACCTGAACCTGGACACACTTCGCGATCTTCCCGCTGCCCGGGACTACCGGTTCCACCCGTTGCTCAGCCCGGAGGAGCTGCTGGAGGCCGAGCGCCTGGACCTGAGCGCTCTGCTCGACAAGGCCCGGAGGCAGATCAAGGAGTTCGACGGCGAGGTGCACGGCATCGTGGGCTACTGGGACTTCCCGGTGAGCTCGATGGTCCCCATCCTGTGCGCGGAGTTCGATCTTCCGGGAGCCAGGCTCGAGGCCGTGGTCAAGTGCGAGCACAAGTACTGGAGCCGCGTCGAGCAGCAGAAGGTGATCGACGAGCACCCCCGGTTCGGCATCGTCGACATCGACGGTGACAGCGCCGTGCCGGCGGGCATGGACTTTCCGATGTGGCTGAAGCCGGTCAAGTCCGCCTCCTCCGACCTCGCCTTCCAGGTCCGCGACGAGCGGGAGTTCACCGAGGCGGTGGAGGCCATCCGCGAGGGCATCGACCGGATCGGCAAGCCGTTCGATGTGGTCCTGGAGCATCTCGAGCTGCCGAAGGAGATCGAGGATGTCGGCGGTCGCGCCTGCCTCGCGGAGGAGGAGGTGACCGGCCGGCAGGTCACGGTCGAGGGCTACGCCTTCGAAGGAAAGGTGCACGTCTACGGGATCGTCGACTCGGTGACGTACCCGGAGAGCACGACCTTCCTGCGCTTCCAGTACCCCTCCAGCGTCCCCGCGTCGGTGGCCGAGCGTCTCGAGGAGCTCTCGCGCGAGGTGATCACCCAGATGGGCCTGGACGGGTCGACCTTCAACGTCGAGTACTTCTGGGATCCCGAGAGCGACGCCCTGTGCCTGCTCGAGATCAACCCGCGGCACTCGCAGTCGCACGCGCTGCTGTTCGAGAACGTCGACGGCGTGCCGAACCACCAGGCCATGGTGCAGCTCGGTCTCGGTGTCGAGCCGACGCTGGCGCGTGGTGAGGGTGCGTACGACGTCGCCGCCAAGTGGTTCCTGCGCCGGTTCACCGACGGGCTCGTACGCCGTCGCCCGACCAAGGAGGAGGTCGAGCAGGTCGAGCGAGAGATCCCCGGGGTGACCGTGAACATCGTCGCGCAGCAGGGCGAACGGCTCTCCGACCTCGCCAGCCAGGACAGCTACAGCTACGAGCTCGCGGACATCTTCGTGGGTGGCTGCAGCGAGGACGATCTGGTAGCCAAGTACGAACGTTGCGTGGAGGCGCTTCGGTTCGACTTCGACGACTAGGAGACCCGATGCGAACGGTGACCTCGCTGCCGCATGCCGTCAGGGAGGACGAGAACGTCTGGATCCCCATGCGCGACGGGGTTCGGTTGTCGGGCCGCATCTGGCGACCGGTGTCATCGGAGGACCAGCCGGTACCTGCCATCCTGGAGATCATCCCCTACCGCGAACGCGACCTGACGGCGCAGCGTGACTCCATTCACCACCCGTACATGGCGGGCCACGGGTACGCCTGCGTGCGCGTGGATCTGCGCGGCAGCGGTGACTCCGAGGACGTGCTCACCGACGAGTACCTCGAGCAGGAGCTGTCCGACGCTCAGGAGGTCCTCGAATGGCTCGCCGACCAGCCGTGGTGCAGCGGCCGTACGGGCATGATGGGCATCTCGTGGGGCGGGTTCAACGCCCTGCAGGTGGCCGCCCGCCGGCCGCCGAGCCTCGGGGCCATCGTCACCGTGGCCTCGACCGACGACCGGTACGCCGACGACGTGCACTACATGGGCGGCTGCCTGCTCAGCGACAACCTCTCCTGGGCCTCGACGATGTTCGCGTACAACTCGTGCCCGCCGGACCCCGCGGTCGTCGGGGAGCGCTGGCGCGACATGTGGTTCGAGCGGCTCGAGAAGAGCGGCCTGTGGCTCGAGGAGTGGCTTCGCCACCAGCGTCGAGACGCCTACTGGGAGCACGGCTCGGTCTGTGAGGACTACACGGCGATCCAGTGTCCCGTGCTCGCGGTCAGCGGGTGGGCCGACGGCTATTCCAACGCCGTGTTCCGGATGGTGGCCAACCTGGAGTCACCCCGGATGGGCCTCATCGGGCCGTGGTCGCACAAGTACCCGCACCTGGGACAGCCCGGCCCCGCCATCGGGTTCCTGCAGGAGCTCGTGCGCTGGTGGGACCGCTGGCTCAAGGACGTCGACAACGGCGTCATGGACGAGCCGATGCTCCGGGTGTGGATGCAGGACAGCGTCCCGCCGCTGACCGCCTACGAGGACCGGCCCGGTCGCTGGGTCGGCGAACCGGACTGGCCGTCGCCGCACGTGAGCACGTCGCGCCGCCCGTTGGCACGGCACCGGATCGCGGACGCCGGCGAGGAGGTCGACACGGAACGGCTCACGATCGAGTCACCGCTCACCGTCGGCCAGTTCGCCGGCAAGTGGTGCTCCTACAACGCGCCTCCTGACCTGCCGTACGACCAGCGCGAAGAGGACGGCGGCTCGCTGGTCTTCGACAGTGACCCGCTGTCCGAGCGGTACGAGATCCTCGGCGAGCCGGTGGTGGACCTCGACATCGCGGCCAGCCGGCCCAACGCGATGGTCGCCGTACGCCTGTCCGACGTCTCGCCGGACGGCCGCGCGACGCGGGTGACCTACGGGCTGCTCAACCTCACCCACCGCGACGGCCATGCCTCGCCGTCCCCGCTGGTGCCGGGGGAGCGGTACCAGGTCAGCGTCAAGCTCAACGGCGTTGCGCACGCGTTCGCCCCGGGGCACCGGATCCGGGTCGCGCTCTCCACGTCGTACTGGCCGCTGGCGTGGCCGCCGCCGGAGCCGGTGTGGCTGGAGGTCTTCACCGGCTCGTCGAACGTCGCGCTGCCGGTGCGACCGGTGGGCGAGGCGGACGAGGTCACACCGCGGCCGTTCGACGAGCCCGAGGGCGCCGAGCCGATCTCGGTGACGCAGATCGAGGCCGGTGAGCATCGTTGGCAGGTCACCCGCGACCTGATCGGCTACGAGTCGGCCCTGGAGGTCGTGAAGGACCTCGGCGTCGTGCGGTTCGACGACATCGACCTCGAGGTGTCGCGGCGCGCGGACGAGCGGTACAGCTGCGTCGCCGACGACTTCGAGTCGATCAGTGGCGAGACGACGTGGTCGATGGGTTTCCGTCGTGACGGCTGGGACGTGCGGGCGGTGACCCGGACCGTGCTCACCTCGACGGCGAAGGACTTCTGCCTGCACGCGGAGCTCGATGCCTACGAGGGCAACGAGCGGGTGCTCTCACGCAACTGGCGCACGAGGATCCCGCGCGACCACGTCTGAGCGCTGCCTTTCGCGGTCTCCACGCCAACGGGTCAGCTCGCCTGGCAGGCGGGGCAGTAGAACGCCCCGCGCCCGGAGAGCTTGAACCTGCGGACCTCGCCGTTGCCACGCGGGCAGGGTGCGCCGTCTTCGCGGTGCGGCAGCAGCCAGCCCCGCGGCATCCGGCTCACGTCCACGCTCCTGTCGGCCGCCATCTGCAGGACCCTGTGGAGCTGGCGGTGGATTCGCCGGCAGGCCGCGTCGTCGAGCGACCGGGCAGGAGCCCGGGGATCCACCCTGGCCTGGAACAGGATCTCGTCGGAGTAGATGTTGCCGATCCCCGCGATGACGGTCTGGTCCATCAGCACGGACTTGACCGCGCCGCGGCGCCAGCGGAGCAGGTCGCGCAACGCCGTCTGCGAGAGCTCGAGAGCGTCCGGGCCGAGCGGCTCGTGCTCGACGTAGGCGTCGACGTTCGGGGTCAGGCTCACGAACCCGAGCCGTCGTTGGTCGACGTAGGCCACGCGTGACCCGTCCCCGAACCGCAGCGTCAGCCGGGTGTGGTCGTCGTCGGGCTCGCCGTCGCGGTGGTACTCCAGCAGTCCGGTCATGCCGAAGTGCAGGACCAGCCACTGACCACAGGACACGGCCGCGAACAGGTGCTTGCCGTGGCGGCGTGTGCGCTTCAGCTCGTGTCCGGTGATGACCTTCTGCAGACGCTGTCGGCTCACCTCGCGCGGTAGCGACGTGTCCTGCACGTCGACATGGGCGACCTGTCGATGCAGGCCGGTCGCGGCCAGCCGTCGCCGGAAGACCTCGACGTCGGGCAGCTCAGGCACGGCTGACCGTCGGTCGCGTAGTCGTCGTCAGGATGCGAGCACCCCTCAGCCGGACGCCTGTCAGCCCGACAGCCGTGCCCGCAGCAGGTCCTTTCCCTGCTCGCCGCCCTTGCGGCTCTCGGCCTGCGCGCGGCGGAAGAAGTCGGCCAGCTCGTTGTCGCCGTCGCGCTCGGCGTCCTGGATGTAGGTCTCCAGCCGAAGCGCGTTGCTCAACGACGCCTCGGTGAACCAGAGGAGGTTGTAGTGCTTGTCCTTGGTCCCGGTGACCTCGCCGGTCTCGCTCTTGCTCGCCATTCTCAGGCCCTCCCTCGAAATCGTGTGCTCCTGCTGCGCAGGTACCCCGGGACCCCCGCCGATAACGGCACCGGGCCCGCGAGCGGCTCGGTACCCGGCAGCCCCTGCGACGCGGTGTGGCAGGCTCTGGCCCATGGCGACGACGGTGCAGGAGGCGATCGACCGGGTCGGGTTCGGAGCGTTCCAGCGCCGGCTTTTCCTGGTGTGCGCGGTGACCTGGGCAGCCGATGCCGCGGAGATCTTCCTGCTCTCGTTCGCGCTCCCGGGGTTCAGCGAGGAGTTCGACCTCTCCGGCGGCCAGGCCGGGCTGGTGGTGACCTCGACGTTCGCCGGGATGCTCGTGGGCGCGTGGTTCTGGGGCATGCTCGCCGACCGGATCGGCCGGCGTACCGGCTTCCAGCTCACCGTGGCGGTCTTCGCGGTGTTCGGGTTGGCGTCGGCATTCGCCCCGGACGCGGCGTGGCTGGCGGTGCTGCGGTTCGCCACCGGGTTCGGTCTCGGCGGTGCGCTCCCGCTCGACTTCTCGGTGTTCGCGGAGTACCTGCCGACCCGCAACCGCGGCCGCTGGCTGGTGCTGCTGGAGAGCTTCTGGGCCGTAGGCACCGTCGCTGCTGCCGGGCTGGCGCTGGTGATCATGCCGACGCTGGGCTGGCGCTACCTGCTCGCGACGTCGGCGGTCGCCGCGGTGCTCGTGCTGTGGGTACGCCGCAGGGTGCCGGAGTCCGCGCGGTACCTCGTCTCGCGCGGCCGTCCCGACGAGGCCCAGGCGATCCTTGCCCGGGTGGCCGCGGACAACGGCGTCGACCCGGTCGGCGAGCAGATCGTCGTACCCGCCGACGAGTCGCGTACGGCGGGCTCGCTCACCGCACTGCTCGCCCGCGGGATGCGGCGGGTGACGCTGTCGCTGTGGAGCACCTGGCTGCTGATCGCGTTCGCCTACTACGGCATCTTCGTGTGGCTTCCGCAGGTCCTCTCCGACGAGTACGGCTTCCTCAACACCTACGTCTACGTGTTCTTCATCGCGGTCGTGCAGCTGCCCGGCTACTTCTCGGCGGCCTGGCTGCTCGAGCGCTGGGGACGGCTGCCCGTGCTGCGGACCTACCTCGGGATCAGCGGCGCCGCGACGTTCCTGTGGGCCGTGGCCGACGGCACCACCACGGTGCTGGTCGCAGCCGGGCTGATGAGCTTCTTCTCGCTGGGCGCCTGGGCGGCGTTGTACGCCTACACCCCGGAGGTCTACCCGACCCGGATCCGCACGACGGGGATGGGATCGGCCAGCGGGTTCGCACGCGTGGGCGGAGTGGTCGCGCCCCTGGTCGGTGGCGCGCTGTTCCCGGTGTCCCTGGTGCTGGCGCTCTCCGTGTTCGCGGTCGCGTTCGTGCTGGCCGCGATCGTGGTCACCTCGCTGCGGCTGGAGACCCGGGGTCGGCCGCTGACCGACACGCTGGCCGAGGAGCAGCGCCCTGCCCTTCGCTGAGTCATCGTTGTGGATCGACTGCGGAGATGTGCAGGTCAGGAGTGCCGAGGCTGCGTTGTGCGACGCGCCGGTCGAAGAACCCGATGAGAACCACCATCAGAACCGCGACACCGAGCAAGCCGTAGCGGTCGACGTCTGTGCCGGCCATGCTGAACGCCCCGAAGATCGTGTGCCCGATCACCGCACCACCCGCAAGCAGCAACGCGTGCCGGTCGGACCATGTCGCGGATCGAGCCCAGCGCCGGATCACCAGGATGATTGCGGTCACCAGCGCCACGGTGGCCAGCATCGCGACGATCACCCAGTTCCCCTCGGTGAATGCCGGCTGCCCCGAGGCCCTGATCGGGAACACCAGGCCGAGCAGGACGAAGGCCCCGACGGCGCCGAGTGGGCCCATCGCCCAGCGAGGTGGCGGGAGCGTCGCGGTCGGCTGCCGTACCGACCGCGGGGGCACGATCCGCAACGCAACGACGGCCAGGACGGCCACCGCGATGACGCAGCCGAGGACGACCGGAAGTGGCGCGACGTAGCCGGGATCCATGGACGGCGGGATCGCCAGCCGGAGAACGCCGACCCCGGCCAGCGCCACCACCGCCGTGACGGCCAGGCCCGTCTTCTTCAGGAACGGCACGTGCCGGTGGGCCGGGAACAGGAGCTCGGTGATCAGGATCGGGATCACGGCGCTGAACAGCACGTGGTAGACGACGTTGGCCTCCCAGTACGGGACATTGAGCCCGAGCACCCGGGGCCCCCACTCGGCTGCGCCGTAGAGCGTCGGACTGGACAGCGCCTGCAGCCCGATCCCGTCCTCGACCAGCTCGTAGGCGACCCCCAGCAGCACGATGCTCGGCCATCCTCGCCCGGTGCGTCGGACCGCTTCGCGGATCAGCAGGATCCCGGCGCCGTAGACCGGGACGAGCAGGAGCACCAGCCAGGCCATGCTCAGCGGGATGAGGCCCCAGGTGAGCTCGGCGATGACGGGGGTCAGTACGACCAGGACCAGCGCCGCGCGCCGGTTGCCCGGTCGCGCACCGACCGCCTCGGCCGCGTGGTCGGGGCTCATGTATGCCGCTCGGTGTCGGGCCGGGTGGGTAGCGCTGCCAGTGCGCGCCACAGCAGTCGCTGGAGCGGGCCGGGGACGCCGTGCAGATGGAACGACAGGTCGTGTGCGACGTTGATCCGCGCCAATGTCCGTAGCGGCGGCAGCCGTCCGGCCTCGGCGAGGGCGCGGAACTGCGCTTCGAGCTGGCCGGCGGGTGTCTCCACGGTGCGGATGCGGGTCGGCTGGTCGGTCGGGTTGGAGAAGCCGTGGAGTGTCCATGGCGCGACGGTGATCGACTCGCCGGGTCCGAGGTCTCGGTGCCGGCGGCCGATCCGCACGCGGAGAGCTCCGTCGATGACGTGGAACGTCTCCGTCTCCACGCTGTGCCGGTGCGGTGGTGGACCGGCGAGCCGAGGCGGTAGCACGGCCTCGACCTCGAAGAGCCTGCCGTGGGTGTCCGCTCCGGAGCGGACGATCTGAAGAACCTCTCCGGTCCTCATGCGCAGTGTCCGGCAGGTGCCGGGATCGCCGAAGGTCATCTCGTGGGCTCCTGATGCGGCCGAGGCGCTGCAGGCCCCGGGCGGGCGAGACCGCGACCACGCTGCCCCGGGGCGCTGGCCGTACCGGGGGAACGGCGCTGACCGTGTCTCTCGTCGAGGCCGGCCATGAGCCACAGGACGGGCGGCAGCAGCAGCTCGATCGCGGCCAGGACGAGCTGGAACCCGTGGGGCGCGTCGTACACGGCCAGCGACACCAGTCGCCCGACGCCGCCGAGCAGGAGGATCCCGGCCAGCCACCGCACGACCCGCGCCGGGACGGGGACCTGCCGAGCGGCCCAGACCCAGGCCAGGCCGTACCCGAAGAAGATCGCGCCGTAGAACCGTTCCCGGCTGTCGACGGTGGCGCCGGCAGCCCCTTCTCCGGGGACGGAGGCGATCCCGAGTGCCAGGTGAGCAAGCCCGATTACCACGCAGGCGATCCCGGTCAGCAGCACCATCCCTCGCATGACGCGCGCCACGGCCCGCCTCCTTAATGAACACCTGTCAAGTAGGGATGAGCGTACGGCCGCTAATGAACAGGCGTCAACTAACCTGTCGCCTGATGGCTCCCCGTACGCGTCTCACGCCCGCGGACCGCCGCGCTCAGCTCGTCGCGGTGGGCGCTCGGCTGTTCGCCGCTCGCGCGTACGACGACGTGCGGATGGACGAGATCGCCCGCGAAGCGGGAGTCTCGCGAGGTCTTGTCTATCGCTACTTCCCGACCAAGCCGCAGCTGTTCGCCGCGGTATACGAGCAGGCCGCCATCCAGCTGCTCGACCGCACCCGGCTCGACCAGACGCAGCCGTTCCTCGAACAGGTCGCGGAGGGTCTCGACGCGCACTTCGACTACTTCGAGGCCAACCGGAACACCGTCCTCGCCGCGAACCGGACCCTGGCCGGGGACCCCGTGATCCAGGCGATCATCGGCGACGAGCTGGCCGAGCTCCGGCGCCGCATGCTCGACGTCACCGGGCTCGAGGGGCGCCCCCGGGACCTGGCGTCGGCGGCGATGATGGGGTGGCTGGTGTTCGTCCGGGCGGTGTGCGTGGAGTGGTTGAGCACCGGCGCCTTCGGTCGCGACGAGCTCCGCGCCGTCTGCGTCGGCGCGCTGCGCGGGGCACTCGACGCCGCGGTCGGGCGGGACGGGTGACCGTGTTTTCGCCGCGGTCGCATCGGGCACGGCGTAGGTATCGGCAACCGTCTGGACGGCGGGCCGAGGCCCTCGTCAAACTTCGGAGGTGTTCGTGCAGCCCGACCAGGTCGTAGTGGTGACCGGGGGCAGCTCCGGTGTCGGCCGGGCGTCCGCGCGCAGGTTCGCCGAGAGGGGCTACCGCGTTGCGCTGGTGGCCCGCGGGGAGGAGGCGCTGGCGGCCACGGCCGAGGAGCTGCGCAGGGTCACCCCGCACGTGCTGACGTTCGTCGCCGACGTCTCCGACGCCAAGGCGCTGGATGCGGTGGTCGACGACGTCGAGCGGGAGTGGGGGCACATCGACGTGTGGGTCAACGCGGCCGCGGTGGCCGTGCTCGGGCGGTTCAGCGACATCGCCGCCGAGGATTTCGACCGCGTGGTCGAGGTGGTGCTCACCGGCACGGTCAACGGCACGCGCTCCGCCCTGCGCTCGATGCTGCCGCGCGACCAGGGCCGGATCGTGCAGGTCGGCAGCGCCGTGGTCATGCACGGCGTGCCGCTGCAGTCGGCGTACGTCGCCGCCAAGCACGCCGTGCACGGGCTCTCCGACTCGCTGCGCGCCGAGCTGCTGCAGGACGGGGTCGGGGTGACCGTCAGCGAGGTCAACCTCCCCGCGGTCAACACGCCGCTGTACCGAGCCGCCAAGAACCTGCTGCCGCAGCGGGTGCGGCCGTTCCCGCCGATCTACCAGCCCGAGGACGCGGCGAGCGGCGTGCTGCGTGCGGCCCGGACAGGCGCACGACGCGTCGACGTCGGAGCCACGACCACGGCGATGGTGTGGGCGGACACCTTCGCGGCGGGTGTGCTCGAGCACCTGCTCGGCCGCCTCGGTCTCGACCTCCAGCAGACCGGGGACGCCCGCGAACAGCCGACCGGCAACGCCCTGTACGCGCCGCTGCCCGGCGACCACGGCTGTCACGGCGAGTACGACGACCTCGCCCGGGGGCGTTCGTACAAGGAGATGCTGCGGGCCCACCTGGTGCCCGACCGGACCGTGCGAGTCGCGGACCGGTCCCGTCGGCTCGTCGCGGGAGCGCTGGCCGACCTGGCGGTCAGGATCGGGATCGTCCCTCGGCGATGAACGACAGCCGGCGCAGGCTCTCGGTGTTGCGCCAGCTGAGCAGTGGTGCCTCCACGGCTGAAGGGATGAGCGCTGCCGGACCAGAGACCACCGTCTCGGCGATGGTGACCACGCATCCGCGGTCGTGCGGGTCGATCCGGAGGTCGACCATCGCCTCGCCGTTTGGCCAGGCACGCGCCTTCAGCCGCAGCCGGTGGGGCGGCTCCACGCCCATCGAGTGCGTGGTGTCGTGCAGCAGCAGTGGCCAGACGCCGACCGAGTGGTGCAGCCTCGAGCCCTCGGCCGGCCAGCCGGGGTCGACATCGCGCATCCGCGCGGCCCCGACCACCCACAGGGGGTAGGTCCAGCCGTCGGATAGGACGTCGAAGACGTCGCTGGGCTGGCAACGCATGATCCGGCTGCACTCACTCATGGCGCTGCTGTACCCGTGGTCCCTGGCGTCATGCCCCGTGCCGTGAGCAGGGTCATGTCCGGTCGCCGTGCGAGGGAAGGAGTCGGGCGAGCGCTCGGCGGCCGCTGCGCACGCGGTCGTGGAACAGCGCCGCCCGGGCCGCGTTCGAGCCACAGGCTCCGTGTACGCCGCCACCGGGGTGCGCCGAGGCGGACGCGAGGTAGAGACCTCGTACGGGCGTCTCCGCGCGGCCGAGTCCCGGCGTGGGCCGCAGCACGGCCTGCTGGTGCAGCGAGGACGTGCCGCCGTTGAGCGCACCACCGACGAGGTTCTCGTCCAGGTCCTGCAGGTCGCGCGGCGACAGGACGCGGCGTACCCGGACGCGGTCGCCGAAGCCGGGGGCGTACTCCTCGACGCGGTCCTGCATGCGGTCGGCCATGCGTTCGTTGTCGGCGGCGTCCCAGGCGCCCGTGATGCCACCGTCGCCGGCGTCGTAGCGGACCCGGTGCGGCACGTGCGTGTAGGCCCAGAACGACTCGGTCCCGCGAGGTGAGCGCGTCGGGTCGGTGACCGTCATCTGACCAGTGAGCATGAACGGTCTGGTCGGCACCGCACCGTTGTTGATCTGCAGCTGGGAGTCGGCGAGCTCCTCGAGCGAGTCCGCGATGTGCACGGTGCCAGGCGCCGGCGTGGGGCGGTCGGCCCAGGGGATCGCACCGTCGAGCGCCCAGTCGACCTTGAACGTGCCCGGGTCCCACTCGAAACCACGCATGTGCCGGCGCAGCCGCGAGGGAAGATGCGACCCGTCGACGAGGTCGCCGTACAACGTCGGGGCCACCACGTCGGCGACGACCGCGCGTCGTGCCCGCACCCGGTCGCCGTGCCACGTCACGACACCGGTGGCCCGGCCGTCCTCGACCAGTACCCGGTCGACGCGGGTGGACGTACGCACGCTGCCACCGCGTGCCTCGAGTCGACGCGCCAGCGCCTGGCTGAGCTCACCCGCGCCGCCCTGAGGAACGGGGAAGCCGACGTGCTGGCCGAGCATGACCAGCAGCCAGCCCATCAGCCCCGAGCCGGGCGCGTCCATGGAGATGTCGGCGTGCAGCGCGTTGCCGGCCACCAGCAGCTGCGCGCCCTTTCCGGTGAAGTGCTCCTGGCACAGCGAGCGTGCGGGCCGCGCCAGCATCCTGACCAGGTCGGTGCCCTGGCTGCGCGGCAGCCGGCCGAGCAGCCGGGCGCCGTGCTTCAGCGGAGGCATCGGGGTGAGCAGCGCGCCGACCACGTCGTCGCCGACCTTGTCCCACTGCCGGCACAGCGCCATCCACGCCTCGCCGTCGCCGGCGGCCTGGCTCTCCAGTCCCGCCGCGGTCCGTTCCCGGTCACGGTGCAGCAGGGCCCAGTCGCCGTTGGGCAGCGGGTTGCCCAGCACGGCGGGGGCGTGCACCCAGGTGAGGCCGTGGCTCTCCAGGTCGAGCGACGCGATGGTGGGGGACGCAGCGGCCAGCGGGTAGAAGGAGCTGCACGTGTCGTGCACGAACTCGGGGGAGAGCGCGCGGTCGCTGCGTACAGCGCCGCCGACCGTGTCCTGCGTCTCCAGCACGAGCACCTCCCAGCCGGCGTCGACCAGGAGGTTCGCCGCGACCAGACCGTTCGGGCCGGCGCCGACCACGACGGCGTCGACCGTCTCGTCGGCCCTGGCGGCCCCGGCCCTGTCCGGCTGGATGTCGGCGGAAGTCATGTACCAGGCATACCCGGACAGTGCAGGGCCACTCAGGCGGGGGTGGCGAGCGCCTTCTCGGTCGATGTCGCAAACGTGTCCCCCAGGGCCGCGACCCGTGGCTAGATTGGGCCGGGTGATCACCGGGTCGGAGAAACCGGCCCAGGGGCCTGTGGCGGTCCTGGGGCATCTTGCCGCTGCGTTGGGAGACGCGGCGACGACCGACGACGTGGCGCGCGCCTCGCTGTCGTGGGCAACACGTGCCCCCGGCGTGCTGCGGGTCGGCCTCGCCGTCAGCCAGGGCGCGGGCCGCGAGCTGCGGTTCGTCGCCAGCGACGGGGACGCGGTCGGTCCCGACGGTCTCCGCTGGTGCCACATCGACGGTCTCGCCGACGTTCCCCTCGCGCAGACGGTGCGTGACGGGTCGCCGGTCTATGTGCGTTCGCTCGACGACCTCGCCCGTCGCTACCCGCAGATGCTCGCGCGCCAGCGCATGCTCGGCACCCAGAGCATGGCCGCGATCCCGCTGCGGGTGGGTGAGGAGCGCCTGGGCGGCCTGCTGGTCTCCTTCGACACCGAACGCGACTTCGGCCCGGCCGACGAGGAGTTCCTCGCGGCGTTCGCCACCCAGGTCAGCCAGGCCCTGCGCCGCGGTCGTGCCGCCGAGCATGCGCCGAGCACGGCCGAGCAGCTGCAGCGCTCGCTGATGACGCAGACGCTGCCCGACCTCGACCGGCTCATGCTCGGTGCTCACTACCACGCCGGCGAGCGCGGTGCGGGGGTCGGCGGCGACTGGTACGACGTACTTCCGATGGCGGACGGCTCCGCGTTGGTCGCGCTGGGCGACGTGATGGGCAAGGGCTCGTCCGCAGCGTTGCTGATGGGACAGGTGCGGGCGGCCACGCGGGCGTACGCACTCCTCGACACCTCACCGGGTGTCGTGCTGCAGCGGCTCGACGACCTCGTCCGGTCGTTGGCGGTGCCGGAGCAGATCGTCACGATGGTCTGCGGCGTGGTCGACCCCGACCGGCGTGCGCTGGTGCTGGCGGTCGCGGGTCACCCGCCGCCGCTGCTCGTACCCCTCGTCGGCGCCCCGGCCGTGCTCCACGGCCAGGTGGGACCGCCGCTGGGCCTGTCCGCCGGCCCGTGGCCGCAGACCGTGATCGACCTCGACGACGACCTGGCCGTCCTGCTGTACAGCAACGGGCTCGTGGAGAGCAGGGCGGTCGACTTCTTCAGCGGGCTCGACCGGTTGTGCGACGACGTGTCGGCGATGGACCCGCTCCGGCGTACTCCCCGGGAGATCTCGGCACGCCTGGGTGAGCTGGCGTGGAGGCGGGAGGCCGAGGACGACGTCACCCTGCTCGCCGTGGGCCGCACGAGCAGGCGCCGGCGGCACACCGCGGCAGCGGACCTGCCGGCGGACCCGACGGCCTCGTCCCTGGCCCGGCGGTTCGTCCGCGACCGGCTTCGGGAATGGGCCGTCGACGAGGAGGTCAGCGACAACGCCCAGCTGTGCGTGTCCGAGCTCGTCACCAACGCCGTCATCCATACCGGCACGCAGTCTCGTATCGCGGTGCGTCTCGACGACGAACGGCTGCTGGTGTCGGTGACCGACCGGGGACGGCGCGGGATCGTGCGCCAGACCTACGACGAGCCGATGGTCAGCTCGGGGCGGGGCCTGCTCATCGTCGACACACTGGCCGCGGCCTGGAGCTTCGAGCACGGCATCGAGGGGACCACGGTGTGGTTCGAGCTCGAGGCCGACGCACCTGCGTACGACGAGGTCGCGACGTAGGACGAGCCGAGCGGCCTCAGCCGGTCAGCACGCCCAGGCCCAGGGCGACGAGCAGAGCGGCGACCGCCAGCGCGAGAACCAACATCACCGCCAACCAGGCGAACGGTGCCTTCTGACGCCGAGGCGGCGCGTTGTCCGGGTGCGGTGCGCCGACCGTCTCGCTCTCCCCGGCAGCCGGTTCGGTCGCCGGGGGCAGGCTGTCATCCTCACTCACGAGCCGTCGGCCTCCCAGCGCAGCAGCGCAGCGATGCCGTCCCCGCCGATGCTGTCGATGGGCAGCACGCTCAGGTCGGCGTCGGTCGCCGCACCAGCCGCGACCAGCGCCTGGTCGGCTGGCAGCCGCCGGCCCTCGAACGCCGACGCCGGCAGCACGATGCCGGGGTAGTCACCGGGCGCGATCGTCTGCTCGTGCGCCTTCGTCAGGTCCACGACCAGCCGCTCGACCTGGCCGCGTACGAGCGCCTCCAGGACGTTGCGAAGCCCGCGTGCGACCGCCCGGTCCTGCCCAGACTGCTCGTCGAGACGCTCTCGTACCTGCTGACGGTCCTGAGCCCACTGCTGACCGACCGCCGTGTGGACCTCGTTCCACAGCGCCTCGCTGGAGCTGCCTGCGGCTCGGCCACCGGACTCGATCTCCACCACGTCGAGGTTGCCGCCGGAGTCGAGCGCCTCGCGGACCTCCGCGCGCGCCCGCACCTCACCGGCCAGCAGCACGAGCTTGCCGCCGTACTCCTTGGCTGCGGCGCTGACGGTGTCCGCGACCGCGCGAGCGTTGCGGCGCCACACCTCCTCGGTGTGGCCCTGCAGCTCCGACCAGTCACCCGACGGGACCTTGTGCACGTGCAGCGTCTGCCCCGCGACCGACTCGTGCGTGTGCTGCTGCTCCGACAGCGACCGGTACACGTCCACCTCGGCGCCCTCGCGGTCGGCGACCACCAGCGTGAACGGGAACTCCCCGTCGACCTGGGTCACCCAACCGGAGACGTCCGGCAGCGGATCCACGGCCGTCACCTCCGGCCACGCCCCCTGGCCCATGCGCACGTCGTCGAAGCGCACCTGGCTGCCTGCCGCGACGATCGACCGCCGTGCCTGTCCGTGCACGCCGGTGGGCTCGCGGACCAGCTCGCCGATGCGGTTCGCCAACGCGGCGTCCACGCTCGCGTCGCTGAGCTCGTGCCGGATCGACGTCCACCGCGTCTCCATGCCCCGAGCCGCGGACTCGGAGTCGCGGGTCACCTCGATGTGCAGGTTCACGAAGGGCCCGTCGTGGTTGTACAGATGCTGGATACCAGCCAGGTTCATGCGTTCGCCCTCGCTTCCACGTGGCGGCTACTGCTCATGCGCGTTCTTCCTGCTCGTCCTCGAAGAGGACCTCGCCGGGGTTGAACCGCGGTCCCTCGAGGCCCATGCGGTCCGTCTCGGCGATCACCGAGCGAATCCGCGCACGCTCGTGCTCGCGGCCGGCCGGACAGGTGATCGTGAGGTTCTTCGTGCCGCCGGACTCACCGAGGTCGGCGGTGTAGCCGGCCCGGTCGAGCGCGGTCACCAGCACGACGGGGTCCTGCGCGTCCGGGACCTGGTACCGCAGTGTCTCGATGCCTGGATCCAGGGGCGAGTCCTGCTTCGCGGCCACCTTGGCGGACCCGCCGAGAGCGGCCCCGGAGACCACCACCCAGATGATGCCGAGCACGACGAGGCCTACGACGATTGCGACGGCCAAGCCCATGCGTCATCGCCTCCATCCCTTCTCGTGGGCACCGTGCCCGAGGGCACCATCGGCAAACGCGGCGAAAACGGCAGGAGAGCGCGGTACGCACGCGACAGCGGCGGGGCGTGCGCGAGCGCCGTGAGCTCAGCCGAGGGCTCAGTCGCCGAGTGCCGCCGCGGCGACCCGGAGGTCGGCGACGATGCCGTCGTAGACCTCGTCGCGGTTCTCGGCGCGCAGTGCCGCCGACGGATGCGTGGTCGCCACCACCCAGTCGCAGGCGAGGTCGGGTGCGTCGATCCGTTTCCCACGCATCGTGCCCACGCGGAACGACGAACCGAGCAGGCTCTGTCCGGCGGTCGCGCCGAGCGCGACGACGCCCGGCGGACGCAGCACCTCGATCTCGGCCAGCAGCCACGGCTTGCAAGCGGTGACATGCCAACGGTCGGGCTTGGCGTGGATGCGACGCTTGCCGCCGCTGCCGCGGAACCGGAAGTGCTTGACCGCGTTGGTGCGGTAGACCGAGCCCGGATCGATGTCGGCTGCGTCGAGTGCCTTGTCGAGCAGCTTGCCCGCCGGACCCACGAACGGCTCACCTTTGCGGTCCTCGACGTCGCCGGGCTGCTCGCCCACGATCACCAGTCGCGGTCTGCGCGCCCCGTCGCCGAAGACCGCCTGAGTCGCGTCGCGGTAGAGGTCGCAGCCCCGGCACTCCTGTACCGCCTTGCGCAGCCGCGGCAACGTGGAACGGTTCGGCAGGAACTCCTCGGCACCGGGTTGCCACTCACGTGCCACGTCGGCCTCCGGGTCCGGTCACACGCGGTGCGTACCCGCGGGCACGGGCGGGAAAACCGCGCAAGCGGTTACACGCCGCCGGCGCCGGGTACCGCTCGGTCGCGGGGCGATAGCGTCAGCATGACGAGTGTTCTCGGCTGCCCGGCGAGCTGACCCCCTGGGCGAGGGGGCCGTAGTAGGGACAGCAAGGTTCGGGTAAACCTCTCATACCGAAACCTGACGGTGCGTGGCCGTGACAGCGCGATGCCGAGGTGTTGTCGGGTCTGAGCGTGCGGAGAGCCTCGCGACACGCCGCGTGACCAGGAAATACGCGTTTTCGCGTGTTACCGCGCTCTCCCCTGGGTAGGGGTTGGTGTAAGGCAGTAACGGTCTTCAGGACGGGCCTGGCACCGTGCGCTCACCTATCGTGAACTTGCACGGGCCGACGGAGCAATGTTGTCCTGGCAACTGGTGGTCAAGCAATGCGCCACTGAAACTCTCCAAACTGATGGGGAGAGCTTGACGAATGACTGGTTCACTTGCCACTACGAATCCCGAGTCCATTCACGATCTCGGTGAAGTTCAGGGTCGCGAAGAGCTGACCCAAGAGATGTTGCGTCGCCGGTCCGAGACGACCGATGAACCCGAACGCGAGCGGCTGGCCGACGAGGTCGTACTGCTCAACATGCACGTCGCGCAGTCGATCGCCCGGCGCTACCGTCAGCGTGGCGCCGAGCTCGACGACCTGGTCCAGGTGGCACATCTGGGCCTGGTGAAGGCGGTCGACCGCTACGAGGTCGACAGCGGAAGCCACTTCCTGGCATTCGCCGTGCCGACGATCACCGGTGAGGTCAAGCGCTACTTCCGCGACTACTGCTGGGCGATCCGCCCGACGCGTCGCATCCAGGAGGTGCAGCACGCGATCGCCTGTTGCGAGCCTGCGCTCACCCAGACGCTGGGCCGGTCGCCTACCGCCTCCGAGCTCGCCGAGGAGCTCGGCGTGGAGGAGGACCACGTCATGGAGGCCCTGGCCAGCGACGGATACTTCAACCTGGTGTCGCTGGACATGCCCGCCGGGTGGGAGGAGTCGTCACGCTCGCTGGCCGACGAGGTCGGTCAGGAGGACTGGCACCTCGGCTGGGTGGAGAACCACGAGGTGCTCGCACCCGTGCTGTCCCGGCTGTCCGATCGGGAGAAGCGGCTGCTGTCCCTGCGCTTCGAGAAGGGCTGGAAGCAGACACAGATCGCCGCCGAGCTGGGCATCAGCCAGATGCAGGTCTCGCGGCTGCTCAGCGCGCTGCTGCAGCGGTTGCGCGAGGACCTCACCGAGGAGGACGGCGAAGACTGAGCTCAGGCGCATCTCGTCCGAGTTGGAGCGCCGGTCACGGGTCTCGTAGCGACCCGGGGCCGGCGCTTTCTCGCTGGGTTGCCGGGTTGCCTCCGCCTCAGCGGCCGGCAGACGCCGCCGCGACGCGCTCGTGCAACATCGACAGCGCACATTGGGTCGTCGCGACGAGAA
The DNA here is from genome assembly GCA_035557095.1 of Nocardioidaceae bacterium. GTDB lineage: Bacteria > Actinomycetota > Actinomycetes > Propionibacteriales > Nocardioidaceae > JALZDI01. Next base: position 7,011 of record DATMEB010000060.1, on the reverse strand, counting down.
CCTCCAGTGGCTCGCCGTCGAACTGGTGATGCTCGACCTTCGCCGACTCCCCGCTCACCAGTGCGACGTAGACGCAGCCCGGGGGCCTGCCCTCCTCCTCCGAGGGCCCGCCGACACCGGTGACCGCGACCGCGATGTCCGCTTCGAGCAGGTCGCGGCATCCGCGGGCCATAGCCTCTGCGCACTCCGCGGTCACCACCGGGCCGGCAGGTACGCCCAGGACCTTGTACTTCACGTCGTTGTCGTAGGCGATGACAGCGCCCTTGAACCAGTGCGACGACTCGGACGCCGCGCCGAGGTGGCAGGCGATCTGGCCACTGGTCAGGGACTCGGCCGTGGCCACCATGATGCCGGTCTCGCGCGCGACCCGGGCGATGTCCTGCGCGGTCTGGAAGGCCTCGTCGCTGAGCCGGGGTGCGTCCATGTGGGCCAGTATCCCCTTTCCGGGAAACGCCCCGCGCCCAGTGCCGACCGTCCTGGAACCGTCGTACCGGTCGACGGGGCTCAGGGAGAGAGCACGACCTTGCAGGCGCCGTTCTCCTTCTTCTGGAACATCTCGTAGCCCTGCGGCCCCTCGCTCAGCGGCAGCCGGTGGGTGGCGAATCCGTCCACGCCCAGCGGGTCCTCGGAGCCCTCCAGGAGCGGCATGATGTCGTCGACCCAGCGCCGCACGTTGGCCTGCCCCATCCGCATCGTGACCTGCTTGTCGAACATCGTGAGCATCGGCATCGGGTCGGCCATGCCGCCGTAGACGCCGATCACCGAGACCGTGCCGCCGCGGCGGACGATGTCGATCGAGTGGTGCAGCGCCGAGAGCCGGTCGACACCGGCGGTCTGCATCAGCTTCTGCGCCAGTGCACTCGGGAGCAGACCGGTCATCTTCTGGGCGAAGCCGGCGACCGGAGCGCCGTGGGCCTCCAGGCCGACCGCGTCGATGACCGCGTCGGTGCCTCGGCCGTCGGTGATGTCGCGGACGGCGTCGCCGAGGTCGCCCGCCGCGCTCAGGTCGATCGCTTCCACGCCGAAGGGGCGCACGCGGGCGAGCCGCTCGGGTACCAGGTCGACGCCGATGACCCGATGGCCCCGATGCGCCGCGATCCGGCAGGCCATGTCCCCGATCGGACCGAGCCCGAGCACGGTGACGCTGCCACCCGGCGGGATGTCGGCGTACTCGACTGCCTGCCAGGCGGTCGGGAGTACGTCGGAGAGGTACACGAAACGGTCGTCCGGCGGGCCTTCCGGCACCTTGATGGGGCCGTACTGCGCCTGCGGCACCCGAAGGTACTCCGCCTGCGCACCGGGCACCTGGCCGTACAGCTTGGTGTAGCCGAACAGCGCCGCGCCCATGCCCTGGTCACGGACCTGTGTGGTCTCGCACTGGGTCTGCAGGCCCTGGCCGCACATGTAGCAGCCGCCGCAGGCGATCTGGAACGGCACGACGACACGGTCGCCGGGCTTGAGGTTGTCGACGTCCCGGCCGACCTCCTCGACGACGCCCATCGGCTCGTGACCGAGGATGTCGCCCTCGCCCATGAACGGGCCGAGCACCTCGATCAGGTGCAGGTCCGAACCGCAGATCCCGCTCGAGGTGATCTTGAGGACGGCATCGGTGGGTTCCTCGATCTTCGGGTCCGGAACGGTCTCGTGCCGCACATCGCGCTTGCCGTGCCATGTCAGTGCCTTCATCGCCGCCGGCCTCCTTCGTGTTCGCCATCGGGGGAGCCGCCGTCAGACTCCTGGTGGGAGGGCCTCATCTGCTGCCGGGCCCGTCCTGTGGCGGGTACCCGGCGGACTGCCTGCTAACCGCGCACCGCGGCTCGGCTCACCTCGTCGGCACGGCCTTGTGCGAGCCGTCGCAGTAGGGCGCGCGTCCCGAGAAGCCGCACCGGCACAGTGCGATGACCGGCCGGCGCACTTCGTGGACGCGGCCGTCATCGGTGGTGACGGAGGCAGCGCCGCGCACCAGCATCGGACCGCCTGGGCAGATCCGCAGCTGCGGCCGCGGACCGTCGTGCGTCGCGCTCATCCCGCTGCCCACTGACCGGCGAGGTGCGGGGTAGCACGCTCGGCACGCGACCCGTCGGGTGCCGACCGCCGTAGCGACGGCGACCCCTCCTGCCATGCGGTGAGCACGGCGTGGGCGAACCGGCTCTCGACGAGCAGGCACGCGGCGGCGCCGAAGAAGACGTCGCCGCGGAGCTCGGGATGCTGCTCGACCAACGAGCCGCACAGCCCACGCGTGGCCACCTGCTCGTGCACCGCGTCGGCCTCGACATGCTCGTCGTAGAAGCGCGTCGCGGCCGCGCCGAACCCGAACCTCTCCAGGGTGGCCGACATCCGCCGGCTCGGTAGCGACGACGTCGCCTCGACCGCCGCGAAGTGTCCTGCCGCTGCACCCCGCAGCCGGCGGTGCAGCCCGAACATCGAGCCGGTGTTGCTGATCGCCAGCGTGGCGCCGGGGGCGTCCTCGACGTAGGCGCCGTAGCCGTTGTCGAGCCCGCAGGCCTCGAGGGTGTCGGCGAACAACGTGGCGTGGATGTCCTCGGCCCGGCCGGCGCCGTACTCGTCGTACTGGATCTCGAGCAGTGCCGCCTTGGCTGCACCGCGCAGCCTCGGCATCATCCACGTGTGCGGGTCGGCCTCCTTGAGCTGGTAGACCGAGCGGTGCGCGAGCAGCTCGAGCAGGCGGCTCCGGTCGCCCGATCGGTGCAGGTGCGTGAGTACGTCCGGCGCGTCGTCGTCGGCGCACAGGCCGAACAGCGCTCCGGCGATGTCTGCGCTGCCCTCCGAGTCCGCGACCACCGCGTCGACGGTGGCGTCGGTGCGCTCGCGGAGCACGGCCTCGAACCGCCGTTCGATCTCACGCCGTGCGCCCAGCAGCCTTGGCTCCCACTCCAGCGCGGGGTCAACCTCGTCGAAGCCCTGGTAGTGCAGCTCGTAGAGCATCCAGAGCGCGAGCTGGACGTCGTCGTCGGTGAGGGGGTCCACCTCCGCCAGGCCGACCGTGGCGGCGTCGAGCGTGTCCGGGGGCGACGCGCCCGTCATCGCGTCGACGCACCACCGGCTCATCGGCCCGCGCGGTGACGGTAGCCGCATGCGCACCCCCTCCTCAGTCCTGTCTTTGCGGTGCCCGACGCCGAGGCGGCGAAACGAGTCCCGGCGAGCAAGCCGGGGTGGCATACGTCGCGGTTTTCCGCTCGTCGGCGGCGGGTACGGCGCGGACGAGCGTCGAGGAGTCACGCTCGCCAGCGACCGACCCGACGGAGGAGCCGACCATGGCATCGCAGAACCCGCGCTCGGACCGTCCGCAGCAGCAGCCCGCGGACACCGACGCGCTCGCCGTCGACGCGCTGCCCGACGAGGTACGCCTGCACGGGAACGCCGACGAGACCGAGGAGACTCAGCCGACCACCGCGGGCCCGGAGAACGAGCCCGCCGACACCGACGGCGACGCGCCGGGTCGCGACTGAGCAGAGCGCACCGGACCACTCGACCGGCGTGACCGGCCCGGCAGCGGGTGTACCGCCGCGGATGTCAGGTCGCTCAGAGCGTGGCCCGGTCGATCTTGGTGTGGTAGCGCTGACCGGCCTTGCCGCCGAGCATCGCGGCGAGCAGGGTCCCGACCAGGACGACGAGCAGGGCGAGCACGCCCCCGGTGCTCAGCGAGTCGGTGGGCACCGGGAGGCTCGCCAGGTCGACCCGGTCGAAGACGTTGTACTGCTGGCCGAACACCGCTCCGAGCACGGCCACGACGACGGTGACCAGGAGCCCGAGCACCCAGACCCCGAGTCCCTGCCGGCCGCCGTCGAAACGCGCCATGCGTCCGGCGACGTAGCCGCCGGCGAAGTACGACAACAGCAGCACGGCGAGCAGCGCAGCCGCGCTGACCAGGCCGATCGTGCCGGCCTCGTCCTGCGCCTCGCTCGGTGTGATGCTCAGCGAGGCGCCGGTGGCGGCGGCCGCCGCGCCGAGCACGCCCGCGAGCAGGACGGTGAGGGCGACGGCGACCAGCCATCCGAAGAAGGCGGAGGCGAACGTGAACCCGCCGTACCGTTCGCGGGCGGACTCGCGGTCGGCCGGATATGCGCTCGTCGACTCACCGTGGTCGGTCGTGTCGTCGGGCGCACCCGGTTCGAGGTACTCCGCCTGCGTCTTGCGCCTGAACATCGTGGTCTCCTCGGCATCGGCCCACCCTGTGGATACCCCCGAACGGCGCCAGGGTAACCGGATCGACGTTCAGGCTTGCGGCCGTCCGGACCGCCGGCGCAGGGCGGCGCCCTCCTCGACCTGCTTCTCGGCCTTCGCGGCGTCCTTCCTGCTCTTCTTCGTGTCGCGCGGCGGGAGCTGGATGCTCCGCTCGGCCTCGATTCCGGCCTGCAGCTCGCGACCGCGTTCGGTCTCGGCGTCGAGCTCGGCGCCGAACAGCAGCGCCAGGTTGGTGATCCACAGCCACAGCAGGAACACGATCACGCCGCCGAGCGAGCCGTACGTGCTGTTGTAGCTGCCGAAGCTGGCGACGTACAGCCCGAACGCGGCCGAGGCCAGGATCCACACGAGGATGGCGACAACGGCGCCGATGCTGATCCAGCGGAACTTCGGCTGCCGCACGTTGGGCGTGGCGTGGTACAGGATCGCGACGATCACGACGACGAGGCCGAGAAGCACCGGCCACTTGGCGATGCTCCATACGGTGACCGCGATGTCGCTGAGCCCGATCGCGGAGCCGATCGCCTCGGCGAGCGGACCGCTCACGACCAGCGCGACCGCGGTGAGGGCGGCCAGCACCAGCAGCACGGCCGTGACCACGAGCATGACCGGCCGCAGCTTCCAGATCGGGCGGCCTTCGTCGATCTCGTACACCCTGTTCATCGCCCGGCTGAACGCGTTGACATAGCCCGACGCCGACCAGAGCGCGCCGAGCAGCCCGATGACCAGCGCCGCCCCGGCCGCGGACGTCGCGGTCAGCTGCTGCAGCACGGGTTCGATCGTCGTGACCGCCGAGCCTGCGCCGAGGTCGCGCATGATGCCCAGCAGCATGTCGGTCGTCTGCTGGCCCTGGCCGACCACACCGAGCAGCGACACCAGCGCGAGCACGGCGGGGAACAACGAGAGCACGGCGTAGTACGTCAACGCCGCGGCCACGTCGGTGCACTCGTCGTCCATGAACTCGCGCACGGTGTTCTTGAGGATGAACGTGCGCGACGGCTTGTTCAGGTCACGCGGACTCGCCGGCTTGCGCGGGTCGTCCGGGTCCGGAGCCGTCGCTTCCCTCACACTGCTGGTGCCGGCGTCCTGGTCGTTCGTCATGAGGGCCCCCTCCACGGTTCACATCAGCCACCGTTGCCCGTACCCCGGCGTACGGCCCGCATGCGCCGGTTGCCCTCGACCCCGGCGCGGGTGGGCCGTCGGCGCAATCTCGACGAGAAAGCTCGGCGAGAAGGGCTCGACGAGAAGGGGGTCAGCGCGCGGGTGACGTGGCGGCGTGCACCGCCTGCAGCAGGGTGGCGTCGTCGTCGGGGTCGATCGCGATGAGGTCGAGCAGCAGACGGTCGCGCTCGACCCGGCCCATCACCGCGGGATCGCCGAGGCGCAGCGCCTCGGCGAGGCTCACCGGCAGGGCGACAGCCGCGCTGGCCAGGTCGACCCCGGGAGCTCCGCCACCGCCGACGGCCGCCGTCGACTCCACCGGTTGCGCGGAGGTACCCATCGCGTCGAGCCGGCGGGCGATGTCCTCCGCACGCCGGCACAGGTCGCCGACATCGCTGTCCAGTGCACGGTGTACGGGCGGCACCGGCCCGCGCAGGGTCGCCTCGAGCGCCGCCAGCGTCAGCTTGTCCACCCGGAACGCCCGGGCCACCGGGTGCCGGCGCAGCCGATGCACGAGGTCGGCCCGGCCGAGCATGATCCCGCACTGCGGCCCGCCGAGCAGCTTGTCGCCGGACGCCGTCACCAGGTCCGCACCGCGTCGCAGGACGGTCGCGGCGTCCGGCTCGTCGGGGAGTCGCCGATGCGGTCCGAGCAGGCCGGAGCCGATGTCGACGACGAGGGGCACGGCGAGGCCGGCCAGCGCCTCGACCGGCACGCTGGAGGTGAACCCGGAGACCACGAAGTTCGACGGGTGCACCTTGAGCACGAACGCCGTCTCGTCGCCGACCGCGTCGGTGTAGTCCTCGAGCCGGACCCGGTTCGTGGTGCCCACCTCGCGCAGCACCAGGCCCGCCGCGGTAAGCAGCTCGGGGATCCGGAAGCCGTCGCCGATCTCCACCAGCTCGCCCCGCGCGACCACGACCTCACGACCGGCGTAGGCCGTGGCCAGGAGCGCCAGGGCGGCCGCGCCGTTGTTGAGCACGTGCGCGGCCTCGGCCTCGGGCACGGCCGCGAGCAGGGCCTCGAGGGCGCCCGCGCCACGTCGGCCCCGGCGGCCGGTGTCCAGGTCGAGCTCGACGTCGGTGTTGCCGGCCGCGAGCACGAGCGCCTGCACCGCGGCCCGCGACAGCGGGGCGCGTCCGAGGTTGGTGTGCACGACGACGCCGGTCGCGTTGAGCACCGGCCGCAGGCTCGTCGCGGTCGTCGGCAGTGACTCCACCACGGCGGCGAGCACGTCATCGGGATCGAGGGCACCGTCTCGTACCCGCTGCTGTGCGGCGTGCACGGCGTCCTTGACCAGCGTCGGGCCGAGCGCCGCGCTGGCCTCCTGCAGCTTGGGCTCGGCGAGCAGCCGGTCGGTACGAGGGACCGCACGGCGGGGGTTCGACACGACTCGAATGCTAGTCCGGTTCATCTCGCCGAGAACGGTTACTAGGCTGCACAGGAACTCGAAGCTCGTCGAGAGGGGCCAACGGCGTGGGCGTGCGTACGTTCCTCGAGGGTTGGCCGGTCTACCGGCAGCTCACCGGCAACGACCCGCTCGGACGCGGCGAGTCGGCACGCTCCCGATGGAGCGACGAGGTCACCGCACGCACCCGGGAGGCCGACCGGGTCGTCGACTCCGTGTGCCCGTACTGCGCGGTG